>DASXXV010000074.1:0-25024 GCA_036502905.1 Occallatibacter sp. | reverse complement strand
TCCGATCCCGAATCCGTCCGGAAAGAAGAACCCCCTTACCGCGTCGTAGACCAGAAAACCCCAGACAACGTATGAAAGGCGCAGAAAATAGCGATGAAAATTCTGCAGGATCAGCGGAAAACTTCGTTCTCCCAGATAGGTTTTGCGCGGCTCGCTCACTGCGCAAGCCGGAGGGTCGGCCCAGAACGATTTGTAGTATGCGCCGCGATAGTAATAGCAGGTGACGCGGAACAAGCCGGGTATCCAGAGAATGAACAGGGCCGGAGAAAACGGCAGGAAGCCCGGGTACCATCCCGGTTTAGGACCAAAAAGCGCGTGCGGGGAACTGCCAAATAGCTCGGGCGAATAGAACGGCGAGATATAGGGACCATAGATGTAATGGCTGTTCTGAAAAGCCGCCCAGTTGGCATAGACCAGAAACGCGCCGAAACCCAGGAAGACCACTGCTGGAGAGAGCCACCAGGCATCGCGCCGCGATGTTTGGGCAAACTTGCCGTTTTTCCAGATTACGTCGGGCGTCGACACAGGGACCTCCGTGACCTCACGACTTGTAGGCTGACCCTCCCGCCGATGGCATCGGATTGTATAGCAACAACTCTGCTTTCAGCTACCCTCCATGTCGAACCAGGCCGCACCGCTGCGTCGCGTCCAGCTTGAGCGTGAATTGGAGCGCCAAGACGGGAAGTGAACTGGAGATTAACTGCGCCCGTGCGCCGACGCATGAAGCCGATCGCTACTCGGCTGTCCGGAAAAAACATGGAACCGCAAACCAATCGCCCCCGCGACATCCCGCAGGAGCGGGCGATCGATGCGAGGCGATTTGCGCGCCTGCCGAGCCGAATTCGTTGTATAGTGTTGTCCGACTAGCGTTCACTTTCCCCAGGGGTCCTCGGTTGCTTTTCCGGAGATCTCCGGTGACGCTTGGCTCGCCTGGTGTCCGCTACACATTGACGCGGTGGCCGGCGCCGAGCGGAACCGGTCAGGATCAACCTCCGGGTGAGCGGCGAGGTTATGGTGAAACGCCGCGGCGGAGAATTCACCATCCATTGTGGTCGTTCCCGGCGGCAGCAATCTCCAGCGGTGTTTCTCGACCGGCAGAAGGCTTGAGACGATGCTTCGAAGTGCTCTGATCATCGCTAACTGGGAGTACCAGGACCCGCTCCTGCGCGGCCTTGTGTCGCCCTCCCGGGATGCCGAATCGCTGGCCGGTGTCCTGGGCGATCCCGCGATCGGCAACTTCGAGGTCAGTGTCCTGGCCAACCAGCCTTCGTACCGAATCTCAGAAGAGACGGAGGCCTTCTTCGGTGACCGGGAGCGCGACGATCTCCTTCTCCTGTACTTCTCGGGGCACGGGGTGACGGATGACGATGGGCAGCTTTACTACGCCGCTCCCAACACCCTGCACAAGCGTCTCCGCTCCACCGCGGTGGCCGCATCGTGGGTGAACGACATCATGAACCAGTGCCGCTCACGGCGGCAGGTTCTGGTGCTTGACTGCTGCCATAGCGGCGCGGTGGCGCGCACCAAGGCGGCAGGCGTGGTCAATGTGGGCAAGTACTTCACCGGCAGCACGCCCGAGGAGGGTCGCGGCAAGTTCATCCTGACTGCCTCGGATGCCTTCCAGTACTCGTTCGAAGGCGATGCGGTGATGGGCGTCGGAGTGGAATCAGTTTTCACCGAGGCCCTGGTTGAAGGCCTGCGGTCCGGGGCGGCGGATAGCGACGGGGATGGCCAGGTCACACTTGACGAGCTTTACAGCTTTGTCTACGAGCGTGTCCGCGAGCGCACCGCGCAACAGACGCCTCGCAAGTGGGCCTCGGAGGTCGAGGGGACGTTCGTGATCGACGCCAACCCCGCCACGCCCGAGGTTCCCCTGCCAGACGACCTGCAACTGGCTATCGAGAGCGAGTTCTCCGCGGTAAAAGAGAAAGCCATTCCGCGCCTGGAGAGGCTTCTCCGCGGCCGACATCGCGGGCTGGCGCTGAGCGCCCGCAAGGCGCTGGTCGTGCTTGGGAACGACGACAGCAAACGCATCTCGTTGATCGCGGAACAATGCCTGCTTGCCTACACCCAGGAAATGGAGGCGGTCTCTGGCGGAGGCGTCGTGGTGATGGAACGAAGTGCCGGGCCGGGCTCCCCTCCTGGAATCGCGCAGGCTGAAGCCGAGCGCAAAATCCGAGAGAAGGTGGAGGCCGACAGGCTGGCCCGAGAGCGCGGTGAATCGGAACGCAAGGCCAAGGCGCAAGCTGAAGCCGACCGCAATGCGCGCG
The DNA here is from genome assembly GCA_036502905.1 of Occallatibacter sp. Classification (GTDB taxonomy): domain Bacteria; phylum Acidobacteriota; class Terriglobia; order Terriglobales; family Acidobacteriaceae; genus Telmatobacter. The sequence goes on along the minus strand of DASXXV010000074.1, from coordinate 22,754 downwards.
AGACGGCGGAAGCCGAGAGGCTGGCGCAGGAGCGTGCCGAAGCGGAACGCAAGGCCCGGGCCAAAGCCGAACGCGAACGCAAAGCCCGGGAGAAGGCGGAATCCGATCGGTTAGCCCTGGAGCGCATGGAAGCTGAACGCCGGGTGGAGGCTTCGAGACTGGTCGAGGTCGGCTTGGAATCGGCAGCACCATACGAAGGGCCGGAGATGTTTAGCAGTCTCTTCTCCGACGGTGGGAATGCCGGGGAGCCGGAGGATGAGTGGAGCCCCTCCAGGACGTGGGGCCTGGCGGTCGGGATAGTTGTTTTGCTGGTGATTATCCTGATTCTGATCTCTCGCTTCCAGTAAATCGCCTTCCTCCTAACCGATGAGTCCATCCGAAGAAGCTGGACTGCGCAAGGCTCGTGGGAACGTCCTTATGTCACGCGTGAGAGACACCCAGATATCCGCGTTGCGAAGGTAACCGGCGCGGGATCTCGTTCTAGGTAATCAAAGGCGCAAAACAGCGCATGACCCGTTGAGCGAATGGCCGGGCGATGTGGCGCGGCTGAATCAGCCGGCCGGATCGTAACCGCGGAAGCGCGGCCGGCCCTTCGCAGACGCGGCTTTCCGATCTCTTCCCTGACGACGGCACCTGGGGACAACTGCCCGTCGCGGTGGGCTTTTAAGTTGCCAAGGTGTTCGAGATGAACCGTTACAGCCTTATGTTCGCGTTGCTGGTGGCGTCCAGTTTTGCGGTGCAAGGACCGCAGGCGGGAGAGGGAACGTCCGCGCCAGCGACGGCGGCGAAGCCCGCCGCGACCGATAGCCACAGCAAGGTCACCCGGCCGGTGGGGCACGATAATGCGGCGGAGAAGCAGGGCGGGGTGCCTTTTGTGCAGGCATTCCTCGCCAAGGCGCTGGACAAGGGCGGGCCCGGGCAGGGTCCGGCCATCTTGTTCGCAACCGTGCCGCATCCGCTGGAGACGCACCTTGCCTCGAAGTTCGACCACGACCTGGATGCGCTGCAGGACGGCCTTCAGGATTCGGGGTACCTGTATGACAGTTCGTGGATTCCGTGGAAGGCGCATGGGCAGCGCGAACAATACAAGGACGACGAGAACGAGGCGTCAGCCAAGGCGGCCGAAAACGGATCGCCGGGGATCCTGCTCTTCCGGAACTCGGAACTGGCGCCGCTTCCCAAACAGGAGAAGGACCCGTATCGCAACGGTGCGGTGGTGTTCGTAATTACCGAGAAGCCGACCCAGGGAATCGCGCTGGCGCAGGTGAAGGCGGCGGTGGAAATCGCGCAAAAGAGCGGTCTTCCGATGCCGGCCACCATCCAGATACTGGGCCCTACGTTCAGCGGATCTTTCGCGACCCTGGTGAGGATGACCAAGCTGCTGGGGGAATGGGATGCGAAGGCCGATGTTGTTATCCGAAGCGGCGGGGTCAGCGTGGGGGATGCGGCCTGCCAGGCCATGGAGGAAATCTCCCAACGCCTGCCGGGCCGTTCGATCCATTTCGGCAGCGCGATGCACGATCACGGCGCCCGCGTGGCCGCGGTTTTGAACACCCTGCAGAACATGGGAATGGATGTGAAACAGGTGGCGGTTCTGGCGGAGGAAGAGTCGCTCTACGGATTCCACTCGCTGGGGGGAGAAGAGCCGTCCGGGAAAAGCCCTTCCGCGCAGCGGGACGACAAGGATCTTCACAGAATGTGGCGGCTGGCGTTTCCGCGCGATATTTCCAGCCTGCGGGCCGGCTATCAGGCGCAGGGGATCTTCGGCTCGCACGCGCCGGCCGAGCCCTGGAAGCGGCTGCTGAATTTGCACAGCGAAGAACAGGGCGAGGGCGACACGATCCGCTCGTTTGGAGGCGCCTCGACGGTGACCAGCCAGGAAGGTATCCTGCTGGGGATCTCGGAGTTCCTGCGCAAGCACCACGTGCGTGCGGTTCTGATCTCGGCGACCAACCACGACGATCTCTACTTTCTGGCGCAGTTTCTGCATGCCCATAACAGCGCCATACGGGTGGTGATGCTGGGGAATTCGCGGACCTTTGTGCGCGAGCTCGATGGGGAATTCCGCGGCGATTTGATCGTGGACGAGTACCCCATGATGCCCTGGCTGGGGGACTGGACGGGAGACAGGAGAACCGGCACCAGGCACTTCTTTGCGGACGATGTAGCGCAGGGCACCTACTTCGCGGTGCGGGACCTGTTTCACCAGGCCGGAGCCGCTGCTCCCGGGTGGATTGCGGAGTACAGCATGCCTTTCTGGAAGGACGGCGCCGAGGAGGTCTTGGAGCCGCCGGTGTACCTGGCGGCGCTGGGCAGCAAGTCCACCTGGCCGGTGGGCGTCGTGAGGGAAAGGGCATATCCGGATCCGAAAGGGGATGTGGAAATGCCCTTCCGCCTGTTCGGGTCAGCCCCCCGGCATGGGGCGCCCGCAGAGAAGATCCGACCCGGCACCATGTGGAAGTTGTGTTTGGCGGCCCTGGTGTTTCTGACCGCGGGCTACAGCGCCTGTTTCTGGATTGCGGATCCCGTGCAACGGATTGTGTGCGCGAGCTTTCAGCCCTCGTGTTCGTGGCGATTCTGGTTGCTGAAAGTGACGATCCCGGCGGCGGTGGCGGCAGCCGCGTTCGAGGTTCTGGCCTGGTCAGTTGAGATTCCGGAGGCCGCATCGGCGTCCGCGGGGTTGGCGTGGCGCTACGCGGAAGGGCTCACGCTGGGGGCGCCCTTGGCGGTGGGGCTCTCCGCGGTCATCAAGGCGGTTACGCTGGCGGGAATTCCTCTAAACCCGCGCATGGCGCTGGCCGGGTTGCCGTTTGTCGGCGCGGCCGTTCTCGCGCTGGCGCAGGGCAGGTTTGCTCGCGACCCGTTTGCCGGGCAGGATGCTTCCTGGATTATGAACAAGTTCCGGGAGATGCGATTGGAGTCGGGACTCTCGCTGGTGCCTACTCTGCTGCTGCTGCTGGCGGCCCTGATGGTATGGGCCGTGCAGGCGGGAAACGGAAACGCCTTGCTGGAAGCGGCGCCGCCCCTTCCCGATTACCCGGAGAATCCGCGCATCTCGCGGCTCCGGGGCGAGAACATTGCGCGGGCGGGAAAACCGCTGCCTGCGTGGCGGGTGGGAAAGGTAACCCTGATCGCCTGGGGACTCATCGCGATGGTGGTGCTGTTCTTTCACGAATCGCGATCGTTCACGATGATCACCACGCTCGAGTGGTCCGCGACCACGCGCCTGGTTCTGGGCATCTCGGTGACGGTGGTGCTGTTGCTTTTGCTGGACCTGGTGCAGTTCGTGGCGTTGTGGGAGGAACTGCGCGGCCTGCTGAGGGCGCTGCACCGGGAAAAATTCCGCCGGAGTTTCGTGCCCATCACGGAGTTCAAATGGCCGGCGCTCTGGTCTTTCAGTGGGGTTTCCTTTCGGGATCGCAAGGCCCTGGACTGGGCGCTGGCGCAATGTGTTTTCGAGATGCACTGCCAGCACGCTGTCGGGGGGCTGGGACACGCGGCGAGGGGGATCAAGAATCTCAAGCTGAAATACAGCAGGGAGCCGCTGCAGCGGAAAACCGTGCCGGAGTTCAAGCAGGACCGGAAGGAGTTTTTCGACTGCATTTCCCACGCGTGCAAGGTGGCCGCGGTTTTGATGGAGGCGAATAAGTATGGGCCGGCCAGGACTGCGCTCCCGGCGGACTCGCAACCTCCGCAACGGCCTAACAGCAAGGCGGAAGGCAACACGGACCCGTTTTGCTCGGAACGTGAGGAGGCATCGCGGCTGTCAGAACCGCAGCAGGCGGCGGAGCGGCTGATTTGCCTGCTGTATATCGGCTTCATCCAGACCGTGGTGGCGCGGCTGCACACCCTCCTGATGTCGGTGGCGGCGATGTTCTCGCTGTTGGTGGTGGCGATGGCCATCTACCCGTTTGTGCCATTTGCGCCGCTACTTCTATCGGGGTGCGCGCTTCTGGCGGCGGTCGGGTGGGCGTTCATGAAAGTGTTCAGCGAGCTGGACCGGGACGCGATCCTGTCCAGGATAGTGAACAAGGAAGAGGGAAAGCTCAGAACCAACTTCTACCTGAAACTCGCCGAAGCACTGGCGTTGCCGATGCTGGCCCTGGCCAGCTCGGTTCTGCCGGGAGGAACGGGCCGGATCCTGGAACTGCTGTCCTCGTTGTTGAACCACGCCCAGTGAGCGATGGCAGGATAATGATGGCTGCCCGGCGGGCGGGCCGTGGGGCGCGGAGGGATTCTCGCACCGGTGATTCATCCCGGTGGTATGCTGATTGCCATCGGCGTCGACATTTCGCCCCTTAGAGGGTACGAAGATTCCCCAATCGTCTTCAGACGCAGCGGAACTGGTTCGCGCCTGCGCTTTATCGGGCAGCGAGGCGGCCTGGTGTGAGCTCGTGGTGCGCTTCCGCAGACCCGTGGGACTGGCGATCATCCGGGTGGCGCGCAACTGGGGCGCGGTGGCTCACGAATGGGTGGATGACCTGGTCCAGGAGACATTTCTGAAGCTGGCCGCGGACAAGTGTGCGCACCTGTACGCGTTCGCGCAGGAACACCCGGAAGCGGTGGAGCTTTATGTGAAGACCATCGCGGCCAACGTGGCCCGCGACTTTCTGAAGAAGGACGGCTCGCTGAAGCGCGGAAGCGGCCACGTGATGCAACTGCTGGAGAACTTCGAAGCCAAGGCGGACCTTTCGAGCGCCGGGGGCATGAATGTCATCGAACGGGGGATTCTGCTGGGGAAGATCGATGAGTGCCTGGAGAGGCACCTGGAGGGGCCCACCAAGGCGCGGGATCGGGCGATTTTCTGGCTGTACCACAAGCAGGGAATGACTGCCGGCTCGATTGCGGGCATTCCGGCGATGGGGTTGACGGTCAAAGGGGTGGAAAGCCTGCTGTTCCGGCTGATCCGGCTGGTGAGGCGCGAAGTGGCAGGGGAGTACCTGGGTACCGCGGAGGCGCCGGCGGCGGCAAAAGGTGTAGGTTCGGCGGAGTCGTATTGAAAGAGAGGGGTAGTTGTTGACGCGCCCGGTGACTCAGCATCTGAGCGACGAAGAGGTGGATTTGCTGCTGCTGGCGTCCCCATCCTTGGAGACAGGCACCGAGGGCGAGGCGCCTCAGGCCCTGGAAGAAGTTCGCATTCATCTTGCAGCGTGCAGGGAGTGCGAACAGAAGCTGTATATGCATAAGCAGATACATAACGCGCTTCGAGGCGCGAGGTGGGCTAAATTGGATATTCCTCCAGGCCAATGCGCGGCCGAAGAGATCTGGGCCGAAGTTGCAGGCGGAATTCAGACGGATGAAGAAAGCGTTCGATGGCTGCAACATGCGGCGAAATGCAACCCCTGCGCCGCGTTGCTGCGGCAGGCCCTGGCTGACTTTCGCGACGAGCCGACGGCGGAGGAAGAGGCTCTGCTGGCGGGCATGAAAAGCCAGCAGCGGGGATGGGCAGAGGCGGTTGCGCCGAAGCTGGCCTCAGTGAAGGATGAAAAGCGGACGCGCGCTCGCAGCGGATGGCGGATGTGGTATCGGCCACCGGCCCTGGCGTTTGCCTCGATCCTGGTGCTGGCGGCGATCGGCTGGGAAGTGGCGCAGTTCCGGATGAGCAGAGAGGTGGCGAAGCTGAGACCACCCGCGGTGGCCTCGCAGGAGAGCAGCACGGGGCAGGAGCCCTCCATGTCGCCCAATGGGCTCGGCCGCACTGCTCCGGCGGGAGAACTGGTGGCCATGGCCTACCGCGACTACCGGACCATCGAGTACCGCATTCCCGGCGCGCCGTTTGCCGAGATGCATTCGGCGGAGCGCGGAGCTTCGTTATCGATCGCCGATCATCCCGCCTCGATGCTGGACGCCACCCGCGCGGTTCTGGAGGGACTGAAGCGAAATCCCAATGATCCGCAACTGCTGGAAGCACAGGCGCAGATCGAGCTGCTGGACTGGAACCCCGCGAAGGCCATCGAACACCTGGAGAAAGCCCGGCAGATCCAGCCGGAATCGCCGGCCATCCTTACCGATCTTGCTACCGCTTACGTCATGTCGGCGGACCAATCGAATTCCCGCCTGAAAGATGGAGTGGCTCTCAACCTACTCGGGGAGGCATTGAAGAAGGCTCCCAACGATCCGGTGGTGCGGTACAACCAGGCGCTGGCGCTCGAAAAGCTGCAGCTTTATGGCCAGGCGGTACAGGCCTGGAACGCATTTCTGGAGCATGAAACGGACGAAAACTGGAAAAAGGACGGGCTTTCGCATCGCGATTTCCTGATTCACCACGGCCTTACCGAAGACCGGTTCAAGACCCCCGCCACGCACAAGCCCCGCGCCGCTCTGGAGGACCTGCTGCGCCGACCGAATGGATCGCAGGAGCGCGAACTGGATGCGCTGAACGACGAGTTGTACCTGACCGACGCGCTGACGGATTGGCTGCCGGCGGCGCTCGGGTCCACGACGGGGCAGAGGAGCCGCGATGGGCCCGACGCCACGGCCGCGCTTGCCAAGGTTCTGCGGGAGCAGCATCACGATCCCCTGCTTGCGGAACTCACGGAGGGCTCCCCGTCCCCGGAATTGGCGAAGGCGACTGTGGAACTCGGGGCGGCCATGCGGGCCAATGCGAGAGGGGAATCGCAGGAGATCATTACCCACGCGCAGAGCGCCATTGCGCTATTTCACGAGGCGGGGAACAGGGCCGGCGAGGCGGCGGCAACGTTTCAATGGTTGAGCGGGGTGAACCGCTCCCAAATGGCCGATCGCTGCGCGCCGATTGCGAGCGCGGCCTTGAAAATGCCGGATCTGGACCGGTATCCCTGGGCCAAAGCCAATCTTCTTTTTGAAGCGTCAACCTGCGTGTTCATGACCGGCAGGGCGGAAGAGGCGCTGGAGTATGCGCGCCGGGCCGCGCGCGTGGCGAATGAATCCCGATACAAGACATTGATCCTGCAAGGCGCGTACGTCCTGGACGGCGTGGCCACGCCGTGGGTGGCGACCCACGATGCGTGGAACCGCATCAGTGCGGGCCTGGAGGAGTTCTGGCGCTATCCCTATCCCGCCGTGACGGGAGAAGGATTCTATACCGACCTCGGCTACGCCGCCCAGGCGGAAGGCTTGTGGTATTGCGCGGAGGCGGTTTTCCGCGAATCCGTCGCCATTCACTCCTCGCACGGGGACAAAGCTGTGGCAGCGGCCCAGCATGCCCTGCTGGCTAAGGCGGCCGAGGCGGCGGGCGACGAGCCGACGGCGGAGGCCGAATATCGCGAGGCCGGCGAGCTGATGGCCAGGATGGGAAAAAACGCCGAACCCATGCAACTGGAGCTCACCATCGAGAGGGCCGCGGTGGAGGTACGGCGGAACCACCTGGCCGAAGCCGAATCCGCGCTGAAAGATGTCGCCCCCAGGCTGGGCCTGATCAGCAATCACTACGCGTTGATTCCTTACCTGGGGGCGGCCGGCGAACTCCATCTGCGCGACGGCAATTCGCGGCTGGCGGAAGAGGAGCTGTTGAAGGCGATTCACCTGGTCGAGCAGGACAAGAGCTCTCTGCTGTCGGAGACGGACCTGCTTACCTGGCATCGCGATACTTCGCAGGCCTACCGTTCCCTTTTGCGGCTTTATCTGGATGACTACCGGCAGGATGAGAGGGCGTTTTCGCTGCTGGAGTGGTATCGCGCAGCTCCCCTGAGAATGGCGGTGAAGCGAAATGGAGGAACGCGCGACACGGGCGGCGAGTCCGAGTATGCCGGCATGGCCCGATACCTCCCGGGGCGCGTGGATGTAAGTCCGGGATCCGCGGTGCTGACATGGGTCGTCTTTCCCAAGGGCCTGGTCGTTTTCCTGCTGGACCAGAAGGGCCTGCACGCGGCGCGAGCGGGGGTGAGCAAGGAGGAACTGGACCTGGCGGCGCAGAGGCTGACCAGGCTGTGCGCCGACCCGCACTCGGACGCGAGCGTGCTGGACCACGATGCGAGGCAGATGTATGCGTGGCTGGTGGGACCGGTGGCGCCCTTCCTCGAAGGCATCGAGACGCTGGTGATCGAGCCGGACGAGGGTATGGAGATGATTCCGTTCCCGGTGCTCAGAAGCGGTAACGGCGAGTACCTGGGAAGCCGGGCGGCGATCATCGAGTCGCCGGGCATGGGATACATGCAGATGCTGCGCAGCGACAAGAGGATCACTGCGGGAAGCGTGATGCTGGCGGTTGGGGATCCGCAACAGGGCGGGGACACGGGGCTGCTTCCCTTGCCGGATGCCAGCCGGGAGGCAGCCGCGATTGCGGCCGCATTCGATCATCATTTTCTCTTTACCGGCAGAGAGGCCGGGCTGGCCAATGTGACCAGGCGGCTGGCGCAGGCGGAGGTGTTTCATTTCGCCGGCCATGCCATTTCAGATCGCAACCAGACCGGGCTGGTGCTGGCGCAGGCGAACAGGAGCACCGGCATGAGCCTCCTGGACCAGGAGAAGCTGAGCCGGGAGAATCTCCAAAGGCTGAAGCTCGTGGTGTTGTCGGGGTGCGAAACGGGAATCGCGGATGCAGGGCTGATCGATCCGGGGAACCTGGTTCGGGTGTTTCTGCGCGCGGAGGTCCCCAACGTGGTGGCCAGCAAATGGAGAGTGGATTCGCACCGGAGCGCGCAGCTGCTGGAGGAAGCCTACCGGGGACTGCTGCGCGGCCAGCCGATCGAGAGGGCCATGGCGGCCGCGGAAAAGTCGCTCCAGTCGGAGGGATTGCATCCGTATTACTGGGCGGCGTTCTCCGTGTTCGGACGCTGAGCGGTGGAGATGGTTTCAGCCCACCGGCTGGCCCGTGCCGGCGGCAGGAGCTGCGTATGCGGGCTTTGAATTGTAAGTAATCAGGTCGTGAATCATCGCTGCCCAGCCGGTTTCTTTATTGAAGCTCAGCGCCTGGTAGTCGTTCCACAAGATCTCGCTTCCGATCAGCTGGCGTTCCACCACACGCACTCCGTCGGCGCCCTTCACCCGGCCGCCAGGAGGAGTCTTGGTGTGATCGGCCGTGGGAGTCTTGGTGTGATCGGCCGTGGGAGTTTTGCCGACCAGGAGCAGGGACTTGGTGTGGTCCGCGGTGGGGGTTTTCACGCCGCTGCCCGCCGCGAGCTGGTTTCCCTTTTGCGGGTTGAACGAATTGAACTGCACTGCCGGAGCGGGGCCGAGCGGGGCCATAGGACTGTAGGACTGCACGCCCTGCCGGTCGTGGACAGCCTGGTCGACCTGGTCCTGGGCCGGAGGAATGCGTTCCGGGAAGTAAATGGCCAGCCCGGTGGGAACGACGGGCCCATTCTCGCCCGCATCGCGGTGGTAGAGGATGTATGGACTCTTGACCAGGATATTCAGGATCTTCACCGCGAGGAGACGGATGGTGTCCGTTTCCGCGAAGGATTGAATAATCTCGTGACAGAAGACGCCAAGGTCAATGTAGTCGGGGACCTCGGGGGTGCGGGAGAAATCGCGCGCCAGCAGGACACGGTTGCGCAGTTCCCGGTCGTCGATATTGCCCAGGACTTCTCTTACGAACAGGCCGATAGCTTCGGCAAGTTCTTTGGATCGTTCGAGCAGATACGCGGAAAGAGAGATGCGGGTGCGCTTCGATTCCTTGAGATAGCGCTCCATGAAACGGCTGACAATGACCGCGGAGAGGCTGTTGGAGTCCATGCCGGGGAAGCGGGTGAGGTCCTCAAGGATGGTGTCGTAAGGCCAGCTTCCCTTGGGGAGTTCCTCATCGGAGGCGATGATGAGTTGCACGCTGGGGGCGAGTTCGTAGCAGATCTCCGCCAGTCCCATGAGGCAGGCATCGAAACCCAGAATGTCGATGGGGACCTTCAGCTTGTCCTGCTTGTAGTCGGCGAGAATCTTGCCCAGCTGAATGTCTTTGAGATAGCGGTTCGCGTTGGCGTTGTCGGGGTTGAGAAGGTCGAAGGGAAACCCGCGCGGCACCTGGAGTTTGGCGCCGGCCGGCGGCCCGGCGGCATCAGCACTGGGTGCGTCAGCGCTGGCTGCGTCATGCGCGGGCTTCTCTTTGGCGCCGTTGTGGGCGGGGGCAGGGTTGGCGGAGGCAGACGTCGAACCAGCCTGATCATTGTAGAGATAAACGTGATCCAGGCCCGCTCCGTGTCCCCAGAGGATGAGAAAGATGCGCTCAGTGATCGGGGTCGGGGTCTGGTCGTCGAGAAAGCCCTGCAGGCGCGCGCCGCGGTCGAGGGGATAGCCGGCGGGAGGCGTCCAGATAACAGTTCTCTTCCCGCCCTCGCACTTGTAACGGACCGAGTTATCGGATGTGGGGCCGTCAAACTGGACGGTGATCCTGACGCTGCTCAGCAGGCTGGCGTCGGTGATCTGGCGAAGGCTCACCAGCGCGTCGCTGTAGAGCGAGTTATCGGCCGCAATATAGACGAGTAAATGCCAGGGCTTGTCCATCCTGTCCTCCCGGGGAAGCTTCTGCAATTCGTAAACGGAGTTGACGGGGAATACCCTTTGTGAGAGAGGAACGAATTGTAGCAGCTTCTTTTTCGCCGCACTCGATTTTTCCCGCCGGCGATGGGCGGCAAAGGCACGGAGGGCTATTTGTCGTTCCACAAGGCAGGCGTGACAGGCATGGGAGATAGGGAGCCGGGGGAGATACGGAGATAGATCGATACGGAAGTTATCGCGGCGAATCAAAACCCGAGTTATAGTTTCAAAGCCAATCTTTCGTCTTTCCAATGGGCCCTGTGAACGTGAAGGGGGTCGGCGCTATGGACATCGAGTCGGTTCGTGATCTGAAAACCAGAATCCGCCAGGACCGGGTTTCCGCGTATGCACGCGAGGACCATAACCGGCGTTCTCTGGGGGTGCGCACGCAAGCGGTGCGCGACATCAACTTCCCGAACTCTATCGCGTTGGGTGTGGCGCGGCATCCTGACGGTGGGCGGGAGCATGTGCTGGCGGTGCGCGTGCAGCATCCATTGCTGTGGAATTCGCCGGAGGTGGAGGCCATCTGCGAAGAGGCCAAACACGAGGTGGACCTGCGATTCGTCGGGCACATCCGGCCGTTGCAGACTAGCCGCCAGACCAGGTCGCAAACCATGTCGCAGACCGGGTTGCAGGCCAGGCTGCAGACCGAGTGCCGGCCGCTGCAGATCGGCTGCTCGATCGGCCAATACCAGATCACGGCGGGGAGCCTGGGAGGCTTCGTGCGGGATCGCACCACCGGAACCATCCTGCTGCTCTCCAATAACCATGTGCTCGCCAACGAGAACCTGGCCATCGAGGGAGATCCTGTTTTGCAGCCCGGATTCTTCGATCACGGCATAGAGGGAAAGGACACGGTCGCCTATCTGAGGAGGTTCATTCCGCTGGACTGGGCGAACCTGAACTACGTGGATTGCGCGACGGCTTCGGTGTCAAGAATCGATTGGATCGACCCTCGTACGCTGGATTCGCGCGGAACGCTGAAAGGCGGACGGACCGCGCCGCTGGCGGGACCGGAGGCGGTGTACAAGATCGGGCGAACTACGGGATTGACCACGGGCACCGTCACGGCCGTGGAAGTGGACAATATCACCATTTCCTACGATCAGGGAACCGCGGTGTTTGACGGGCAGATCGAGGTACAGGGCGGGGATAATATCCCCTTTGCGGTGGGAGGAGATAGCGGTTCGCTGGTGTTTGACCAGAACAACCAGGCGCTGGGCATGGTGTTCGGCGGAACGCTGCAGGGGTGGGACACTAACATCGGCCTGACTTATGTAAATCCCCTTAACCGGGTACTGAACGAGTTGAATGTAGACCTGCTGTACTAGGGCCATGACCTTCTCCCCGGACCAATTCGGTGTGGCCAAAGAAAAGGTGAGGGACCTTCTGCGAGGGCATCCCGCTCTTCAGGCGGCTTCGCCCCGGGTGGGACGCGGCTTTCTGCCCGGAGGAGGCGAATGCATCAAGGTGACGCTGGCTAGCCGCCCGGCGGACGCATCGCTATTGCCCCCGGATGTGGATGGAATACCCGTGGTTTTGGAAATCGCGGGTGAAGCTACAAAATTTGCCCGCTGACATCGCCCTGCCTGTAACTAGGAGGCGCGGAGTGTTTCAGGCGGTCGCGTCCTCGGTCATTTCGCCGGCGGGGGCGTTGTTTACGACGGGAGGCGCGCCCGGCGCTTCGGGACGAGTCCCGTGTGGGAGCACGATCCCGTCCTGCTCCAGCAGCGCATCATACACGGGCAGCTTGCGCCAGTAGCGCGCCAGGGCAAAGGCCGTCATATTGGCGATCATCAGGGGAAGCACCAGGCCGTAGCCGCCGGTCATCTCGAAGACGATCAGCACCGAGGTCATGGGCGCGCGCACGATGCCCGCGAATACCGCACCCATGCCCACCACCGCGAAGGCTCCGATGGCGTCGGCGGAGTGGTGAAGCAGGGTGACGTCGATGTAGCCCACGGCGCCCCCCAGCATGCCGCCCATGAAGAGGGAGGGGGCGAAAATGCCGCCGGATCCGCCGCTGGAATACGAACACACGGTGGCGGCCAGCTTGAGGACGCAAAACAACGCCATCAGGGATACGGGCAGGGTCCCGGTGATGGCGAGCGTGAGGGTTTTGTAAGGATCGCCGGCGATGCCGTTCATGTGATAGAACTGCAGACCGACGACCGCCAGGGCCCCGGTGGCCAGTCCGCCCAGTGCCGGATGCACCCAGCGCGGCAGTGCCGTGAACTGCTTGAATCGCGCGCGCAGCAAGAGCAGCGAATCGGTGAATGCGACGGACACCACCGCGGCCAGGACGCCCAGCAGCGCATACCACACCAGCGACGACGCTTTCACCAGCGAATAGGGGCGCGGCACACGGAACACCGGGTTGGATCCGAGAATGGAGTGCTCCACCACGGCGGCCACCGCGGCGGCCACGATGACGCCCGTGAGCATGGTCTGGTCCAGGTCGCCTACCAGCTCTTCAATGGTGAAGGTGACGGCGGCGATGGGTGCGTTGAAGGCCGCGGCAATGCCGGCGGCCATGCCCACCGACGTCATGCGGCGGCGATATTGGGGATTCAATTTCGCGGCGCGGGCCAGCAGGTTGCTGACCCCGGCGCAGATTTGCACGGTGGGTCCTTCGAGTCCAAGCGAGGCTCCCGATCCGATCTGAAACGCGCACAGTACGAATTTGCCGATGGTTTCGCGGAACGTGATGAGCCCGTACCGCAGAGCGAATGCGACCTTCACCTGGGGGATGCCGCTTCCGGCTGCCGCCGGAGCCCAAAAGGTCAGTCCCAGGCCGACCACCAGCCCGCCGAGAGCTGGCGTAAGAATGGTCCAGAAGATCCAGCTGTGCCCGTGGGCGGAATTGGCGCGGTTGATGAGCAGTGACTCGAGCCATCCGATGCTCACATGGAAGGCAACGGCCGCCAGTCCGCTCGCGCCCCCGGCGACGATCGTCAACGCCAGCAGCCGCTGCCTCTCGTTGGGAAGACGCCGGGCCAGCCATGCCGCCGACCGGGTGTAAACACTTCCAAATCCTTCAGAAAAGATCAATCGCGGCTCGACCTCATCGGGGACCTCTCAGTTTCAGTATAGGTGGGCAACAACGCTATCCAGAAGTGCAGGCAGGGCGACTGACTGACGCTGCGTACACGAGCGGATGTCATTTCCGGCGTGAAGTGTCGCGGCTGCTCGAAATGTCACGTCCCAAAGTGGATTGATGCGGTTTGTCCCGAGTTTGTCATTCCTTTGTCACCGGCAACTCAGCGCAATTCTTTATACCTATAATCCCGACTTGACGGCCCAGTTTCCCATTCTCCGAAACACGGATTGCGGCCGCCTAGATCGGAGCTTGACATGCATAGTTCCCCGCGGAAGGGTTTCGGCCCTTCTTTAAAGTCCATCTTCGTTCTGGCAGTGGTTATCACGTGCGGATCAGTGCCAAAAGTTAAAGCACAATCCGTCGAGCCCGGCCGTATTCTCATTTCCGACCAGTTCAACAACCGCGTCATCGAAGTGAATCCGGCAACGCACCAGGTGGTGTGGAGCTTCGGCAACGGTTCCGATGTACCCGGCCCGCACAGCGTGGTGGGTGTCAACGATGCGCAGCGCTTTGGCCCGTTCACTCTCATCTCCGGCACCGGCATTCCTCCCAGTAGTCCGCCTCTGCCCGGCTGTTCCGATGCCGTCAATGGCTGCCCTGACAATCGCGTATTCATCGTGGACCTGGCCGGGCACATCCTCTGGCAATACGGCCAGGCCGGCGTCACCGGATCGGGCCACAACCAGCTGAACACTCCGGTGGCGGCGGTATTCCTTTCCGGCTTTCCCGGACACTCGGGATTTGGCGTGCTCATTACGGACCAGGGGAACCAGCGCGTGATCCTGGTAAACCTGTTCACCGGCAAGATTGTGTGGCAATACGGAACCACGGGCGTGGTGGGCAACGGGCCTAACCAGCTCAATAACCCCAACAGCGCCGAAGTGCTGGAGAACGGGCACATCCTGATCGCGGATGAACTCAACAACCGCGTGATTGAGATAACGGCGGCCGGCAACGTGGTGAAGACGTACACCATCGGCGGAGCGTTGAATACGGCGGCATTTGCGAGCGGGCTGCCGCACGGGCACATTCTGATCACCGACTCGGGCAACAACCGCATCGTCGAAGTGGACTCGACCGACCACATCGTGTGGCAATACGCGACCAACACCGGGGCCAGCAGCAACGCGAATCCGAATCCCACGCGCGGTGTCCGGCTGCGCGACGGAAACACGCTGATCAGCGATCAGTTCAACAATCGCGTGATTGAAGTGACTCCGGGTGGCAAGATTGTTTTCCAGCAGGGAAAGACGAACGTAATCGGCAGTGGCTTCAACCGCCTTAACGGGCCGTATGACGCCAAGCAGATCGGCGATTACACAGGACTGACGCCGCCCTTTGACTTTGATTTTGACCAGGACGACCACTGACGACTTGGGCAGGATAACCGGCCGCCGGCAAGCCCAGGGCTGAGTAGTCCGGAGCCACTGAAGGAGATTCGACGCGACGGGAAGCATCCGCCCGCCGACCTCGAAACCGAGCTCATGGACACCTTCTCTGTTTTGCAGGTAATGAGCCGGTTCGAGAGCCATTCGAATCGTGTCGCAAGAAGCGGGGAGAGCGACACGGTTCGATTGGCCGATAAAGAAAACGAGTGAGCAAGTATCAATCACTCGCTCCACTCATTCACTATTTCACTGCTTCATTTCATTGCTTTGGTTCCGTTTCACGCATCAATTCCGCGAGGTAGTCCTTCCACACCGCGGCCACCGTATGGGTGCCGTGGCCGCGCGTCCCATCGGAGATGGGCAGCAGGATGAAACGGCCTCGCGGGATGCGTTTCACCAGCTTCTCCGCAATGCCCAACTCCGGCGGATTGATGAAGTCGTCCGCGGAGTTGATCCACAGCAGCGGCGCCTTGATGGTTTCGAGCTTCGGCTCGGGATTGTAGTTCCGGCTGGCGTTCAAATAAAAGATCATGTTGTTGGCATCGGGGGAGGCCATGGTGCGCTCGAGATAGCGATCGACGTATTCTTCGGCCTGCTCGCGGGTGGGGGCCTGCTTCTGCATCTGCAGCGGGCTCGAGCCCATCACCAGCAGCATCTGGTTGGCGCCGCGCAGCCCGTTCAGCGGCTGGGTTTTGTATTCGCCGTCCATCCACGCGGGATCGAGCTTGATGTCCTGGATAGCCATGTAGCGCATCATGCGGTTGCGGCCGGCGATCTGGACGGGCAGGCACGCGAACGGCGCCAGTGCGTCCATGAAATCCGGGTAGGTTTCGCCCCAAACGAAGCTTTGCATGCATCCCATCGATGTGCCCAGGATCAGGCGCAGGTGATCTACCTTCATCTCGTCGAGCATTATGCGCTGGCCGCGCACCATGTCGTCGTAATCGTAGGCGGGGAAGTGCGCATGCAGGCCGTCGGAGGGTTTGGAGCTGTCGCCGTGGCCGATGTCGTCGGGCAGGATAATGAAGTATTTCTGAATGTCGAGGATGCCGCCGGGAACGAACAGCACGTTGGAGAAGACCGGATTCAGCAGCGAGTGCGCGTTGCCGCCGGTTCCGTGCAGCAGCAGAACGGCGTTGTCGACCTGGCCGGTGGCGTTGCGATGCAGAGTGCCCAGGGTGAGGTAGTGCAGTTTCAGTTCGGGCAGGGTCTCGCCGCTGGCGAATTTGAAATCGCGCAATGTTACCCAGCCGTCTTTTGTGGGCCACTGGTTGGGCGATCCCGAAGTGGATTGGGCGCATGCCCAGAACGATCCGGCAAGCACTGCCGCGACATGGAAATATGTGCGCCAGCCAACTCTCATCTGACCTCCTCCCGGCCCCAGTTTAGAAGTGCCCCGAATGGATTTCCAACTCTGTGTGGGGAGAGATAAAATTGTCGGTGGAATCCGATGCGCCTCCGCACCGACATCCCCGCCTCCCCGCCCGTAAGGCGCTTCCGCCGCGGCCGCCACGACCGTGGACGGTGATTCCCCCCACTAATTAATCTATTTCCCGATGAATTCTGACAGAACCCAGGTCTCAAAAGCGAGACCTGGGGCACCCGTGCGCGGAGAGATTTGCCGCGCATTCGATCCGCTGAGCAGACGCGGATAGAAAGGCATTGAACATGAATAGCTTCAACAGCCGAGCGAGCCTGAAGTCCGGCGCGAAGACCTATACGATCTACCGCCTGCCGGCGCTCGAAGCCAAAGGCTTCAATCTCAGCCGTCTCCCCTTCAGCCTGAAGATCCTGCTGGAAAACCTGCTGCGGCGCGAAGACGGCGTAAACGTGACGGCGGGCGACATCGAGTTCCTGGCCAAATGGGATGCCAAAGCCGAGCCCAGCCGCGAGATCGCCTACATGCCGGCGCGCGTGCTGATGCAGGACTTCACCGGAGTACCAGCCATCGTGGACCTGGCTGCCATGCGCGACGCAATCAAGACGTTGGGGGGCGACCCGGCGCGCGTCAATCCGCTGATCCCGGCGGAGTTGGTGATCGACCACTCCGTACAAGTGGACGAGTTCGGCACGCCGCAGGCATACGAGGCCAACTCGCTGCTCGAGTTCCAGCGTAATCGCGAGCGCTACGCATTCCTCAAGTGGGGACAGACGGCGTTCCGTAATTTCTCCGCCGTGCCGCCGGGTATGGGCATCTGCCACCAGGTGAATCTGGAGTACCTGGCGCGGGTGGTGTTTACCACCGACATCGACGGCGAAGCCTTCGCGTATCCCGATACGCTGGTCGGCACCGACTCGCACACCACCATGATCAATGGCCTGGGCGTGCTGGGCTGGGGCGTGGGCGGCATCGAGGCCGAGGCCGCCATGCTGGGCCAGGCCGTATCCATGCTGGTGCCGCAGGTGGTGGGCTACAAGCTCACCGGCAAGCTGCGCGAGGGCGCCACGGCCACCGACCTGGTGCTGACGGTGACGCAGGCTTTGCGCAAAGTGGGCGTGGTGGGCAAGTTCGTGGAGTTCTATGGGCCGGGAGTCGCAGAGCTGCCGCTGGCCGATCGCGCCACCATCAGCAACATGGCTCCCGAGTACGGCGCGACGTGCGGCATCTTCCCGGTAGACGCGGAGACGCTCCGCTACCTGCGCCTGACGGGTCGCAGCGATGAACAGATCGCGCTGGTGGAGGCGTACTACAAGGAGCAGGGCCTGTTCCACACGGCGGCGTCGCCGGAAGCCGAATATTCGCAGACATTGGAACTCGACCTGCGCACGGTTGAACCCAGTGTGGCCGGCCCCAAGCGTCCGCAGGATCGCGTGCTGCTGAAGGATGCGGCGGGAAGTTTTGCGCAGCAGCTCCCCGGTCTGCTGGGGCCCACGGCCAAGCCGCTGGGCGCGCGCCAGGCCGAGGCCTGGGAGCGAACGCCAGTCGTGGATACCTCCGTAGAAACAGCAGGTCCTTCGACTGCGGTCGCCAGCGCGACCTCCGCTCAGGATGACAGGCATTGGAAGGTGACCACGACGGTGAAGGAACGCTTCAACGTCGATCCCGACAAGTATCTCGACCACGGTTCGGTGGTGATCGCCGCGATTACGAGTTGCACCAACACCTCGAATCCATCGGTGATGCTCGCCGCCGGCCTGCTGGCCAAGAAGGCGGTGGAAAGAGGGCTCAGCGTGCCGCCGTGGGTGAAGACTTCGCTGGCGCCGGGCTCGCGCGTGGTCACCGATTATTACCAGAAGTCCGGCCTGCTGCCCTATCTCGAGAAGCTGCGCTTCAACGTGGTGGGCTACGGATGCACCACCTGCATCGGCAACTCCGGCCCGCTGCCCAGCGACGTCTCGAAGAGCATCGACGAGCACGGCCTGGTGGCGGTGAGCGTGCTCAGCGGCAACCGCAACTTCGAGGGCCGCGTGAACGTGGATGTGCGGGCGAATTACCTTATGTCGCCGCCGCTGGTAGTTGCCTATGCGCTGGCGGGGCGCATCGGCCATAACTTCGACAGCGATCCGTTGGGGAGCGACCAGGCCGGCAAGCCCGTATACCTGCGCGACATCTGGCCGACGCAGCAGGAAGTGGCCGCGGCCATCGAGAAGGGCATTTCCAGCGAAGGCTTCCGCAGGGAATACGCCACGGTCTCGCACGGCGACGCCAGCTGGCAGGGGCTGAGCTTCCCCACGGGCGATGTCTACCAGTGGGAGCCCGACTCGACCTACATCCGCAAGGCGCCGTACTTTGACGGGATCACGAAAGCGCCCGCACCGGTCAGTGATATCGCCGGGGCGCGCGTGCTGGCGGTGCTGGGCGACTCGGTTACCACGGATCACATCTCTCCGGCCGGATCGATCAAGGCCAGCGGCCCGGCGGGCAAGTATCTCGCAGAGCACGGCGTGAAGGCGGCGGACTTCAACAGCTACGGATCCCGGCGCGGCAACCACGAGGTGATGGTGCGCGGAACATTCGCGAATGTGCGCCTGCGCAACAAGCTCGCGCCCGGCACCGAGGGCGGCGTCACGCGCCTGCTGCCCGAGGGCGAGCAGATGTCCATCTACGACGCCAGCGTGAAATATGCGGAGCGGGGCGTGCCGCTCGCCATTCTCGCGGGCAAGGAGTACGGATCCGGCTCGTCGCGCGACTGGGCCGCCAAGGGGCCGAATCTGCTGGGAGTGCGCGCGGTCATCGCGGAGAGCTTCGAGCGCATACACCGCTCCAACCTGGTGGGCATGGGCATTCTTCCCCTGCAGTTCGAAGAGGGACACAGCCCGGAATCCCTAGGCCTGACTGGCGAAGAAGTCTATGATTTTCCGGGGTTGAAGGCGCTGCTCGAATCGAAGTTCGCCGGCGGGCGCACGCTCGAAGTGACTGCAACCGCGCCGGACGGGGGCCAAAAGAAATTCAGCGCCCGCGTCCGCATCGATACGCCGCAGGAGATCGAGTACTACAACCACGGCGGGATTCTGCAATACGTGTTGAGGCAGTTGGCGACGAGGTAGTTCGATCCCATGATCGGAAATTGCCGACCTCCTGGCGCGGAAAATTTGCCGCCGCCTCTCCGTTCCGGAGATTGGAAGATAGCAGGGTGATTCTCTAACTCGGCTTCAACCGTTACGATCCGGAAACTGTGGTTGAGGGCGTCCGCACTTTGGCGAACACTTTGTTCTTGAGCGGGTGGTGCAGCGAACGCCATGCGACCCTCAGCAGTTCCGCATCGGCGGTGTCGTTGCTGAGCTCCCAGATCATGACTCCGCCCAGGTGCTCGCTGCGCGCGTAGCTCACCTTGAAGCGAACCGAAACCGGGTCTTCATAGGTCCAGAAGGTCTGGCCATCGAAGAGCCAGGGGGCCTGGGAGCGCTCATCGCGATAGGTCGCAAAGGGCGTGGAGAGTGCGCGGATATAGCTGTAGGGCCGGTCGCCGTGCACTGCGCGCCCGGGCTGGAACAGGCCGTTGTTGGCGCTCTCCACGGCCGTCCAGCTGTAGCCGTAGAACGGCAGCCCCATCAGCAGCTTGGATTCGGGAACCCCTCGGGCCTTGTAGCTGGCGATGCTGCTTTCGATGCTGCCGGTATGGCGGCCGGAGAAGAGCGGGGCCAGGAACCCCGTGGTCTGGCTCCAGGGGCCGGCATAGTCGTAATTCATCACGCCCACGTGGTCCACGATGCGGGCTACTGCGGCGAAATCCGTTCCCGGCAGCTGATTGGGCGATTCTCCCACGGCGATCGACAGCCGCAGGCCGGGACGCACGGCATTCATCTGGCGGCGGAATTCTTCCAGGAGAGCGCGAAAATTCTCGGCGTCTTCGGCCAGGGGCGATTCCCAGTCGACATCGAATCCATCGAACAGCCCCGGCCGGACGACGCCCGGCGCAAACTGCCCGCGGATATACATATCCACGCACGAGGCCACGAAGGCGCGCCGGTTTTCCGGCTTGGCGTCCTGGGCAAAATCCGCCGCCTTTCCTTCCAGCGAGATCAGGATCTTCAGGCGGGGATAGCGGGTCTTCAGCTCGGAGAGCTGGTGAAAGTAGCCGCGGAAGCCGGAGCCGGGGTCGTCGGCGAGGCCATTGACGCTGTTGCCGGGCGTGAACGGCGTTTCAAGATCGGCCCTGCGGTCACCCAGCGAGCAGCGGCCGCCGCTCACGAAACCCTGCGCGTAGTTGATCTGGTCGAGCCGCGCCGCGCTCCCGTTGGTGATCAGCGTCCTCACCAGGTAGGGCTGGGGATAATAGAGCCCCCATTGGGGGAAATAGCCCACCACAATGGGCTGGATCGCGCGGGCTCGAAGCCCCGGCAGCCCGAATCCCGACGCCGGCGGCGCACACAGCGAAACAACCGCAAGGAACCAGATAACCGCACGGCACCAGTCCAGCAGGTTTAACTTCGGGTGAAACACAAAGCGACCCATGGTATCCATTCAGACGCCGAAAACACGCCCAACGGTGCAGATGATTGCATGAAAACTCTCTTCTGGTAACTGGTTGTTTTTTGAGACAATGCCATGCGCGGCTATTGTGCCGTCTCTGGTGAATCCAGCCGTTGCCAAATTCGTCGCTCGATAGAGCGCAATCCGTTAAAAGAGCCTCGGGGGAGGGTATCTCTTGAAAACCAGTTTCGTGCAAAAAGGCGCCCTTGTGGCGTTGTTTCCGATGCTTGTGATCGCGGCCGCCAGCCTGGCGCCCCGCGCCTTGAGCCAGGACGGCCATCCGGCGCCGCCGGACAAGTATGCGTGGCTCGAGGACATTAACGGAGAGAAGCCGCTTGCCTGGGTCAAGGAGCACAATGCGCGCACCGCGGCCGTGCTCGAAAAGGATCCGCACTTCGCTGCGTTTCAGGCCGAGGCGCTCAAGGTGCTGGAGTCGCCCGACCGGCTGCCGTGGCCGGACTTCCGCGGCGGCGCCATCTATAACCTGTGGAGGGACGCCAGCCACGTCCGCGGCATTCTGCGCCGCACCACGCTCCAGGACTACCTGGCAGCCGATCCGAAATGGGAGACCGTGCTCGACTATGACGCGCTTTCGAAGCAGGACAAGCAGAGCTGGGTGGCGCGGGAACTGGTGTGCCTGCATCCCCAGAACGAGTTGTGCATGGTGCAGCTTTCCGCCGGCGGGGAAGATGCCGTAACGGAACGGGAGATGGACCTGAGAACCGGCAAGTTTGTGGAGGGCGGATTCGTGCTGCCTCGCGGCAAGCAGAATGTGGCGTGGCTGGACAAGGACACGCTGCTGATCGGGCGCGACTGGGGACCGGGCACGATGAGCCTCTCGGGCTACCCGGTGACGATGCGGATATGGAAGAGGGGGCAGCCCATGGACAGCGCCACCGAGGTCTTTCGCGGAGAGGTCAAAGATGTCCAGGCGGCATTCGCAACCTTTGACGATGGCGAGGGGCACCGGGCGGCGGTCATCCAAAGAGACGTGAGTTTCTGGGAGCACCAGTGGCTGCTCATGCTGGCCGACGGGGTTCACAAACTGGCGCTGCCTGCCAAGGCGGAATTGTCGGGGTTTATCGAAAACCAGTTGATCTTTTCCCTGCGCCAGGACTGGACTCCTGAAGGCGCTGCCTCCGGCCTTAAGCAAGGCTCGGTGATCGCGATCGATTGCGATGCGGCATCGAAGGATCCCGTTCATCTGAAGCCCACAGTGGTTTTTGTGCCGACGGCCGAGGAATTCGCGCAGGAGACGGCCACCACGCGCCACCACTTGCTGCTCTCCACGCTGGAGCACGTGCAAGGCCGGGTGTACGTCTACACGCGTGAAATGGATGGCCGGTGGACGCGCCGGAAGCTCCCCGTGCCCAATAACCAGACGGTGGAAGTGACTGCCGCCAGCCAGCTTGACGACCGCTTCTTCCTGGCCGAAACCGGCTTTCTGAATCCCCATTCGCTGTGGCTAGGCGATGCCGACACGGGATCTCTGAAACCGGCGAAGACGCAGAAGCCACTGTTCGACGCCTCCAGCGATGTGGTCGAGCAACTGGAAGCGACCTCCCGGGACGGCACCAAGGTTCCCTATTTCATCGTCCACCGCAAGGACATGCCCTACAACGGCAACAATCCAACCGTCATGACTTCCTATGGCGGCTTCGAGGTCTCTCTGACCCCCATCTACCCAGCTGCCATGGGCAAGCTCTGGCTGGAGCGCGGCGGGGTGTTTGTGCTGGCCAATATCCGCGGGGGCGGCGAGTTTGGTCCGGCGTGGCACGAAGCCGGCCTCAAGACGCATCGCCAGCGGATCTACGACGACTTCTACGCGGTGGCGCAGGACCTGGCGGCTCGCAAAATTACCTCGCCGCGGCACCTGGGCATCTACGGCGGATCGAATGGCGGC
>DASXXV010000073.1:0-33572 GCA_036502905.1 Occallatibacter sp. | reverse complement strand
GTCGAGGCGATTGGGGTCAAGGCTGAGCAGCACGTTTACCTTGTCGCGGGACCACTCCTTGGCCTGGTAAATCTCGTCGTACTTGACAAACTCTTTGGGGAAGTGGCGCACGGCGGGAAAATCGGGATCCTCATTGACAATGGGCGCATTGAATGTGCTCCAGGGATGCTCGTTGAACCATCCTCCGATCATCTCGCCGTATTCCGGCCACTTGTAATTGGTGTCGAGCGCGGCGTGAATGCCTACGAATCCCTTGCCGTCGTCGTGGATGAACGAGAGCATGTCTTTTTTCTGGTCGGCGTCCATGTCGAGCTCGCCGGTGGTGCTGGCGAAAATGAGCAGGTCGAAATAATCGAGATTCTTTGCGTTGTTGCCCAGCTTCTTCTTGGTCAGCAGTTCCGTGTCGGTGCGCATCTCCGTGTCCCACAGGCCGCTCTCCTGGCCCATGTTGTAAACCGCAGCCATAGCGGCGGAAATCGAGTCGTGCTCGAATCCCTTGGTCGCGCCAATCACCAGGAGGTGCTTAAGGTGAACCTGCTTCACGTGCGGCGCAGGGGGCGTGAGGGGGGTGGCGTCCGACTGCGCGCAGGTGCGCGTGCTTTGAATCGCCCACACGGTGCAGGCCACGATGAGACAGCTTCGTACCAGGCGCAAGGGAAACCTCGTAGAGTGAATTGCCGTTCGCAGAACCGCAAACGGGTTTAAACCGCACTCGAAGCGGTGTTGTATGTTTTCCTTCGGGTGGAGAAGTTCGCTGCGAATGGCAGGAGGCACTATTCGCACGCGTAAAAGTCTATCGGGCGGGACCGTAGGGACGCAAACGATTGCGCAAATGCGGGCAACGATGCGGGAGGGAAATTAGAAGCGGCCGATCTGGATGAGGCCGGGGCCGCGGGGATCGTCGAGATCCATGCCGAGTTGCAGGCGCGCGCCTTCGGACATGCGGGCGGGAGTCCAGGGCGGATCGAAGACGACCTCAACACGGACGTCGCTGACTTCCGGCAGGCGCTTGAGCTTCGTCTCCACGTCGGCCTTAAGCACGTTGCTCATGCCACAGCCGGGAGAGGTCATGGCCATGCGAACGGATATCGTCTTGCCGCCCTGTTCGCTGGTCACGATGTCGCTTGCGTAGATGAGGCCCAGATCGACAACATTCACCGGCAGTTCGGGATCGTAGACGGTTTTCAAGGTCTTGGTGACCAGCTCGTCCGTAAGCGGACCCTGGGCCGGCGGGGCGCTGTTTTTGGGGGGAGCGAGCCCCAGCGCTTCGGCATCGGCGCCGTCGATGCGGAACATGGCATGAATGTCATTGGAGACGGTGAAGGCGCCGCCGCGGGTCTGCATGATACGCACCGGCGTTCCGGCGGGAAGCGTCTGCTTCTGGCCGCTGGGAACCGCGATGACCTCGCAGTCGCGCCGTAGCTCAATTTTGTCTGCTGCGAAATTCGCCATGGTCTGCTACTCGGTCGAAATCGGCTTCTGGTCGCCGTGCAAGGCGGCCTCGAGCGTGTGCCATGCCAGGGTCGCGCACTTTACGCGCGCGGGGAACTCGGAGACGCCGGCAAACACTTTCAGCTTTCCCATGTCCGCCGCTTCTCCCTCTTTTTTCTGGCCGGTTACCATGCCATGAAAGCTCTTGAACATGGCTTCGGCTTCCTCGAGGGTCTTGCCTTTGAGGCTCTGGGTCATCATGGAGGCGGAGGCCTTGGAGATGGCGCAGCCGTTGCCCTGGAAGGAAATGTCCTTGATGACGCCGCCCTGGGCGTTGATGAACACGGTGCAGCGGTCGCCGCAAAGGGGATTGTGGCCTTCGGCCTTGGCGGCAGGCGCGGGCTGCTCGCGGTAATTGCGGGGAGCCTTGGCGTGTTCGAGAATCACTTCCTGATAGAGGTCGCGGAGTTCGGCCATCAGCCCAGCATCTCCTTCACTCGTTCGATGCCCTGAATGAGCGCATCGATCTCTTCTTTGGTGTTGTAGACCGCCAGCGAGGCGCGCACCGTTGCCGGGATGCAGAAGAAGTCCATGACCGGCTGCGCGCAATGGTGGCCGGTGCGGACGGCGATGCCTTCCTGGTCGAGGATGGTGCCGATGTCGTGGGGATGAATGTCCTCAAGGACGAAGGACAGTACGCTTGCCTTGCTGCCGGCAGTGCCGATGAGGCGGATGCCGGGCGTCGCTTCGAGGCGTTGGGTTCCATACAACAACAGGTCGTGCTCGTGGGCGCCGATGGCGTCGATGCCGATGCTCTCCATGTAGGCAATGGCCGCGTTCAGGCCGACGACTCCGGCAATATCGGGCGTGCCGGCTTCGAACTTGTGGGGGACCTTGTTGTAGGTGGTCTTTTCGAAGGTGACGGAGCTGATCATGTCGCCGCCGCCCTGGTAAGGAGGCATGGCCTCCAGAAGCTCGGATTTGCCGTACAGAACGCCCATGCCGGTGGGACCGTACATCTTGTGGGCGGAGAAGGCGTAGAAGTCGCAGTCGAGATCCTGAACGTCGACGCGCATGTGGGGAACGGCCTGGGCGCCGTCCACCAGGACAGGAACGCCGCGGGCGTGGGCCATGCGGATCATTTCCTTTAGCGGGTTGATGGTGCCGAGCGCGTTGGAGACGTGGGAGACGGCCGCGATGCGGGTGCCGGGACCGAGCAATTTCTCGTATTCGTCCAGCAGCAGTTCGCCGCGATCGTTGATGGGGGCCACCCGCAGCTTTGCGCCCTTTTCCTCGCACAGCATCTGCCACGGAACGATGTTGGAGTGGTGTTCCATGGCGGTGATCAGCACTTCGTCCCCGCGCTGAACGCGCTCCCGGCCGAAGGTTTGCACGACCAGGTTGATGGCTTCGGTGGTGCCGCGGACGTAGACGATTTCGCTGGAGTTGCGGGCGTTAATGAAACGGCGGACGGCCGCACGAGTGGCTTCGTATGCATCGGTGGCGCGCTGCGAGAGCAGGTGCACGCCGCGATGGATGTTAGCGTTGTCGTACAGGTAATAATCGGCGATGGCCTGGATGACGGCCTTCGGCTTTTGCGAAGTTGCCGCGTTATCGAGATACACCAGGGGCCGGCCGTGAACGCGCTGACTCAGAATGGGGAAATCGGCGCGGATTTTCTCGACGTCGAACTGCGGGGACGGAATATCACGAGCCGCCGTATGCGACAACCGGGGCACTGCAGCCTGGGCACTCATCCAACCTCCTCCCAATTCCGCTCGCGTTGCCCGGAGGCGCCGCTTTTGGCGGACGAAACGGAGTTGGCCACACTCAGCAGGCGTTCGAAAACGATCGATTCGGTATATTCGCGGGCCGCGCCGGGCTTCATGCGCTCAATACACTCGCCGGCGAACGCCTCGAGCAACAGGCGGCGCGCTTCCATCTCGCCGAGACCGCGCGAACGGAGATAAAAAAGCGCATTTTCCTCAATCTGGCCGATGGTGGCGCCGTGAGTGCATTTCACGTCGTCGGCGTAGATCTCAAGCTGCGGCTTGGTGTCGATCTGGGCATCGTCGTTGAGCAGCAGGTTGCGATTGGTCTGCTTGGCGTCGGTCTTCTGGGCATCCTTGTGCACCACGATGCGGCCGTGGAAGACGCCGTGCGCCTGCTGATCCAGGATGCCGTTGTAGAACTGGCGGCTGGCGCAATGGGGGCTGGCATGCTCGACCAGCATGTAGTTGTCGAGGTGCTGGCGCGCACTGCCGATGAAGAGGCCGTTGATCATGCACTCTCCGCCCTGGCCATGCAGAACGGGATGCACGTTATTACGCACGAGTGCGCCACCCAGCAGGAGCGAGTGGGAGGCGACATTGGCGCTGCGCGCCTGCTCAATGCGGAGGGTGGAGAAGTTGAAGGTCTGCAGGTGCTCTCGCTCAATCATGATGTGCTGGACGTTGGCGCTTCCGCCCGCAACCAGTTCCGTGACCGCGTTGGAGAATGCCGGCGTGGAGTCGCCGTGGGAAACGTAGTCCTCGATGATGGTGGCCTGACCTTCGTCTTCGACCACGATGAGGTTACGAGGATGGGTCATGGCGGGAGACGAGCCGGCGGTGGAAACGAAGAGCAGATGGATGGGCTGTTCGAGCACCACGCCGCGGCTGATGTGGATGTAAGCTCCGTCCTCGGCAAACGCGGTGTTCAGGGCGGCAAAAGGATCGCGATCGATATCGAGATAGCGGCCGAAGTGCGTCGCGAGGGTATGGGGCTGCGCGGCGATCTCCTTGGCGAGACCGTTCACCGTGACACCCCGGGGCAGCGCGGCCCAGTTAGACAACGCCGGCTCCAAGCGCCCGTCGACAAAGACGAGCCGGGCCGCCGCGCCTTCCATGCGCCACTGCACCAAATCCGAAACCGTGAAGGGGTGGGCGCTGCCCCGCGCCAGGCGAAAGGGAGTGCGCGTGAGGGGAGCGAGGCTGGTAAATCGCCAGTCTTCGTCACGCAGGGTAGGAAACCCCGTGGACGAGAATCGCGCAAACGCGGAATTCCTCAGGTCGCGCAGCCACTCCGGGGAGCCGGCGGTGTCGCGCGCGAAATCGGTGAAGGCCGCGAGATAAGTGTCGAGTTGAGCAACCTGTGCCATTCCCGCTCCTCTCATACCCGTACCGGGGTAGCCGTCACCGGTGCGTTCTCGATCCCGCCGTAGCCCTTGTCTTCGAGTTCGAAGGCCAGTTCCTTGCCGCCGGAGCGCACGATGCGCCCATCGACAAGGACGTGAACGAAATCGGGAACGATGTAGTTGAGCAGGCGCTGATAATGGGTGACGACCAGCATGGAGCGGTCCGGCGAGCGCATCGCATTGACGCCCTGGGCGACGATGCGGAGGGCATCGATATCCAGCCCGGAGTCCGTTTCGTCGAGGATTGCCAGCCGGGGCTCGAGCACCGCCATCTGCAGGATCTCGTTGCGCTTCTTTTCGCCGCCGGAGAAGCCTTCATTCACCGAGCGGCTCATGAGGCGCTCGTCCATTTCGAGCAGGTTCATTTTCTCGCGATAGAAGGGAATGAAATCCATGGCGTCGAGTTCCTCCTCGCCGCGATGGGTGCGGATGGCGTTGAGGGCGCTACGCAGGAAGTAGGCGTTGCCGATGCCGGGAATCTCGACGGGATACTGGAAGGCCAGGAACACGCCTTCGCGCGCGGCCTCTTCGGGTTTCATTTCCAGCAGGTTCTTGCCGTTGAAGAGCACCTCGCCCTCGGTCACGTGGTAGGCTTCGCGGCGCGACAACACCTGCGCCAGGGTGCTCTTGCCCGACCCGTTGGGGCCCATGATGGAATGCACTTCGCCGGGATTGATGGTCAGGTCGATGCCCTTGAGAATTTCGTTCCCGTCGACCTCGGCGTGCAGATTCCTGATTTCCAGAAGACTCATCTTTACCTCGTCGGGCTGCCCGGGAAAGTTCCCCCAGGGGCTAACGCCCTCGTCCTTTTCGATTCGTTGCGGCACGCATAGAATCGTGCCCTGTTACAAAACTCTGCCTTGCCGGTTGCCGCAAGACTGCGCCTGTTTCAAAACTCGTTCCGAGCCGAAGAGCAGGTGCTTCGCTTCGCTCAGGAGAAATCCAGAAGCCGAGCGAGGCGCTTTACCCGACGCTGCCTTCCAGGCTGATGCCGAGCAGTTTCTGGGCTTCCACGGCAAATTCCATCGGCAGTTCGCGGAACACCTGTTTGCAGAAGCCGTTGACGATCATGGAAACGGCGTCTTCCAACTTGAGGCCGCGCTGCTGGAGATAGAAGATCTGGTCTTCGCCGATTTTCGACGTGGACGCTTCGTGCTCCATGTGCGCCGTCGAGTTCTTCACCTCGATGTAGGGGAAAGTGTGGGCGCCGCACTTGTCGCCGACCAGCAGCGAATCGCACTGGGTATAGTTGCGCGCGCCCGTCGCCCCTTTCAGGATCTTGACCATGCCGCGGTAGGTGTTCTGGCCGTGGCCGGCGGAGATACCCTTCGACACGATGGTGGAGCGGGTGTTCTTGCCGATGTGGATCATCTTGGTGCCGGTATCGGCCTGCTGGTAGTTGTTGGTCAGCGCCACGGAGTAGAACTCACCCACGGAGTTGTCGCCCTGCAGGATGCAGCCGGGATATTTCCAGGTGATGGCGGAGCCGGTCTCGACCTGGGTCCAGGAGATTTTCGAATTCTTGCCGAGGCACTTGCCGCGCTTGGTGACGAAGTTGTAGATTCCGCCCCGGCCTTCCTTGTCCCCCGGGTACCAGTTCTGCACCGTGGAGTATTTGATTTGGGCGTTGTCGAGGGCGATCAGTTCTACCACCGCGGCATGCAACTGGTTTTCGTCGCGGATGGGTGCGGTGCAGCCTTCGAGATAGCTAACGTAGGCGCCTTCGTCGGCGATGATGAGGGTACGTTCGAACTGACCGGTCTCCGCGGCGTTGATGCGGAAGTAGGTGGAAAGCTCCATGGGGCAGCGCACGCCCTTGGGCACGTAAACAAACGAGCCGTCGCTGAAGACGGCGGAATTCAATGCGGCAAAAAAGTTATCGGTATGGGGCACGACCGTGCCCAGATACTTTTTCACCAGTTCCGGGTGGTTCTTCACCGCCTCAGAGAACGAGCAGAAAATGACACCCACTTCGGCCAGCTTCTCTTTGAACGTGGTGGCCACAGACACGCTGTCGAACACCGCGTCCACGGCTACGCCGGCCAGGCGCTGCTGTTCGAGGAGGGGAATGCCGAGTTTCTCATAGGTGCGCAGGATTTCCGGGTCCAACTCGTCCAGGCTATTTATATTGGGCTTCTGCGTGGGAGCCGAATAGTAGGAAATGTCCTGGTAGTCGATGGGACCGTACTTCACGTTGGCCCATTGCGGCTCGGCCTCGGCCTGCTCGAGCGTTACCCAGTGGCGGTACGCTTTCAGGCGCCAATCCAGCATGAACTGCGGCTCATGCTTCTTGGCCGAAATCAGGCGAATGATGTCTTCGCTCAGGCCCTTGGGAATGCTCTCGTGCTCAATATCGGTGACAAAGCCCCACTTGTAATCCTGCAGGGCAATGTCACGAATCGTGTCGACGCTCGACGCCATCGAATCTCCTCTGGAGGGCTGGATCGGGGAAGCCGCGATGCGCGCTGCCCGATCCGACCTCGAATCTTACGGAACGGATATACGACAGTTTTGGTCGTATATTCTCTTCTCAGTATACCGATTCCCCAGGGAGCATTCAAGTTGCAGGGAAATTGAAGAAGAGATTGGCTTTAAGTGGCTGGAATTTTAGAATCTGGGACCGCTGTGGCGGCCAGGCGGCAAATGGCCGCTGCAACCCGGTCGCCGGGGATCGAATGCAGGATCAATGCCCCGGGTTCAGTGCGGCAGAATCGCCGAGGATTGTTCTTCCGGCCCAGACCTGAGTGCCGAAGCCGCCGGGGGCGCGGGGGCTGCAGGCGCTTGTTCTGCCACCCGGGTCTGAGGAACCGATTGAGGTTCGGTGTGAACCGGTCGCCGGCAGACCGCGGGCACATTGGCCATTTGTTTGAGGAAGACTTTCACACTGATGGTCCCGGGCTGCAGGGTCGCAAAATAGCTGGTCGGGCTCAATAGCGGCTTGTGCTGGTCAATCAACTGGTTGCGGATAATGTTCACGCCGCAAAGCAAGTTGTTCTTAGGCTGCAGGATGGTCTTGCGGGCATCATGAACGTCAAGTTCCTTGTCTTTCTCCCAGTCAAAGTCGCAGCCATAGCGTTCCTGGTCCATGTAGGTGAGTTGCAGAAGTCCTTCCTGTCGGATCATGCGGTGGGTGACGTCGTCCTTCACTTGCAGAACCGGGTCCATGTGGCGCACATCGCGGGTCGGAACCAGGCCGGCTTCGGCTCCGGCGAGCGCCTGGAAGAAGTAGGCCCAGAAGGCGCGCTTGTCGCCTTCGGCGAGCGCGGTGAAACGCGGACAGAAGGGCTTGACGGACCGGGCAACTTTAGGGGAGAGCAGATCGGCGGGCAGAGCGGCTTCAATCCACAGGTCCCACTCGGGGTTCCATGTCTGGTCGTCGCCGAGCTCAGCCTTCTTCTCGGCGATGGGGGTGGCGGGAGCGACCTTGAGCTCCGGCTGCGCGGGGGGAGGGGCCAGTTCCTGGGCGTGAGCGTCCTCAATACGATCCCCGGTGACCGGAACCACGGCGGCGCCCAACCCGGTAATGATCGCCGCGGCAGCCACCAACCAAGCGATCTTGTTCATCAGACCGTAACCTCCAGAAGGCTATGATGCGGCGCCTGCCTGAGTGGCCGGTTTATGGGCATAAAATTATTAAATCCAAAGACTTAGAATGCAAAAAATGCGCGATTCGGGTGTAAAAATGGATGTCTGCCGGGCAAAAAATTCCCTCATGGGCGAGGGACGGATGGTGGCGCGCGATGCCGTCCGGGTCCGCGGGAGCCGGCAAGCGATGAAGGCAGGAATAAAGAAGTGTGGTGGGGAGGGCAGGAATGAAGGAATTTGTGGCGGTTGTTTTCGGGCTGGGGCTTTTATGCAATGCCCTGCTCTTCGTGCCCCAAGCGATCGCTGTGTGGCGCAAGAAGAGCGACGAAGGCATATCGCTGATCACGTTTGGGGGGTTCAGCGTGCTGCAAGCCATCGGGATCGTTCATGGGGTTTATCAGCGGGACCTTTCGCTCATTCTGGGCATGGCGGCCAGCCTGTTGAGTTGCGGAACGGTGACCATGCTGACGGTGTTTTTCCGGATGCGGCGAACGCGGATGGTGGAGCGCGGCTGAGGCGGTGCGGCAATTCACCGCAGGCCAGTAGTGCTATCTGCCGCAGTGGCTATTTGTTGTGCCCGAGGTCCTGGGTGACCTGGTAATGACCGGGTTGGCCGGTGACGGCGATGGGAACCAGGGCGCCGGCATGTTTCTTTTTGAAGAACGGCGCGAGGGGCTTAAGCAGAAATGACTTGAATCCCGTCGTGGTGTGGGAGATGTCGGTGTCCATGCGCAGGTTTCCGACCAGGTGCACCACCTTGTTATGGAAGTTGAAGGTTCCGGTGAGATCGGCCCGGGCGCCGGGGATCTGAAAAGCAAGGTGCTTGCTGGAGGCAACCCCGTCCTGAATCTGCGCGGGGCCTTTCAAGGACGAGAGCGTGTCGGCGGTTGCGGAGGTCTCATCGGAATCGGGATCTTTCGTGCCCTCGGCGCGATGACTGAAATCGGTAAGGCTCTTTTCGGTCTTCCGATCAGTAACGCGCTCCGCGGGAACATCGAATACGCCGCTGAGATGTAAGCGGTGCAAAAACCCGCCGCCGTTTGCCTCAGGCTCCAGGAAGGCATGGCTGCGGAGCCACACAGTACCAGTAATGGGGACCTCCTTGCGCATGAAGGGCCGCATCACATCCTGGGCGCGCCCGCGATTCACGTCGATGTCGATGTTGGTTGCCTTGGGCGAGCCCTGCACGCTGCCGATGGCGTGTATGGTGGTTTGCCCGGTGCGCAGTTCGATATTGTGCATCGACACTTCGCCATTGGTTCCGTTCACGGTGCACTCGATGGAACCAGCCACCGGCGTGGGCCTGCCGCCGTCGACCGCGAAATTGGGCGTAAGTGAATCCGCCTGCGCCTCCAGCGCGCCTAACTGGCCACGGAACTGGCCCTTCGCTGAAAGCGTTCCGGAGATGTCGCCTACATCGTGCAGGTTGACTTGCGTGAAGGTGAAGGTGCCGGACACCGGTGTGATTGCCATCTGTTTGGCATTCAGCGGACCGAAGGCTCCGCGCGACTGGATGCGGCCGGAGGGGATGGCGTTCTGCATGTCGAGCGTATAGTTCATCACCTTGTCTTTTTCAAAATGCGCAAAGGCCAGTTCGCGCACCGGGAAGATGAGCCGCTTGCCGTTATTCTCCATGATCTCCAGGATGGAGTTGTGGATCTTGAACATATCGATGGCGGTGTCGGGGCCGGCGAAGTCGGAGCTGCTCCCGGGCGGGAAATTCTGGCGATTGGCCTGGCTTCCAATGGGGGGAACGACGATGTGCAGACCGGTGAGTTCGACGGTTTGCACCCGCCGGCGCAGCAGGAGCAAATCGCTCCAGCGGCCCTGCACCGCCATCATTTGCGCGTGCCCCAGGGGAGGAAGGTTGGGCGCCGATTTTCGCCGCAGGGTGAGGCCGGTGGCGACGAACCCGGGGTTGGGGAAGTAGGTGCGGTGATACGAAGTAATTTCGAGTTGGCTGGCGAGGGCGTCTTCCAGCATGGGCTTGATCTTGCGATAACGGTAAGGCCAGTTAGCGCTGATGAAGTAGAAGCCAACGGCGGCTCCGATGAGGAATCCGATGGCGAATGCGATCCATAAGAACCGCCGCCGTCGAGGAGCAAGGGTGGGATGCGCGGCCGGGGAAAAAGTTGCCATGGCCCTCCTACGCGGCTCTGCGGCAGAAGCTGGCGGAGAGCCGGTGGCGTATTGAATCGCCCTCGATGGGGCGGGGAATCTCAGACCTGAACGTTGGAAGCACGCGTGCATAAGGGACGTTGCTTTCGTCCGCAAAGGCGGCGGTTGGTTGCCGACCGGGCACGAGGGAACGAATAATGTGGCTGAGCAGTATCAGGACGCAAAGATCAGACCGCGAGGGACAAGGGAATGTGCCGGAATATCAAGCTGCTATTCAATTTCGATCCGCCGGTGACGGATGAGGAAATCCGCGCGGCGTCGCTGCAATTCGTGCGCAAGATCAGCGGGTTCCAGAAACCGTCGCACGCCAACCAGGCGGCGTTCGAAGGGGCGGTCGACGAGGTCGCGGCAGCATCGGCGCGGCTGTTGCGGTCCATGGAGACAACCGCCCCCCAGCGCAACCGGGACGAGGAAGCCGCCAAGGCAAAGGCGCGGGGAATGGCGCGATTCGCGAGATGAGGCGCCGATTACACGAATGGTCTTCTCTGTGGTCGATGTTATTTCGTCCCAGTTGCACCATCCGATCCAACAGTGATGGTGAATGGATAGATGTTGACGTTCTGGCGTCCGCGCATCTTCCGCAGGTGTCCAACGCGTTTTGAGTTTCCAAAACAGGAACCTGAATCCGGAAACTAGGCGTCAGACTTGCCGAAATGGCCGTTTTCGCAGTATGTTAAACACACTTCGCAGGCGTGCTCTTCCTGAGAGCACCCAATCTGAATCACAAGGAAGCCCCGGCTGCTAACCGGGGCTTCCTTATTGGAATTTTCGACAGTCTCACTTTTGCTGAGCTGTTTCCCGCGAGTCTATCCCAGAAAGATTCCCGCAATGGAGGCCGAGATCAGGTTCGCCATGGTGCCCGCGAGCATGGCGCGAACGCCAAGTTTCGCGAGGTCATTGCGGCGCTCGGGAACGAGGGCGCCGATGCCACCGATCTGCATGCCGATGGAGCCGAGGTTGGCAAAGCCGCACAGGGCGAAGGTGGCGATGGTAAACGAGCGCGGGGAGAGCGAGGCTCTCTGGGCGCCGAGTCCGATGTAAGCGATGACTTCGTTGAGCGCCATGCGGGTTCCGAGAAGGTTGCCGATGGCGCCAGCATCATGCCAGGGGACGCCGATGAGCCAGGCGATGGGGGCGAAGACGAAGCCCAGGATCTGGCCCAAGCTCGACGGGAACCACGGCACGCCCCCGTGCACCCAAGCCAGCAGCATGTCGAGGAGGGCTACAAGGGCCAGGAAGGAGATCAGCATAATGGCCACGTTCATGGCCAGTTTGCCGCCGTCGATGGTGCCGCGAGCGATGGCGCCAATCAGGTTTTCTTCTTTGTGTTCCTCGCTTTTGGGAATGATGACGCGGCCCTCGGTGTCGGGCACCGCGGTTTCGGGCACCAGCATCTTGGCCATGAGGATAGTGCCAGGCGAGGTCATGATGACCGCGGAAAGAAGATGCCGCGCCTCGACACCCTGGGAGATGTACATGGCCATGATGCCGCCCGATACGTGGGCCATGCCGCTGGTCATGATGGTCATTAATTCACTGCGCGTGGCGCGGGCCAGGAACGGGCGGATGGTGAGGGGGGCTTCGGTCTGTCCCATGAAGATGCTGGCGGCCACGTTCATGCTCTCGGCGCCGGAAATGCGCATGGTC
Source organism: Occallatibacter sp. (assembly GCA_036502905.1). Taxonomy (GTDB): domain Bacteria; phylum Acidobacteriota; class Terriglobia; order Terriglobales; family Acidobacteriaceae; genus Telmatobacter. The sequence continues at coordinate 21,556 of DASXXV010000073.1, read as the reverse complement.
TTGAGCATGACCCAGGCCATGGCGCGGATGATGATTTGCATGAGCCCTATGTGATAGAGGACGGCAAAGAATGCGGAGATGAAGATGATGGTGGGCAGGACCTGGAACGCGAAGATGGAGCCGGAGGCGGGGGCGATGGCTTTGCCGAAGGCGCCGGCGTTGGGCAGGCCGAGTTCCCCGAAGAGGATGCGCGTTCCGGCGAAGGTGGCGGAAAGCATTCTGGTAACGACGTCGCCGGCCCACGCCATCGAGCGCTCTCCGAAATCGAAGCGCAGGACCAGGAAAGCGAAAGTGATCTGCAGGCCGAGTCCCCAGGCGATGGTGCGCCAGCGGATGTGGCGGCGATTCGTAGAACCGAGCCAGGCAGCGGCGAGCACAGCGATGATTCCGAGCAGTCCGGTAAATCGAGCCAAGGGCGCTCCAAAGCAGCTTCTGGCTGCCAGCTTCTAGCTCATAGTTCATAGCTTTTTCACTTCAGCTATAAGCCATTAGCTTTCGAACTCTGGGTCAAATTCATCGAGGCGGAACACCCACGTCCAATGAAGTGACACGGCCACCGACTCACGCGAGAGCTAGAGGCGGGAAGCTAGGAGCTAGAAGCTGTCTTTCTAACCTTATCAGCATCGGCAATATAGGCTTCCGCATTTTCACGGGTGAAGACCTGGTGGATGAGCGGAGGGACTTCGGCGGGGCGGGATTTTCCGATGGTGATTGCCTGTTGCAGCAGGGCGATGGATTCGGCGAGTTTTTCCGGGGTGGTGGCGTAGAGGGTGGCTAGCGGGCGGCCTCTTTCGACAGGGTCTCCGCGGCGGGCATGAAAGAGAATGCCGGCATGGGGATCGACGGGTTCCAACCCTATGGATTCGCGGGGGGTTGCGGATTGGCCGGCGGGTTCGCGGCCGGCGCCGGTGCGCTGTACGGCCCAACCGATGGCGGTGGTGTCCATATCTGCGACGTAGCCCGTTTCCCACGCGTCGAGCACCTTTGTCACGTTCGGCTTATGGAAGGAGTCGGCATCGTCGAAGAGGGAGATGTCGGCGCCGTGGGCATCGACCATCTTGGTGAAGACGGCGAGCGCGGAACCGTCGGTGAGAGAGGCCTCCGCGAGGCGACATCCGGTTTCGGCGGAGGGTGCCTTGCCACCGAGATGGATCATCCACCCGGCCAGGGCCAGGGAGAGTTGGCGCAGGTCCTCACTATGCGCGGGGCGGCGGCCGCGGAGGAGTTCGAGGCATTCGGCGATTTCTATCCAGTTGCCGGCGGCATGGCCGAGGGGTTGGCCCATGTCGGTGAGAAGGGCGACGGTGCGTGTGCCGGCGGCTTCGGCGGTGGCAACCATTAGCGCGGCGAGGTATTCGGCGTCCTGGCGTATGCGCAGAAATGCGCCCGACCCGGTTTTAACGTCGAGCACCAGCGCATGGAGGCCCGCCGCCAGTTTTTTGCTGAGAATGGAGGAGCAGATGAGGCCGGGGCTTTCGACGGTACCGGTGCGGTCGCGGAGAGAGTAGAGCACGCGGTCGGCCGGCACCAGGGAGAGCGTCTGGCTGACGATGGAGGCGCCGCATTTGCGGAGCACCGTCTCGAATTCGGAGAGCGACAGGGCGGTGCGATAACCGGGGATGGATTCCAGCTTGTCGAGGGTACCGCCGGTATGGCCCAGTGCGCGTCCACTGATCATGGGGACGGCCAGGCCACAGGCGGCGGCCATGGGGGCGACCAGGAAGCTGGTCTTGTCGCCTACGCCGCCGCTGGAGTGCTTGTCGACGGCGACGCGGCCGAGGCGGGAAGAATCGAACCGTTCGCCGGAGTCGCGCATGGCGAGGGTGAGGTCGCGAATCTCGGCCAGTGAAAGCCCTCGCAGGAGCGTCGCCATCAACCATGCGGACAGCTGCTCGGGGGGAATGGAGGAGTTGGCCGCGCCGGCGACAAGAAATGCGATTTCGCGGGCATCGAGCCCACCGCCATCGCGTTTTTTGCGGATCAGGTCGATGGTGTGGAGGGGTGCAGAAATGGGAGGTGCGCCGGCTGATTTCGCCTTCATGGAGTATTGTGCCTCACTTGAGTTTCATATCAAACGCGAGGGGAAGAATTTCGGAGAAGCTCATCACCCGCACCCCGTCGGCTGCGGGAAAGGCTATGGGCGCGTCGGGCAGCACGAATTCGGCCAGCATCTGGCGGCAGGCGCCACAGGGCGGGCTGGCGGCGTTGTTCAGATTGGCTACAGCGACGGCGGCGATGCGGATCGCGGGGCCGAATTCCGATACCGCACGCACCAGGGCGGAACGCTCGGCGCAGATGGTGACGCCGTAGCTCACGTTCTCCACGTTGGTCCCGGTCACGACGGCGCCGCTGGTCAGGCGCAGAGCCGCCCCCACTTTGAAACCGGAGTAGGGCGAGTAGGAGTTCCGCGCCGCGGCGCGTGCCTCATCGAGAAGAGCCTGGAGCGCGGCGTCAAGGTCGGTAGGCAAGGATCGAACTCCTCTGGAGGGCTGAAGTTTGAACGTAATGCATGGCCGCAGAGCTTGTACACCTGAGCGCGGCGGGGAAGCCAGTTTTTCGCTTTGAGCCATTCCCATCGCTGTGCCCACGTTCAAGTCAATTCCCTTTTCTCCGATAAGCACACTGAGGGTCGCGCCGCCCGTCGAGGACGGCAAGTGGCAGACGGACGGACGGTACGGATGGACGAGCTGACGAGGGAATTCCTGATAGAGAGCCAGGAAGGGCTGGACCGGATGGAGCGGTGCCTGACCGAACTCGAGACACGGCCGGGCGACACCGCGCTGCTGGCGGAGATTTTTCGCGCGGTGCACACGATCAAGGGGACAACCGGTTTTTTGGGCTTTCAGCGGCTCGAGAAACTGGCGCACGCGGGCGAAAACCTGTTGAGCCTTTTGCGGGATGGCAAGATGGCGGCGGATGGGGCGGTGATTACCGGGCTTCTGCAGCTTCTGGATGGATTGCGCCTGATCCTGAAGAGCATTGAGTGCGAGGGGGCCGAAGGGGAAAGCGGGGATGAAGCACTGATTGACCGGCTGAACGAATTACAGGTTCCCGCGGAAGTGCGAGCCAAATCGTCGCTGCACGCGGGGGCCGGCCGAGATCGCACGGTTGCGGAGATTCCTAAGGCTCCGGCGGAAACCCGCTCGCCGGAGCCGGAGAAACGGGCAGGGGAAGGGCCCGCTACCCCGGCGCCCGACGTACCCGGGGCTCCCCGTTCCATGTCAGCCGCCGAAAGCACGCTGCGGGTGGACATCACCCTGCTCAACCGGATGATGAACCTGGTGGGAGAGCTGGTGCTCACCCGCAACCAGGTTCTGCAGGCCACGGCCGCCGATGCCAGGATGACGCTGCTCTCGCGGCGCCTGGACATGGTGACGGCGGACCTGAGAGAAGCGGTGATGAAGGCGCGGATGCAGCCGGTGTCGAACATCTTTTCCAAGATGCCGCGGATGGTGCGCGATTTGTGCCGCACGCTGGGTCGCAAGGTGCGCCTGGAACTGGAAGGCCAGGACACGGAGCTGGACAAGAGCCTCCTGGAGGCCATCAAGGACCCGCTGACGCACGCGGTGCGTAATGCGCTCGACCACGGTATCGAGCCGCCAGAGGATCGAGAGGCGGCCGGAAAAGACCCCGAGGGAACGCTGCGGCTGCGGGCGGCGCAGGAAGGGAGCCACGTCATCATCGAGGTCAGCGATGACGGAGCCGGCATCTCCGTGGAGAGGATTCGGACCAAGGCCATCGAGCGGGGCCTGATCACCGAGGAACGGGCCGCGCAACAGTCCGATCGGGAGTTGCTGCAACTGATTTTCATGGCGGGTTTTTCGACAGCTGCGGCGGTGACCAGCGTGAGCGGACGCGGGGTGGGCATGGACGTGGTGCGCACCAACGTGGAGAGGATCGGGGGAAAGGTCGAGCTGGAGTCGCGGCCCGGCAATGGCACGACGTTGCGGCTGCGGATCCCGCTGACGCTGGCGATCGTTCCGGCCCTGATCGTACGCAGCGCCGGCCAGAGTTTTGCGGTTCCGCAGGCCGCGATCTCGGAATTGGTTCACGTTGCACCGAACGACCCCTCGGCGGCCATCGAGTGGATCGAGGAGGCGCCTCTGCATCGTCTGCGGGGCAAGCTGCTGCCACTGGTGTTCCTGGACCGCATGCTGATGCCGGAGGAGACCAGGAACGGGACGAGCGGCGGGGAGAAGTTCATCGCGGTGCTGGAAGCGGATGGAAGACAATTCGGGCTGGTGGTGGATGGGCTGGACGATCCGGAAGAAATCGTGGTGAAGCCGTTGAGCCCTGTTCTGAAAGGGATCGGGCTGTATTCGGGCGCCACGTTGCTGGGCAATGCCGAACTGGCCTTGATTCTCGATCCCGGGGCGATCGCCATGCGGGCGGGAATCCGCATCAGTGCGGAGGACGAGGCGGGTGGGGAAAACGAGGTGGACGCCGGGGGCGGCTCGGAGAGCGAATTCCTGCTGGTGGAAATGGCGGGGCGGCAGGCGGCCATCCCGCTGGACCGCGTGATTCGAATCGAGCAGCTTCCGGCGGCACGCATCGAGTCCATCGGCAGCCGGGCGGTGCTGAACTTCGCAGGACAACTGGTGCCGGTGGAAGACGCGGGCGGAGTGCTGGCTGCGGCGCACGCGAACCGGGCAACGCCGGTGGTCGTGGTGATCTGCCGTGAGGGCGACCGCCAGGTGGGGATCGCGGTGGAGCACGTGCTGGATGTAGCCGCCGGCAGCCGGGTTTTTGAAGGCGGAACGAACCAGGTGGCTACGGGCATAACCCTGCTGAAGGATCGCGTGACGGGCGTGGTGGACCTGGGCTCGGTGGCGCGGGTGCATACAGAAATCGAGGGGTTGAACGCGGTGGCGGAGGCGATGAAATGAGCTCGGCGGCAGCGGGGCTGCGAAGTAGTCGATCCACGCGCAAGAAGAAAGCGGCGGCGGTCGAGACCGAAGTGTGCTCGGTGCGCCTGGGCGATGTTCTGTTCGGTGTCCCCATCAAGCACATCCTGGAGATCGTGGGTGGCACACGGCCGCGCCCGGTTCCCCTGGCGCCCGGATTCGTGGGCGGCCTGGTGCATTACCGGGGTGACGTGCTGACCACCGTGAGCCTGAGAAAACTGCTCGATCTGCCGGCGCGTGACGGACCCCAGGACATGCTGGTGGTGGAGAGCGCGAGCGGATGCTTCGGGCTGCTGGTGGACTCGGTGGGCGAGGTGCTCACGGTGTGCTCCACGGATTTCGAAGCCAATCCATCCACCATCAACGAGCGGCGGAGGATGCTCTTCGCGGGGGCCTACAAGCTGAAAAGCGCATTGATGGTGATGCTGGATCCGGAGCGCCTGGATCCGATGCGGCTGGCCCGGGTGGCGTGAGGAGCGGCCGCGCGGTTGCTCGCAGACGATTCCCGGTTCACGAGGAGCCGCCTGCGGGAATGCCGCAGGCAGGGGCATTGAATGCACGGGTCGGGTGAAGGGCGGGGTCTCGAAATGCTCCGCGGCTGCCGGCCAGGGGAAGGTATGGACCGATGGGAACGGAAAGGCGAATGCGCATTCTGATCGTGGATGACTCGGCGGTGATGCGCAGCCTGATCCGCGCGGTGGTTTGCAGCGACGACTCCCTGCAAGTAGCAGGGACGGCGGCGGACGGCGAATCGGCTCTGCACGCCGTCGAGTCTCTGCAGCCTGACCTGATTTTGCTGGACATCGATATGCCGGTGAAGGATGGGCTTTCGACGTTGCGGGAGCTGCGCGCGCGCGGCCATCGCGGTCCGGTGATCATGTGCAGTTCCCTGACGCAGCGGGGGGCGCGGGTGACGATCGAAGCGCTGGCCTGCGGCGCTTCGGACTATGTCACCAAACCGAGCGGGCAGGCGGGGCGGGAAGAGGGCATTCGCACACTGGCCCGGGATTTGATTCCCAAGATCAAGGCGCTGACGCGGAGTTCCGCGCTGGAAGCAGGGCCGAAGCCGGCGCCGGTACTTCCGATGGGGTTCGCGGGTGACGAGCTGCCGGGGGGCGAGAGTTGTCCCAAAGTTGTGGCTATCGGTGTATCGACCGGCGGGCCGGCAGCGTTGGAGATGGTGCTTCCCGCCCTTCCCGATTGGTTTCCTCTGCCGGTGCTGGTGGTACAGCACATGCCGGAGTTGTTCACCGCGCTGCTGGCGGAAAGGCTGAATGAACGCTGCCATTTAGAGGTAAGGGAGGCGGCGGAGGGCGACCAGGTGCGGGCGGGAAACATATTTGTGGCTCGCGGCAACTGGCACATGGAAGTGCTGGCGGCCGCGTCAGCGGGGGCGGCGCCCACGCTGCATCTGACGCAGGGGCCGCCGGAAAATCACTGCCGGCCGGCGGTGGACGTCCTGTTTCGCAGTGCGGCTACAGCCTATGGGTCGGGAGTGCTGGCCGCGGTGCTTACCGGAATGGGATCGGACGGGCTGGCGGGATGCCGGCTGCTGCGCGCGGCGGGAAGCACGGTCCTCGCTCAGGACCGCGCCACGAGCGCAGTCTGGGGCATGCCGGGAGCGGTGACAACCGCCGGGCTGGCCAATCGAGTGCTGTCGCTCGACGGGGTCGCGCCGGAGATTGTTCGCCTGGCGGCCGGCAGCGTGCAGAGGACGGCGTGAGCATGGCGACGGCAAGCCCGGCGGACTACGGCTACCTGCGCACCCTGGTGCAGGGCCATTCGCAAAACGTGCTCGATTCCTCGCGCGACTACCTTTTTGATTCGCGGTTGGCGAAACTGCTGCGGAACCAGGGAATGAGCCGGCTGGAAGAATTGGTGAGGCACCTGCGCACGCACCGGGACCCTGCACTGGAGCGTGCCATAGCCGAAGCCATGACCATCAACGAGACCAGCTTTTTCCGCGACCAGCGGCCGTTCGAGCTGTTGCGCACCAGCTTGCTTCCCCAGTTGATCGAAGCCAGGCGAAGCACGCAGATGCTGCGTTTGTGGAGTGCCGGATGTTCCACCGGTCAGGAAGCCCTGAGCCTGGCCATGCTGATGCTCGAGCATTTCCCTCAAATCCATTCCTGGAACATTCGCATTGAGGCCACCGATATCTCTGCCGAAGTGGTGGAGCGTGCGCGCGCCGGCCGCTATCACCGCATCGAGGTGAACCGCGGGCTCCCCGCGCCCTTCCTGGTGAAGTACTTCGAACCCGCGGGCGAGGACTGGATAGTGCGAGAGGAAGCCCGGGCAATGTGCAGCTTCCGGCAAGCCAACCTGTGCGCGCCGGTGTTGCCCTTCAGCCAGCCGTTCGATGTGATTCTGCTGCGCAACGTGATGCTTTACTTCGCCCCGGACACCCGTCGGGTCCTCCTGGAGAATCTCTATGCCCTGACGGCCAGGGATGGCGTGCTGATGCTGGGCGTGGGAGAGCAGACCACGGAATCAGCGCGGTGGATGCCGGTGGTTGCCGGGGGAACGTGTTACTACAAGCCCGCGGGTAAGGCAGGGGACAGGGATTAGAGATAGCAATTACGCGAATCTGTCCCCGGACGGGGGTCCGTTTTCTACTGCCTGCCTTCGATGAGTTTTTCGACTTCGGCGTGCAGGCGTTGCGTTATGGCGGCCTCCGACGCGTCGGGCCCGAAGGATACCGGTTCGCCAATCCTGACCTCGATGTTTCCGGAGCGGAACCAGCCGCGGCCGCGGATCTTGAGCTCGCCAAGCCCGGTGATTGCGACCGGCAGCACTGCGGTTTGCGACTGCTTGACGAGGAGCCCGATGCCGGGGCGGAAATGCGCCAGTCTGCCGGCCGCGGACCTGGTGCCTTCGGGAAAGACCAGTACGTGATAGCCGCGGTCAAGCGCCTCCCCCGCATGGGCGAAGCTGCGTTGGAAGTCGCGCAGGCGGGGCAGCGGAAAGACATTGAACAGAAAGGTCAGGAGGAACCAGGCAAGGGGGCCGAATGGGGCAAAGCGGCCTTCGTGTTCGGGATTGCGGCAATGGCGGAAGTCGTCGAGCATTTCGCCGGACATGGCCGCGGCGATGCGGCGCCGCAGCCGCGCGGGAAGCGCGTACTCTACCAGCGGCCCGTCGTAGGTGGTGACATGGTTGGCAATGATGAGCAGGGGCGCGCGGACGCGGCCGGCAAGGCCGTCCGGTAAGGAGGTGCGAGGTTTGGCCAGAAGCCGCACCAGGGGGCGCATGACCATTTCGATGAAAGCGGTGCGGATGAATTGGACAGGAGCACTCCAGGGCCAGTGGGGATACACATAGCGGCGCTCGCGCGACGCGATGGGTTGCGGCGCCTCCGATTGCGAAGTATGCCCGGCGACCGGGGTGTCGCGCCGCTCGGATGCGTCGCCGGTTTCGGAAGGAAGCGGGGGCAGTTTGATGGGAGTAAGCCGCTCCCGGTTTGCGGGGAGAACATTTGACGGTTCGTCATTTCGGGGGATTGCGGCTGTGGCCGGGATTGCGGCTGTGGCCGGGATTGCAACCGCGGCCGGGACGCTCTCGTTCACCGCGCCGTGTCCGGCCACCCGTTGGCGCAATTGCCCCAGGGTTTGTACCGTTTCCAGCAGGCCGCTCTCGGAAGCCATCCCGAGTTTCTCTTCGATGGCCGAGGCCAGCTGGACACGGCCCAGGCTATCGAGATGCAAGTCTTCGTCGAGACGCAACTCATCACCGCCAGGGGGTGGAGTTTCGGCGGTGATCCGGGCGATGAGCGAGAGCAGCCAATCCGATGATTCCGGCGAAGGCGCTTGGGTTGAGGTTGAGCCGTTGCGAACTGCCGGGTTTTGGGCGAGCCACGCGGCCACGGCTTTACGCCGCACCTTACCGGTGGAGGTTCGCGGCAGATCAGGCTCGGGCCACAGCACCCAACGGCGCACGCGCTGGAATTCGGCAAGCTGCTGGTTGGCGTTGGCGATGGCAGCCGCCGCCTGATCGGCGGGCCCGCGGAGGGCGAGCACCGCGCACGGCTCTGCGCCGGACGGAGTTTCTACCGGCACCACCGCGCAGGCGGCCACGCCGGGCTGCTCTTCAATGACTCCTTCGAGATCCTCGGGATGGATATTGACACCCGTACCCGTGACAATGACTTCGCTTTTGCGGCCCAGAAAGCGGAGTTCGCCGGTGGGCTCGGCCTCGGCGAGGTCGCCGGTGGAAAGCCATTCCTCCGCACGCTGTTTCAACTGGCCGCCCGACCAGGTGGCGGTGGAGATCATGGGACCGCGCACCAGCACTTCGCCGTCGGGGCCGATCTTTACCTCGCGCCCGGGAAGCGGCTTGCCGATGGTGCCCTGCGCTACCTTGAACGGATGATTGAGGGTAATGAGGGCGGTGGTTTCCGTCATCCCGTAACCCTGCACGACGACGAAACCCAGGGCGTTCCAGAACTGTTCGACGGTCGGGGGCAAGGCGCCGCCGCCGGAGATGAGCGCCCAGAACTTCAAACCAAAGGCGCGATGCACGGCGCGGAAGCGCCACCAGCGGTTCCACGCGCGGATGCCCTTCGATGCGGCGATCTGCTCCGGCAATTCCGGATGAGTCGTCTCAAGGTGGGACTTGAGCAGGGCAAACACGCGCGGCACGGCGGCCAGCACCGAGATGCGCTCGCGATGGATCGTCTCGATCAGGCGCGGGGCGACGAGACGGCTCTCGAAGTGCACCTCCGCGCGAAATAGCGGAGGAATCCAGATGCCCATCGTCTGTCCGAAGACGTGGCTCAGCGGCAACGTGTGCAGAAAGCGGAGGGGATGCACGTACTTCTCGTAGCGCATGTAACGCTGGGCGCCCTGTTCGATGGGACCGACGCTGGCCAGCACGTTGCCGTGGGTGTGGACGATTCCTTTCGGCTCTCCCGTGGTGCCGGAGGTGAAGAGAATCTGCAATGGCGTATCGCGGCCGAGACCGGGGACGGGAGCGGATTCCTGCGCGGGCAGTTGATCACGCCATTCTTCAAAGGCTAGCCCCGAGAACCCGGCTCCGTCATTGAGCAATTGGCGCACAAGGCTGTGATCGCCTACCGCGAGTTTCGGCTTGACGTCGGCGGCTACACGCGCGGCAAATTCGGCGCTGCCGTACGCATCGAGCGGAACCACGAGAACGCCACGCAAGATACAGCCGTGAAATGCGGCGATCCATTCGGCGCTGTTCTCGGCCCAGAGGATGACGCGGTCCCCGGGACCAATATTCTTTTGGGCAAGCAGAGAAGCGAACCGGCCGGCGAGGCACGCGATATCGCCGTAGGTGGACACGCGGCGCCGGTTGCCCTGGAAGCGAACCACCGCGATCTCGCGGTCATAGCGGCGGAAGTCCTCAACTAGTGTGGCCAGATTCTCACGCATGAAATGTTGCCCGGCACGGTCAGGCGTGGCCGATGACGGGCGAATTTTCCGGACCATGGAGTGCTTCCGGGCCGGCATTGGCCGCGAATCCCTCGTTGGATTCATTGGCCGCGGCGTGGGCTTCTTCGAGCATCTGGGCATCGGCAAAGCGATAGCCAACGTAGATGTCGGTCAGAAGATAAAGGGGACGCGCCGGATCGTCTTCAATCTTCTTGCGCAGCTGGCGAACAAACGTGCGCAGATATTCCACTTCTTCGCGGCAGTCGGCTCCCCATACCGCGGTGAGCAGGCGAGCGTAGGTGACGACCCGGCCGGCGCGGCTCATGAGGCAGTGGAGAATATCGAATTCCTTGCGCGTGAGGTGAATGGCCTGGCCGCGCCTGGTGACGGTGCGGCGCGCGGGCGCGAGGCGGATCTCGCCGATCTCGATGGGATCCTCCTCGGTGCGGACCGGGGCGTGGACACGGCGCACGGCGGCGCGCATGCGGGCCACGAGTTCGCGGAGGCTGAATGGCTTGGTGACGTAGTCGTCGGCTCCCATTTCGAGGGCGCGCACCTTTTCGTCTTCGCCGTCGCGCACCGTCAACATGAGGACAGGCAGGCGGGGCGCGAAGACGCGAATCCGCCGCAGGGTCTCAAGGCCGCCGATCCCAGGCATGTTCACGTCGAGGAGAACGCAGTCGAAGTTGTCGGTACGAAGGACCTGCAGAGCCTTTTCGCCGCGCGAAACCTCAACGACATCGAAACCCATGGCGGTAAGCGGAGGACGCAGAGCCCGGCGGATGGCTGGTTCATCGTCGACAATAAGAACGCGGATGACGGGCGGCGTCATGAGTTGCTCCTTTCGAGAGCCGGGACCTGGTGGGGAAGAGCAGAAGACCGGGGGTTCAAGTCTTCATCCGAATGGCAATCGGTGAAGATCTCGAATGTTGAGGGTGGGTGCGGCTGCGAATTGCGGAGGGGAATGGCCGCGAAGAATGTATTTCCCTCGGCCTCGTCACTCGCAACCCACGCGGACCCGCCGTGCGCAAGCGCGGCGCGCCTGGCGATGGAGAGTCCGATACCCGTCCCGGCCACCTGGCCGGACGCTGCCGTGGAGCGGAAGTAGCGATCGAAGATGCGCTCGCGGTCGGCCATGGGAATCAAGGGGCCGAAGCTATGGACGGAGAAGACCACCTCATCGACGGACTTCTCGACGCGCACGGTGATGGTGCTGTCGAACTCGCCGTACTTACAGGCGTTATCGAGGTATTGCGCGAGAAGCATGCCCAACAGGCGGCGGTCGCAATCGAGAACAACGGGCTGGCGGGGCAGTTCGACTTTGACGCGCGTTGCGGCGGCGCTGTCTGAAAGGCTTTCGAGAGCTTCCTCGATGAGTTCGTCGACGCGCTCGGGAGCGAGCCGCAGGAGCACCTGAGGGGCGGGTTCAGAGGCATCGTCCGACTCGGGCCGCGCGGTGGTGAGCAGGCGGGTGGTGAGGTCCGCGAGCAACGTGGCCTGTTCATCAATCAGGGTGACCATTTCAGCCTGCCCAGGAGAAAGGCGTCCCATCTCCGCAAGACCGGTGCTGGCGGCGCGAATGGCAGTGAGGGGAGTTTTGAAGTCGTGGGCGAGCCCGTCGAGTACGGTAGCGCGCAGCTGTTCGGTGTCCCGTTCCGCTTCGATGCGGGACTCGTTGGCGAGAGCGCGGTAGCGATCGAAGGTGATGGCGATGAGCGCGGCCACGGCGCTGTTGCCCAGGGGCGTGGTCTCTCCGCGAACCACCAGGCTGCCGATGGGCACGGCGCCGAGCCGGATCACGCGCCGGCTTACCCCGGTTTTGCGGTCGTCATCGGAGGTTCCAAAATGGTAGACGTTCTGGGCGAGTTCGCCCGGATCGATGCTCCACTGGCCGGCCTTGTACACCTCCTGCAGATCGGCGTCGAACACGGCCACTGCATCGAGTTCGAAAACCTCGTGCACCAGGGCAGCCAATCGGGCGCCGGGCTCCTGATGTACATCGATGTCGAGGGTGCGGCGGGTTAACTCGCAGAGCCTGCGCATGCGCAGGGTGGCGGCGTCGGCCTCGCTGGCGCGCACGGCAAGACCGTAGATGACCAATGCCACGCCCGCAGCCAGAAGGCCGGTGAGCAGGGATCCATACCACGGCCATCGAAACTCGTAGGAGAGCGCGATGGCCACCATAATTGAGCCGAGCGCGGCAATGGATTCAGGCAGGAAACGACCGAGCCAAAGCACGACGGGGCGAACGCGCTGAGTGCCCAAAGCGGCTCGCCTCGGAATCGATAGGCCCAATTGAATGCTCCCCTCCCGGGTCGGGTCTGAACGGGATTTTCACCCGGTGGAACCAACGGTGCTTTTGCAATTGCAGTGAACGAAGATCGAAAGGCCTCCGGAATTTTCACCGGCGGCTCTGCAGAACCCATAACCCTCAAGCCCTGCAGCGAAAGGTCGGGAGTCTGCTGCTCCGCTGTGCCGGGGGCGTTAAGGCTTTCGAGCTGAAGGCACCGCACTCGCCAAAATCCGGGAGTTCGGTGAGCTTGTCAGGATTTTACCAGTTCTTTACATCATCCTTATGCAAATCCGCGCAGGATCGTCCGCACCGGATGCCGCCGATGGAGATTCCGGCGCATCGGAAAGTGCGGAAACATGTGGAAAACAGGGCATAAAACCGATTTTGTTAGGAATCTTCATTGTTTCTTTATGTCGCCGCTGATGAACTTTTTCTCAGCAGCGCTCTTGGTGTATCCCGCCGGGAGAGACCGCCACGGTGAACCTCAATTCTGGATTGCCCTTCCAATCGGCAATCAACGCAGAGAGCCGAAAGAAGCGGGCAGGAGCTCAAGCCAGCGTCGGCCCCGGACCTGCAATCTCATACTGTTGGGCTTTGAATTTCGCCTGTCACCAAACCTGTCATCCAGGCAACGGGAGGCCTTTTGCCTGAGATGAACTTCCAATTACTTCAACCGACCACCATCCAGATCGGTGGAGAAAGCTGGTGAGACGAAATGATTCCTCGTCGTTATTCGATTCTGCAAGTGACGTTTGCTGCCGCAATTGGTCTGGCAGCCACAGGAACCGCAAAGGCGCAGGCTACCGCTACCGCTCCTGCCGTTCCCGCCGCCGCGGCCGCACCGGCGGCCGCTGCCGCCGCTCCGGCGGATCAGCCCGCCGCGCCGGCCCCACTCACCACCCCCTCCGTCACCGGCCCGCTGCAATGGCTACCCCCGGCGATGTTTGACGCCGGCCCATTGGGCAAGATTGCCGCCAACGGCATCGTCACCGGCTCTGGCCTGGTGCAAAGCAATCACGTTCCCGGCGACGACACTGGACAGGCGGCGCTGAGCAACGGCCAGATCTTCATCCAGAAGCCCGACGGAAAATTTCAATATTTCATTGAGGTGGGCGCTTACACCCTTCCCTCCCTTGCGACCCCGTTTCTTCCCGCGGACAAAACCATCAGCAACTTCTACGGGCCTGTACCGGTGGCATTCGCAAAAGTGCAGGCGGGAAAGACGACGCAATTTCTGATCGGCGCGCTGCCTACGCTGATGGGCGCGGAATACACGTTTACTTTCCAGAACATGAACATCGAGCGCGGCCTGCTGTGGAACCAGGAGAACGCGGTCAATCGCGGAATCCAGGTGAACCAGACACTGGGCAAATACCTCACCGCCTCATTCAGTTGGAATGACGGCTATTACTCCAACCGGTACTCGTGGCTCAGCGGCTCTCTGACGTATGTGAAGGGACCTCATAGCCTGATATTCGCGGGAATGGGGAATACCGGCCAGACTGCCTATCAGACGCCGGCGACTCCGGTGCAAAACAACAGCACGATGTACGCGGTTATATACACATACACCAAGGGCGCGTGGATTGTTCAGCCGTATTGGCAATACAGCGATGTCCCGACCAACCCGAAGGTTGGAGTGGCGAAGGGCGCATCCACAAACGGCGGTGCGCTATTGATCAGCCGCACGCTTAAACACGGTTTCTCTCTTCCGGCACGCGTGGAATACATCACCACATCGGGCAGCACCTCCGACGGTGCCGTCAACTTGCTCTTTGGCCCGGGCAGCAATGGCACTTCCATCACGGGGACACCCACGTTTCAGGTGGGTGGCTTCTTCGTCCGCGGCGATGTTTCCTGGACCCACGCCGGCAGCTATGCGCCGGGCACGGTCTTTGGCAAAACCGGTACCGACTCCGACCAGGTACGCGGGATCGCGGAAGTCGGCTTCATCTTCGGTCACAACCTGATTGAAAAGTAGCTGCAACCGCGTAGCTTCTGCGGCACCTTTCGCCGGAGCTGCCTTCCAAGCCGATTCTTCATTTCATCTTTATTGCATTGAATCTAGGATTCAGTGCAAGCCAGTACATAGCACGGCGGACCGCATCGAAAGCGGGTCGGACACACGATCCAGCCAAATAGATCCCGGCCGGGAGACAGCAGCCGGACAAACGACGGTTGAGCCATACCCACACCCTAGGAGAATGCTTCATGGCAGATCAAAAAGCACCGCAGATGCAGGCCACGCTGGGACTCACCGGCCTTACCAGCAACGCAATGGCGCTGATTGCCCCCGGCGCGTTTCTATGGCTGACGTTTTTCATCCAGGCAACCACCGGCACGGCGGGCCAGCCCTCGACGGCGCCGGCCATGTGGTGGGGTATTCTGCTGGCGCTGGGCCTTTGCCTGGCGACCGCCGTTGCCTACGCTGAAATCTCCAAGCTGTACCCGGGCACCGGGTCGAGCTATTACTACGCCGAGCAGGCCATGCTCTCGAAGGAAGGCGCGTTCAAGTATGCGCGCATTGCGAAGTTCATCGTTGGCTGGGGCTCTCACCTTTATTACTGGGTGTACCCGGGCGTGATGGTGGCGACCACGGGCATCTTCGTGGGATACGTGATCGGCTTCCTGTTTCCGAATTTCATGAGCGGCGGGAATCCCGGCCCCATCTTCATGGGCCTGGTCGCCATTGTGTTCTCGTTCTTCGTAGCGTGGATCGCGCAGAAAGGCGCGGGCGCTTCGACGGCCGTCAACATCGCCATCAACGTGATACAGATCTCGGCGTTGCTGGTGTTCAGCGTTCTGGCGCTTGGCTACCGGATGAACCATCCGACCGGCAAAGCGGCGTTCAATTACGACACGCAGACGCTCTCGACGTATACGTACCAGTTCGCAACCAATCCCAAGGACGGCTCGGTCATTCGCGACTCGGGCGGCAATCCGGTGGCTGCCAAGGACGCCTCCGGAAACCCGGTTCCCTTCACCATCGACTATCCCGACAAGGACGCGAGCGGCAACATGCTGACGCACACCTCTGGGAAGTCCGTGATCTCTCCGCACAAGTTCAGTTGGGTGTTCATCCAGGCCACGGTGGCAATTCTGATCCTGGTGGGCTTTGAATCGGTAACCGCGATGGGAGGCGAAGCCAAGAACCCGACGAAACACATTCCGATCGCCGTACTTGCTTCTCTGCTGATCCAGGGGCTGTTCTGCTACCTGATCGAGTACTTCTGCGCCAATTACTTTCTCAACTCGGGGTATACGATGCAAAGCGCGGCGGGCTCGGCTGCGCCGATCGGCGACATGATGATCATCGTCGGCGATGCGCTGCTGGGACAGGGGCATGGGAAGTACTTCATGCTGGTGGAAGCGTTCACCGTATTCCTGGCGCTCATCGGCACAACCCTGAGCTGCATGAATACGGGCGCACGCGTGACCTACGCGATGGGCAAAGACCATGAGGCGCCGGAGCACTTCGGCTTTCTGCACGCCAAGTCGCTGACTCCGCGGCGCGCCATCTGGACGCTGGCGGCGATCTCGGCGGTGCTGGGATGCATCGCGGTATCGTTCGTATTCGCCGACGCCAGCGCGCCCACGGACGCAACCATCGCTTCACTGCCGCATGGTCTCCTCTCGAGTTGGGGCTACAGCACGCATGACAAGTTAGCAGCCATGCCCAATTCCCTTCTCACCATCACCCTGACGTCCAACTTCGGCACGTTCATCCTCTACGGGTTGAGCTGCCTGTTGTGCATCGTGGCGTTCCGCGGACGGCCTGATTACAAGCCGCTGGTGCACCTGATCATCCCGGGGTTCGGGCTGATCGCGAACCTGGCCTGCATGGCGGTGTACGTGGTGGGGCCGTTCTTCAACCTGGGAACCAAAATGGAGCCGCTGGGGGCGCTGGGCATCTCGGCCGTGTGGGGCCTTTACGGCGCCTGGTACTTCATCAAATCGTCGAAGAAGAAGGGCAAGGCGATCCTGCTGGAGAGCAAGCAGACCTCGTCAGTGGCGCTCTAGCTCTGGTGTAAGAATGGGTGGACTCTCGGTTGGGGAGGCCCGAGGCGCCTCAGCGAGAGTCCACCCATTCGTGTTTTGAGAAGATGTTTTTATTTCGGATTCAGTCGCAGGACGATTCTCAGGTTCAGGCAGACGACGCCTTATGTTGGATGTTCAGTATGGCCAGGCCAGCGATCCGGGCAAGGTTCGAACCAATAACGAAGACGCGACCGGATCGTTCATCCCGGCTTCGCGCCACGAGGCGCGCTCGCATGGTTACTTGTTCGCGGTAGCCGATGGCGTGGGCGGGATGGACCTGGGCGAGGTGGCCTCCTCCACGGCCGTCTCGGTGGTTACGAAAGAATTCGAGAAGGCGCAGGCGGACACGCTTCTGCTGGCCTTGATGCCGCGTCTCATCCAGTTTGCCAATGCCGCGGTCCATGACTGCCGGATGGCTCCCGAATATCGAGGGAAGAGTATGGCAACCACGCTGGTGGCCTGCGCCCTGCGCCACGACCAGGCGGTGGTGTCGCACGTGGGCGACTCGCGGTGTTACCTGATTCGCGGAGGCAGCGCACGGCAGGTGACCCAGGATCACACGTGGGTGAACGAGCAGCGCAAGATGGGCATACTGTCCGCCAGCGAGGCGGCTGTTTCCGAGTCCCGCCATGTGCTCCTGCGCTCCCTGGGGCCGGAACTGTTTGTCTCGCCGGATACGAACAGGCTCACGCTGATTCCCGGAGATGTGCTGGTGTTGTGTACAGACGGCCTGCATGACGAATTGAGTGAGCAGGCAATTGCGGAAATCGCATCACAGCAAAAGCCCGCCGAGGAGATAGCGCGCGAACTGGTAGCGCGGGCCGTGGAGATCGATGGAAACGACAACACCACAGCCCAGGTGATTCGCGTCCGCGGAGTGGAGCAGGTGGGCATGTACCGCGGGCGGCCGTACCGGTTGCAATCCTGAGGCGGACGTCGATGCATCTTTCCCGGCATGCGTAAACCGAAACTGCGGCTGCTCGTCCAATCGATGAAGGTAAACTCGTGTGCGAGGCCGGTCGATGCGCCACGTCGTCCCCATCCTGGCTCTTGCAGTCACAGTCATTGAAACGGGACCGGCGCCCGGGCAGCAAGCCTCCGATTCATCACAGCCGTTCGTTTTCAGCTCCCAGAGTTCGGTAGTGATGGTGCCCGCTCTTGTGCTTACTCGCTCCGGGGACCTGGTGTTCACGCTGCAGGCGGAAGATTTCCTGGTCACGGACGACGGCATTCCACAAAAGCTGATGCTCGAGCCGGAAACGGGAGGCGAGCCGCTGGCGCTGGTGGTCCTGGTGGAGATCGGCGGAGCGGGCGCGCGGGAGTTCGACAGGCTCGGTTCCCTGGCACCCATGCTGGGTCCGCTTACAGGGAATGTTCCCCACAAGCTGGCGGTGGTGGCCTTCGACAGCGAGCCCACCCTGGTGCAGGGATTTACGCCGCGCATCGAGGCGGCCGAGGAAGCGGTCCGCAATCTCACCCCGGGCTGCACGCGGGAGCACCACCAGGATTTCTGCCAGTCCTCGACGGCGCGGCATGACGCGGCCGAAGCCGACAACGGCGCGGCCATTCTCGACAGCATCGGTTTTGCCGTCGACCTGTTACGGCACCAGCCGGTGGGGTATCGGCGCGCAATCCTGCTGGTGAGTGAAACCATGGACCGCGGCAGCCGGCTCACCCTGGATCAAGCCGTACGGGCGGTGACCGACACCAACACGACCATCTACAGCATCGGGTTCTCGACGGCCAAATCGGAAGCGGTACATTACGCTTCGCACCAACTCCCGTACACCGTGGAGGACGGGTCCTTCCGGCTTGAAAACGCCTATCCCAACCCGCCCCATGGATGCATGGGCAAGGATCCCGATCCGGACCCCGATGGCCCGCACAACAAGCTGGCGCAATTTTACGATTGCCTGGTGCAACTGGCTCCGCCGCTGGGGCTGGGCAAGATGGCCGCGATTGCCACGGCCGACGCGCTCCAGCGCAACGTGCCCCAGACTGTCTCTCAATTAACCGGCGGCGAGTACTTCAAGCTCACCAATGCCAAGAGCCTGGAGCGCGACCTTGGCGCGATTGCGAATCATCTGCCGAACCGCTACGTGCTCAGCTTTCATCCTCAATCGCCACACCCGGGCATGCACATTCTTTCCGTGCGGCTGCGCGACTATCCGGATCTCGCAATCACGGCGCGGCGAAGCTATTGGGCGGAGCCACAAACCGGTTCCAGCCACTAGGTCGCTGACCGTGTGAATTCGTTCCTAAAGCATGGCGGAGTTCCGGATTGCCGTCTGCCCGGGGACTTCACAGCTACACAGTTCGGGGCCGGAAAAAGATTGAAGCACCCCGGGGGGGTGGCGCCGGGCACCGCTTTCACAAGCCCCTGGGAACGGCGGACTTACGAGGCTTGGTCGCGGCGGATGGAGTGAGCGACCTGGGCGGCGTAGAGAAGCCGGGAGCAATCCGGGCCGTTGATCACGCCCAGGAGGGAAGCGTAGCCGACGCAGGCGATGAAGTTGCGGGTGTTGCGAACCCCGAACCGGCTTGCCCCTGGCCAAAGTCGTAAAGGCCGTGCGCATGATATCTGACTGCGGCACATTTATGGTTTCTGGCTAGGGCAGCGGGTCCGCCAAGTCGAGACCGGCAGAAAGGCCAAAAGGCATGGCGGCGACGGCGCTCTCAAATCCTGTCTTCGGGTCGACCAGATAAAGACCGGAGTTACCAGTGAAATCGGTCGCATACAGCTTGCCGTTCCTGGCAAAAGTTATCCCCATCACGGTGTTGCTTCCCACCAGGTTAACTACCTTCGTGGCTTTGCCGGTCTCGGGATTGATGCGATACAGGACTGCGGGCGCGTAACAAGGGTTGAGACAGGATGTCACACCCCAGAGGTTCCCGTGACGGTCGACCGCCAGGTCCATAAAGTATTCGGAAGCGCCCGTTGAACCCACGCGGGTAAACGCCCCAGTGATCACATTGACGGTATAGAACGAGTTGAAATTCGGGTCGGAACTGTTGCAGTCGGTATTACGATCGTTCGGGTTGCCGTTTGGGTAGCAACCTCCTACGGCGTACAGAGTCCCATCGAGCCCGAAGGCCATGGCCATGACCGCGAGCCCGGGGACGGGCCCACCGAACAGGGTCGCCAGCCCGGTTTTCACATCGAACGTCGCAAGCTGCTGGTTTCCGAAGAGGGGCCCGCACATGCTCATCAGTGTTCCGGAGGGCGACGTCGCCAGCGTGGCGCAGCCTGGCACACGGGACGGTCCGATGTCGGTAGTAGTGACCTTCGCACCGTTCACTTCAATCGTCCACAATTCCCCTACTCCAGTAGAGAAAGCAAGGGCATAGAACACGTGCCTAGTTTGATCGTCTTCAGGAGCAGCGGAAGTGGCAGCCAGGACGCTTCGCGAGCCTGGAACACAGGTCACTGCTAAGAGAGCAAACAGCCCCAGGCGAATCAGGATGAGGTTCCTTCTGGATTGCATTTTTTGCAACATTTCGACCCCCTTCACAAGAAACTGGCCTCAGCCGATCTCCGGTGCTAAAATCGGCACCGACTTCCGACCGTTCTCGTAGCACCTTAGCCTGCAAGCCGTTCACGAAGTCCTCTCATTGCGGTCAGAGAATTCTCAAAGAATTCTCAGAAAGCCTTCGGGGTGGCCCATGAGCGAAGAATTTGGCCGCCCGGGCGGCTCGAGAAGCATCCGCGACACCCATATCGTTCCCGGCGAAACGGCGAATCGGAACAAGCACGAAATTTACGAATTCGGTCCGTTCCGCCTGGATCCGGCGGAGCGCAAGTTGTTGCGTGGCAGCGAGGCTGTAGCCCTCACGCCCAAGGTCTTCGACATGCTGGTGATGCTGGTCCGCAACAACGGTCACCTGCTCGATAAGGATGAGCTGATCCGATCGCTCTGGCCGGACTCATTCGTTGAGGAAGGTAATCTGTCCAACAATATCTTCGTCTTGCGGAAGGCGTTGGGAACCGATCACGAGTACATTGAAACGGTCCCGAGGCGAGGTTACCGCTTCACCGGGGCCGTGCTGCAACTGCCCCATGCCGCACCAGTGCAGTTACAAGAGGCGCCCCCAGGCCGACCCGAGTTGGCGAGATTTCGTCTCCCAAAGCCGCTGCAGCTCGTTTTAGGCGTCGCGCTCGCTGTTCTCATCGCAGGCATCTCCCTTCTGTTGTTGCACAGAAGCCAACAAGTATCCGAATTGACAATACTGCCGGCGATCAGCTTACCCGGGGACCAGAGCATGCCCGCTCTCTCTGCAGATGGCAGCCGCCTGGCGTTCGTGTGGAACCCTCCCCAACGGAATGAGAGCGGGATTTTTATCGCCGTGCTCGGCACTCAAAACCTTATCCGCATCACGAAGAATGAACGGGATTGCATCCCTGTTTGGTCTCCAGACGGACGCCACCTGGCCTTTCTCCGCTTCGAAGGTGGCCAATTCAGCGTGATGATCGTGCCTGCGCTCGGCGGCCACGAACAGACCGTTTTCTCGGGTAAGGCACACCCGATTGGCCATAGAGACTCCAACATCGGATTGTCATTCTCGCCTGACGGCAAGCTGCTGGCGTTCCCTGAGTGGCATTCTGAACAGCAGAGTTCAATTACCGCTGTGTCGTTGCAGGATTTGAGGCAGCACTCCCTCACAAGCCCGCCACCAGGTTTGGGCGATGGCCGTCCGCTGTTCTCACCCGATGGCGCGAAATTAGCCTTCGTTCGTTCATCGGAAGATGGGTACTCCGATGAAATCTTTGTGGCCCCGAAGCTGGGTGGTGGGGTTGCCCCCTCGGCTGAGACAAACAGTTAAGACTCTATTTGCCGTTCGCTGCAAAATGCTCGACCGGCAAGATGACATTACATCATTCTGGACGTGGCCGGAGAAACAGAGGCGGGCTCCGGTGGAGACCGACCCGC
>DASXXV010000072.1:0-6882 GCA_036502905.1 Occallatibacter sp. | reverse complement strand
CCACTTTCGGCCAGGTGCTGGGCGTGTATGGGCACCGCTACGGACAAGTCGGCGCGCGCGTCGAGTGGTAAGACTCGCATGCTTGAAACACAACCAGGTTCAGGGTGGAACGTGACGAACACAATGTTCCGCCCTGACCGCAGCACGGGAGAATCATGCACGGCTGGCTGAATCTGCTGAGCGCGATCGTCATCACGTATTCTCCACCTTTCACTCTCCCGCCCCAGGCGCAAGCGACGGTTTCCGGCCAGGCCTCCGCACCGTCCGCACACCCGCACATAGCCGAAGCGCTGCGCATGGCCGACTTCGTCCTCTCCCTGCAGATGCCCGACGGGGCCATCGTCGACGAGCCGGGTGGAAGCAATGTCAACGAAGACTCGAACATGGAGTACGCGCTGATCGGCCTTGGAGCGGCCTACGAAGCATCGCACGACAGCAAGTATCTGCGCGGCCTGGAGAAGGGCATCCAGTGGCTTGCCGAGCGCGAGGAGATGAACGATCGGCGCTGGAAGGGCAGTTGGTATTTCGTGTATTCGGCGAAAACCGGCGGGCATCTTCCTTCGCCTCCCGGCCCGGGCATGATGGATGCCCGCGGAGTGGACGCGACTTCGGCGCTCTTCCCGTATCTTCTGTACCTTCACCAGCGGCTCTCACATAGCAGCGCGCTTGCCGAGCGGTATGCGGGACACGGCCGCGCCGCGCTCGACTTCATCATTCGTGAAAACCTTGCCGCGGACGGGCTGAGCCAGAGCTCATGGCTGCAGCGCGAAAAAGACAAGCAATGGACTCTTTTCGAGGAGCGGTATTCCGCCGACCAGGGCGACGTCTACCTGGGCATGCATGCGGGCCAGCTGCTCTACCGCGACCCCAGGTACGGGCGCGTAGCCGAAGAGCTGAGGACAAAAACGCCGGCCATGATCTTCGATACGGGCCAGCGGCGCTATGCTCTGGGCCGTGATTCCGCGGGCGGGCTCACGTCTACCGACGATGGCATCAGCGCGGCATTTTCACAGGGCTATCTCACTTGGATCTGGGGCGACACGCGCGAGAATCGGCAAGGGACGGAGTGGCTGCGTGCCAAGGTGAAGGCGGATGGCTCCATCGTGACTGTTCCGGGAAAACCGTCCTACAGCCTGACGGTCGCGATGCTCGGAGCGGCCGACGCGGGGCTCGCTGCGCCTGCTCGGGCCGAGGCCTTGCAGTGGCTTCTATCTCACACCTACGATCCGAAGACCGGGGGCGTGCATCACAGCCCGGACCCAAAAGACAAGACCGAATCGAACAATGAGGCCGGCTTCTGTATCATCGCCTTCGTGCGTTTTCTGCCGTTTGCCGATAACTAAAATAGATGAAAGGAAACATGATGCAGTTGCAACCGAGGGACCTGCGGCGTGTGGCGCAACTGGTTCTACTGAGCGCGGGCCTGTCGATCTTGGCGCCCATGCTCGGTGCGACTGAAAGCGATGCGAAAAGCGTGGACCGCCTTCCACGAGTGAGCATCGACGGAGGCTACTTCGTCGCCAACGGAAAGCGATTCATTCCGGTGGGCGCGCACTGGGTGCCCGCGAAAGCGGCCATGCAGTGGCCCACGCAGTGGGACCCCGCCGAGATCGAGGCCGACTTCGCCAAGATGCACGACCTGGGCTACAACATGACGCGCATCGACATGGTGTGGGCCTGGTTCGAGCCGCGCCCGGGCGACTACAATCGCGAAGCCTTTCGCCAGCTCGACTACATCATTTCGCTGGGCCACAAGTACAGGATCTATATTCATCCTTCGCTGTTCATCGGCGGCGAAGTGGGCGAGGCGTGGTGGGACGTGCCCTGGCGCCACGGCAGGAATCCGCAATCCGACCCCGAGATGCTGCGGCTCGAAACCAATCTCGCGGAGGAATTCGGACGCCGCTATGCGAATGAAACCGGCATCCTGGCGTGGGATCTGACGGACGAGCCGCCGTTCTGGATCGTGGTGGGCTCAACCACGGATGCCATGGCCATCAACTGGATGCGCCTGATTACCGGCGCCATTCGCAAGCACGACACCATGCACCCCATCCTGGTGGGCACCAGCGGTGAAGAGGTGGGACACGGTCCGTTTCGTCCCGACGATATTGCCGAAAACGTGGACCTGTTCAGCGATCACCCTTTCACCATTTACAACTCCGACCTGTTTCCGGATCCCATGGTGTCGGAGCGCGGAACTTATGGCGCGGCGTTCGAGCTCACGCTGTCGCAAGGCGCCGGTCATCCCGCAATGATTCACGAAATGGGCGGGTCCACCGCGCAGTATGCGCCGGAGAAGGTGGCCACCTACGACCGCCTGCAGATGTATTCCGGGCTGGGCGCGGGATCCATCGGGTTCGATCTCTGGTGCTATACCGATGCTTCGCCGGAACAGTATGGAAGAGCGCCGTATCTGCGCACTCCGCAAGAGACACAGTGGGGCATGACCACCTGGGATCGGCAGGACAAGCCGTTGGCGACGGAATTCCGCAAATTCAGCAAAGTCCTCGGGCAAATGGATCTTGCGGGCATCCGGCCTGCGCCGGCAGACATCGCCATCGTGATTCCCGAGGAGTGGGCCAAGCCGCACGGCGACTTCTCGCACCTGGGCTTGAGCGGGCCGGAGACTGTGCCCTACGTCTCGCTAATGGATGAGGATGCCATTCCAGGGCAGCCGCGATCGAGTTCTGCGAGCGAGAATACGTGGCTGATGGGCTCCGCGCTGTCGACGTTTATCGTTGCGCACCGCGCCGGAATGAAGGCCGATTTCCCGCGAGAGCTGGGTGACTGGAATACGCGCCCCATGCTGTTCATGCCTTCGCCGCTCACCAGTACCGGCAGCAGGTTCCTGGTTCACGTGCACACCGATTTCTACGAGAAGGCGCGCGCGTATGTGGAGAACGGTGGGTTCCTGTATGCGTCCGTAGCGGCCGACGCGGCTATTCCGCAAATGGAGACGCTATTCGGCGCGCGGCTCGTAGACACCGTCACTGCCTCGGAGGTGACTCTGAAAGTGGTTGCGCCCTTCGGACGGCTGAAGCCGGGCGACACGTTCCAATTCCGCGTTCCGGCGGCGAATCCCCGTTACTGGGGCTCAGCTTTGGAAGTGAAGGGCGGCACGGTCATTGCCGTCGATCAGGATGGTCGCCCTGCGCTGGTCGCTCATGAAGCCGGTAAGGGCAAAACGCTGGTCTGCGCATATCCTATCGAAGCGTACCTGGCGGCCACGCCCTCTGTGTTCGAGACTCCCGAACCCACGCATCGCATCTACGAAGCGTTTCGCGAGTGGACTGGCGTGAAACCAGTGGTGCACACCGGCGAGCCATCCGTGGAAGCTTCGGCTTTGGTCGGCAGTGATCATCATTATGCAGTGCTGGTGAACCACAGCGCCAAAGCGGTGAAGATGACGGTAACGGCCAACGGGCCGGTGCACGCGGTTAAGATGATCACGCCGGAAGGCCCGCGCGATATTCCATTCTCCGGATCAGCCTGGCCGATGAATATGGATGCGTACGGAACGGTGGTGCTGGAATGGAAATGACAGCGCAGCGCGGCCGCGGCATCGGCGCGGTGGATATCGGCGGAACCAAGATCGCGGTCGGCATCGTCAACCATGATGGCAAGGTCCTCGCGCACCAGGAATGTGCAACCGAACAGGAGCGGGGATTCGCCGATGCCGTCGATCGAATCGCGCATATGCTGCTCGAATGCGCCGTGGCAACGGATGTCGCGTTGGATGGAATCGGCATTGGCTGTACCGGGCCGGTCGATCCGCGCACGGGTGAAATCGGTGACGTGGCGTTCCTGAGATCGTGGAAGGGCGCCAACCTGGTGGATGCATTGGAAGCGCGGTTCGGTGTGCGTGCCGCGCTCGAGAATGATGCCGATGCCGCTACCCTCGGCGAAGCCTTCTGGGGCGCCGGTCGAGGCAAGGAGCAGGTGCTGTTCGTTACTGTGGGGACCGGCATCGGAGTGGGCATGGTTTTGAACGGGCGGCTGTACCGCGGCGTCGGTGGCGCCCATCCCGAGATCGGTCACCAGATCATCGACGCAAGAGGACCGCAATGTTATTGCGGAGCCCGCGGCTGCTGGGAGGTCCTGGCTGCGGGCCCGGCCATGAGCACATGGATGAGTGAAAACGGCAACCCCGGCCTGAGCGCAAAACAGATTTGCGCGATGGCCACGTCCGGCGAGGCTCTTGCCCGCAAAGCCGTCGAACGCGAGGCGCACTACCTCGGCCTGGGCCTCGCCAACCTGGTAAACATCTTCTGCCCCGAAGTCATCGTTCTGGGCGGGAGCGTGATGCGCAGCGCGGCCCTGTTCTTTGAACCTATGCGCGCGGAAGTCCACCGCAACTGTACGCAGGTCCCCCACGAGCTTACCGACATGCGCCTGGCGTCGCTGGGCCCCGAGGCGGCTATCATCGGCGCAGCATGCGCCTGGCGCCATCGATTCATGACCAAGGAGAATCCGAGTGCTGTTGAATTCTGACGTGATCCAAGGGCGGTACCTTTCCGATCTTCTCGACCAGCCCCGCGCGCTGCGCGCCACCTGGGACTCGCTGCGCGACACATCTGCGCTCGAACGCATTTCAAACCACTGCCATCCACAGGGCTTCGAGCGGATCGTGCTCACGGGCATGGGCTCGTCGTATCACGGCCTGCATCCGCTCGCGATCAAGCTCGCCCGCTCGGGATGGACGCCGGTCATGCTGGAGACATCGGAGCTGATCCACTCCTATCCGCACCTGCTGACGCCGTCCACGCTGATCGTCGCTGTGTCGCAGTCGGGCAAGAGCGTGGAAACGGTACGCCTGCTGGAGATGAACGCAGGCAAGGCTGCCGTGATCGGAGTGACCAACCAGGCGGAGAGTCCGTTGGCCCTGCAGGCGCAATTCACCGTGCTCACGGCGGCCGGGGAAGAATTCACCGTCTCCTGCAAAACGTATGTCTCCGCGCAGATCTCGCTTTTGATGGTTGCCGCCGCGCTCTCGAAATCCGATCTTGCCGCGCGCCTGCGCGATCTCGAATCGGCTCCGGAAATCGTCGATTCCTATCTGCGCGACTGGACGGCGCACGTCGAGGAGTTCATTGGCCTGCTCGGCGACCTGCGAGATCTTTTTCTGGTCGGCCGCGGAACCTCCCTGGCCGCTGTGGGGACCGGCGCGCTCATCATCAAGGAGTCGGCCCTCTTCCACGCCGAGGGCATGAGCAGTGCGGCCTTCCGCCACGGCCCATTTGAAATGTTGAAGCCGGGCGTTTGCGTGGCGGTGTTTGCCGGCGACGCCGGCGCAAAGCCACTGAACGCGGGCCTGCTGCGCGATATTCAGCAAACCCCGGCGCGTGCTCTGTGGCTCTCAGCCGATGCGGAAAGCGCGGCCTGCCGCGTACCGCAAACTGCGGACCTGTTGAGGCCCATCGTGGAGATCCTGCCGGTGCAGATGATCACCCTGGCGCTTGCAGTGCTCGCCAATCACCAGCCGGGAAAGTTCGCGCGGGCCACCAAGATCACGGTCGTTGAATGAGGCAGTCGAGGAGAAGACAAAGTGCGCAAGAGTTACTTCATGGTGGGCATCGTTCTGCTGGTGTTCTTTGTTCTTTCCTTTCTCACCAACATTCTCGGACCGATCATCCCCGACATCATCGGCAGCTTCCACGTAACTCTTGCGGCGGCCGCGGTGCTGCCCTTCGCATTCTTTCTCGCCTACGGCGTGTTCTCCGTGCCTGCGGGATTCCTCATCGACCGCTTCACTGAAAAGCCGGTGATGATCGCCTCCTTCCTCGCTGCCCTGGTGGGCGCCGCCGGGTTCGCCATGCATCCCACGTACTTGGTGGCCGTGACCTCGCTCTTCACCATCGGCGCGGGAATGGCCATGCTGCAGGTCGCTATCAACCCTCTGCTGCGTGTCGCCGGGGGCGAGGAACACTTTGCCTTCTTCTCCGCATTCGGCCAGTTCGCTTTTGGCGCTGCATCCTTTCTGAGTCCGCTGGTCTATTTCTACCTCGTCAACCACCTTCCCCAGGCGGCGGCGCGCGGGCCGGTTCTGCGCATGCTCTCGCGCATCACCCCAGCCAACCTCGCATGGGTGTCCATTTACTGGATTTTCTCGGTTGTCGCCGCGCTCATGGTCGCAGTGATAGCGGCCATCCGCTTCCCGCGCATCGAGCGCAACCAGGAGGAGCAGACCGGCAGCGCCGGCACTTACGTTCAAATGCTTCGGCGCGGCATGGTATGGCTCTATTTCGGATGCGTGTTTGCCTATGTCGGATCGGAGCAGGGAACCGCTGACTGGATGTCCCAATTTCTGTCCCAGTACCACGGCTACGATCCCCACACCATCGGCGCCGGCGCGGTCTCGTGGTTCTGGGGATTGATGACCGCGGGATGCTTCATTGGAATGATCCTGCTGAAAGCATTCGACAGCCGCCGCGTTCTGCTCGGCTTCTCGCTGGGGGCGCTGTGCGCGTTGAGCGCCGCACTGTTTGGTCCCGCAAACGTATCGCTCTACGGGTTCCCCATCATCGGCTTTTTCGCCTCGATCATGTGGCCGACCATCATTTCGCTGGCCTTGAACTCGGTAAGGGAGCACCACGGCTCGTTTGCCGGAATTCTCTGCACGGGCATCGTGGGGGGCGCCGTGGTTCCGTTGATCATCGGGCGCCTTGGCGACATGATCGGATTGCGCGCCGGGATGACATTTCTATACCTGACCTTCGGGTGCGTACTGAGCGTCGGCTTGTGGTCCAGACCGATCGTCACCAATGCCACATTCGCCACCGAATCGCACAAGCGCCAGAGCGGCGCTCCTTCCGCAATCTCGTAACGCACGGCCTCAGTATGGCTTCCGACTCTTCATCGGGCCAATCGTGGATTACCTCC
>DASXXV010000071.1:0-11321 GCA_036502905.1 Occallatibacter sp. | reverse complement strand
TGGTCGGCGTCGATATTCTTCGGGCCTTCGGAGCGCCATTGCAATTCCCGCCAGCTGCGGTGGGAAGCGTCGCGGAGCACCGCGCCCGGCAGTTGCTGAACCGGCTCCGCGATGGCGGCGCTGAGCAGCACCAGGCCCGGGCCGAGGCTCTCCAGCATTTGCGCAGCGGATCCCTCTGCCGTCCTTTCGACGGACGCCATCTCTTCGACGGAATGGATGGCCATGGCTGCCGAAGCCGCCTGCGCCGTATCGGCCAATCCTTCCAGAGCCCACTGCAGGCGGCGCGCGCCCAGCACCGCCGATTGCAGATTGAAGAAACGGAACTGCGCCACCGTGCCCTGGGGCGGATCGAGAGCGCCGCCGGACGCGCTCATGATATCGATGGCCATGGCGGTCGCCGGACCATCGGCACTCCATGAAACGGAAGCGGCAGAGCCGCTACTATCCGGTATGCGCAGGCGAAGCGAAAGCACGATGTCGCGCGGAGCGGAGGCGCGTCCGTTTATTGCCGCCGAATCGCTGGAAGGCGGAGAAGTGGGCGCGAGCGTCGGTCCGGGCACTCGATCCTGTCGCAGATTGGACATCTTGTTCACGAGCCGCTCACGTTGTCCCGGCGCGTCCAGGAGCAAAAACGATTGCGCCTCCTCAGGGGAGGTGGTAGTTTATCAGCCAGAACGAACAGCCGTAAATCTGTTCGCCCGTTATCGGTATCGAATCGATAACGGTGAAGTTTGTCCTGACTCTGGGATCCAGGCAAAAATATCTGGCACGTTGGCTTTGCACGCGGGCCGCTGAGTCCGCTGTCGTGCCGTCTTTAAGAGGAAACCATGGCATCCAACCGATTCATCTGCCCGGGCCTGACCTCGGGGCGTCATCTTCGCGTTCTGCTGGCGGCGGGAGCCGTGGCTGTGGCTGGTTTTAGTCCGCAAGCATGGGCCAAGGAACCGTCTCTCTCGGCCATCGAGCTGTTCGATGGCGCGTCCGGTCCCGCCTATGTGCAACTGGCAGACGTGCTGCTCAACGGCAAGGCCGAATTGCGCAGTTGCGCGGGAGCCGAGTCGACTTCGATCGAGAAGTCTGCTTACAACAAGCTCCCCAAGACAGGCCTGGGCGCGGGCGGCGTGCTGGAGCGCGGAGCGGACGGCGTGCTGCGATACAGCCAGGGAGAGGGACCCGCGATTTGCGTCGTGCCTGACAACATCAAGTTCGAGCACAACGCTTCGTTCACGGCGGCGGTGATCGCCGATTCCGCCGACCTGCGCGCCCGAGCCATCGCCCCGGGCAGCGACGGGAGCGCCGTCGCACAGCCGCTCAAAAAGGGTGTCAGGCTGGTGTTCGTAGCGGCGGCGGACGTGGAACGCGCCGAATACCTCCTCGCAGAGAGAATTGGAAACATCACCGGCTGGCAGAATTATCTGGCCAAGTATCCCGGCTCCCCGCACACCGACGCTGCCAGAAAAGTTCTTGCCGGACTTTTTGTGAATGCCGGACAGAAGGCGCTGGGCGCATACCAGACGAGCGCCTCCTACGACGACCTGAAGAATGCCCGCGCGCAGATGAAGCTGGCGCATGACGTTCTGCCCAGCTCGGAAGGCGAGATCAAGCTCAGCGGCGATATCCAATCCAGCCTGGACAGGCTGGCGGAGAAGGCCGCTTCTGAGGTCGACGCCTACAATGCCGCGCTGAAGGCAGGCGGCGCGGGCTTTGTGCATCTCCAGAACGCAAAGGGCCTGGTGGACGGCATCAACGTGGTCGATCCCACCTTTGCCCCCGCGGAGAAGGCGCGCAACGACGTGGCGCGGGCCAGCGAGGCATACGAGGCTGCCGTTCGCGCGGCCCAGGCGGCCGCGGGCTCCAAGCAGTGGGACGAAGCCGTAAAGGCTATCCAGCCGTACAGGCAGTTTGCCGGAGAACAGGCGCCGGTCGCCAAGCTGCTGGACAGCGCCTATGCCGCATACCTGTTGCAAGGGCAGCAGCTGGAGGACTCAAAGGACTGGCAGAACGCGATCGTCTCGTTCCAGAACGCGCTCAAGGTGAAGGACACCGCCGAAGCGCGCCAGGATCTGGAGACCGCAAAGAAGGAACTGAATACCGTGCAGGACCAGGCGGCGGCCAATGCAGCGCTGGAAAAAAGCAAGGTCTACGAACTCCAGCACGACATGATCCCGGCTTACGAGGTGCTGACGGCTCTTCCCGATGGGCAGCGCCTCATCGTCAAGGACGAGATCACGCGCCTGGCGCCCGGCTACATTACCGCCGCTTCGCAACGCGCCAAGGAAATCGCCGGCGCCTATCCCGCCATCCAGGGCATCGGAGATGAGAAGGCGGTGGAGAACGCCTACGCTTTTCTGCAGCGCGCCTCTGATCTGTCCGCCGCGGACACCGACAAGCAGGCGTTCCAGCTCCGCATCCAGAACCTCGCCGATGAGCTGAGCGCCTGGTTCCTGGATCGCGCCAAGCACAGCCTGCAAAAGCCGCTAGGCTCGGGCACCGAGCTGGGCTGGGCCTATCTCAAGGAAGCCGAATCCTACAAGGCCGCGAACCTGGAGGCGGTGCGCGACCAGATGAAGATGGCCGACCCCGCCCACGGGATGCACTCCAGGCTGTCGATCAAGGTGCAGTTCCGCGACCAGACTTCGCAGCGGCAGTCGGAAGGATTCGCCAGCCAGATGGAGAGCGCGATCGCGGCGGGGCTCGATACCTCGGGCATGCCGGTAAAAGTCATCCGCTCGGGCGACACGGTGCGCGAAGGCGTGGAGCCGGATTTCGGGATCGCGGGGGACGTGCTGGAGCACCATATCGCGACTCCCCCCACGGTGGAGTCGGTCGAGTCGAAGTACGTCGCCGGTGTCCACGAGGTGCCCAGCGAGGAATGGAACAAAGCCAATCGCCAGGTGGATTCCTCGAGCGAGCAGTTGCATACGGCGCAGGCCATGCTGCAGGGCGCCAAGACCAAGGGCAAAAAGAAGGAGATGGAGGAAGCCGAGCGCCAGGTGGCCACGGCGCAGAAGAATCTAGACGACGCGCGCACCCGGCTCGACTCCATCGCCAAGAGCAAAACCGAGGACATCATTCGCCCGTACACCTACAAAAAGACCACCTACGACGTGCTGAACCGGGTGGTGCTGCAGTTCCGCATCGACGACCTGTTCAACAACCAGAAGGGCGATCCGGTGCAGGTTCCCGAACAGGACAAAAAGCAGTTCATCACCTTGACCGACGTGAATCCGTCCGACGTGAACGGCGTGAAATCGCAATACACTTTGCCGGATTGGAATGAGCTGCAGACCGAGTTGGAGAACAAGGCGCGCGAAGACCTCATCGCCCGGGTGCACGAGAAGATCGTGGAACTGCCCCACAAGGTGTACGAGGTAGCGCGGCAGAAAGAACTGGAGGGCTACGCGGACGACGCGGGCGAGGCCTACATGCGCTATCTGAGCGTGGCGCCCGCCGATCAAATCGAGGAGCGCGACCACGCGGAGAAGTTTCTGCGCGAGCAGTTCAATTTCCAGGTATTTCCGGGGGCGGTCCGGGAACCGCAGCGGCGTACTCCGCCGCTGGAACAAGGCATGGCCCAGCCGGCAAAGTGAATGGACTCGGACCCGCCGGCGACATCGAGAAACTAACCCCTAACCCCTTACGAGGCCCTCTTGGATCAACTGAACGACAAGACTCCCGATCTCAAGCGGATTGGCAAGTACGACGTCATCGAAGTGCTGGGGCGGGGCGGAATGGGCGTCGTCTATCGCGCGGTGGACAGGCAGATCGGGCGCGAAGTGGCCGTGAAGACGCTGACCCAGGGAGTGGCCGGCGACCGCGAAATGCTGGCCCGATTCTACGAGGAAGGCCGCAAGACCGGCCGCCTGAATCATGCCCATATCGTCACCGTGTACGATCTAGGCGAAGACAACGGGATCCCCTACATCGTGATGGAGCGGGTGGAGGGCGATTCGCTCGACAAGATCATTGCGCGCGACGTGCCGCTCTCCATGATGGACCGGCTGCGCATCATCGAGGAGACCTGCTCCGCCCTGGGCTACGCGCATTCCAACAACGTCATCCATCGCGACGTGAAGCCGGCAAATATCTTCGTGCAGCCCGACGGCAAGGCCAAGCTGCTGGATTTCGGCATTGCGCGGCTGGAACGGCGCAGCCAGGACATCAGCCTGACGCGCACCGGGCACATCATCGGCACGGTGCCTTACATGGCTCCCGAGCGCCTGCGCGACAAGATGATCGACGGGCGCAGCGATATCTTCTCGATGGGCGTGGTGCTGCACCAGCTCATCACCGGCCAGCTTCCGTTTTCCGGCGAAGACTACGTGCTGATGCAGATGATCCTGCATGAGCCCCACCCGCCCCTGTCCAATTTTTGCAGCAACTGCCCCGAAGGATTGCAGGACATCGTCGATCGGGCCCTCGCCAAGTCAGTGGACATGCGCTACCAGACGGCGGAGGAGATGGCTGCCGACCTGCGGTCCCTGATCGAACTCCTGGGGAAGGAGCAGGTGGTTGAGCTGCTGCCCGAGGCGCAGCGGCTGGTGGATGCGCAGGACTACACCCGCGCGCGCGTCGTGCTGCAGCAGGTGTTGAAGGTGCAGAGCAAGCACACCGGCGCCCGCGAGCTGCTTTCCGAGATCCAGCGGAGGATCGTGCAGCGCCAGCGCGACGAGCGCTTGCGCAATGCGCGCATGCAGGCCGAGGATGCTCTCAGCCGCAGGGAATTCGACCAGAGCCTGCAAATCCTGAAAGAAGGGCTGGAGGTGGATCCGGTAAACACCGGCCTGCTGGCGCTGAAGGAAACGGTCCTCCAGGAGAAGAAAAGGCAGGAACAGGTAGACGCCCTGTTGCGGTTGGCGGATTCGGCGCGGCGCAAGGGAGACTATCGGTCGGCCATGGCCTCCGCGCGGGAGGCGCTCAGCGTCGACAAGGCGAATTCCAAGATTATCGCGCTGTGCAACGTGCTGGCGTCCGAGGCCGAGCAGGCGGAAAAGAAGGTGCAGGCCAGGAATATGCTGGAAGCCGTGCGCCATCACCTGGAGGAGCGGCAGTTCAGCCAGGCGCTGGAGCTCTTGCGCCAGGTGGAACTGATCGCGCCCGCCGATTCGGAAGTCCAGAGCCTCGTCGGCGACGCGCAGTCGGGCATCGAGCAGACCCGGCGGCGCGAGTTGATCGCGCAACTGGAGCAGCAGGTGACCCTGGCCAATTCGCTGGAGCAGTTGCAGAGCGCAGCGGAGGCCATTCACGAAGCGCTCGCGAGCCTGCCGGCGGAGTCGGCTCTGTTCCGGCTCAGCGCGCAGGCCGACCGTCGCATGAAAGAGTTCGAGCACCGGCGCGTTGTGGAAGAGACGTTCCAGCGCTGCCGCGATCTGCGTCCTCGGGAAGCCATGGACCTGGTGCGCGCGGCGCGCGAGCGCCTGCCCGACGATGAGAAGCTGATGTCTCTCGAAAAGGTGCTCAAGGAACGGTTGCAGCAGCAGTCCGTGGAGGAGCGGCGCGGCGAATATCTTTCCCGGGCCCGCGAGGCTCTCAAAGAGGGCCACTACACGGACGCGGTGCACATCCTTGAAGCCTGTGAAGCCGAGGGCATCGCCAACCCCGAAGCGCTGAGCGTGCTGGAGTTCGCGCGCACCGAGGAAAAGGAAAGCACCACCCAGAACCTGAAACGCAGCAAGCTGATCCGGGCGCATTATCTGGTCAACCAGGGGGACTACGAAGAAGCCATCGCGTTTTTGACGGCCGAGTTGAAGGAGGGCGATGATGCCGCGCTCCGCCTCTTGCTGGACCAGGCATCGAGCGCGCGCGAAGCGGCGCAGCGGCAGGTGGAGTCGGCCCTGGCCGCGGCGGGCAGGCTGGTGCAGGCGGAAAAGGTGAACGATGCGCTGCAGCTTCTGCGGGTGCTGCCGCGGGATGTCCTGCGCACCGGGCGCGTGCAGATGGCTATTGCCGCGCTCGAAGATGAACAAGCCAAATCCTTGTTCCGGATGGCGGGCCGGGCCTACGGGATGCTGTCCTCGGATCTCCCCGGTGGCCACAAAATTATGCAGCGGGTAGCCGCCGGAGCCGCGGACTCCTCCATCGCCGCGGCCGTGGCCGGCGCTTTCCGCGGCAGAGAACTGGCCTCCGCCAACCAGGTGCTTGTCGAAGCCGCGCAAAAAGCGGAGACGCTGGTGCGGAGTCGCGATCTGGCCGCTGCGGAAAAGCTGGTGCATGAAGCCGATTTAATTGCCCCGTTGGCGGGCCCGGAGCGGCGCAACGAGTGGCTTGACCATACCAACCGCCTCAGCCGGAAAGGACTGCGCGCGCGACTGTGATCTTGACGAAGGCGGGAGCAGGCTCGCATCATAGGCTCCATCGCCAACCACGCTCGACCCGCCGGAAGATTTTTACCCGGACGAGTCTTTACCCCTTCCGGCTGCCGTATCCTGGGTTTTCCCGATTTCGATTTTCCCCGCGCCGCGGCGCAGTCGGAACGTAAAGGAGATTTCGTTTTATGCCCAACCAGGTATGCATGGGAGCCATGATGATGTGCAGCTTCGGAGTGGCGCCCAGTTCGCTGGTGGTGCTTCCCATCAATCGCGTGCAGACAGACATGGTGCCCGACGCCAATATCATGGATCACGTCCCGATGGTGAACATCATGCCGTTCGGCATGTGCACCTCGCTGGCCAATCCCATGGTGGCTTCGGCCACCGCCGCGGCGCTGGGCGTGCTCACTCCCATGCCCTGCATTCCCAATACGCCGGCGCCCTGGGTGCCGGGCGCGCCCACCGTGCTGCTGGGCAACCAGCCCACGCTCGACAACGTCTCCACCCTGCAGTGCATCTGGGGCGGAGTCATCACCTTCACCTATCCGGGCGAGGTCACCGTCCAGGTCCCGTAGATTCATCACCGAGGTTTTGTTACTGAAGCCGCAGTCATCCAGACGGCCCCAACGACCGTCCTATTTTATGGAAGCTGGAAATTCCCCAGTATTTGCTGCATACCTGAATTTTGCGCTTTTCCCGATGAGGGAGCTTAGCTATGACACAGGTTTTGACGCTCGCGCTCGAGTTCGCCGCGGCCACTGACATCGGATGCAAACGCAGCAACAACGAAGACAGCTACGGCTATGACGCCGAGCGGCACATCTACGTGGTTTGCGACGGCATGGGTGGCAATGCGGCGGGAGAAGTGGCCAGCGGGATGGCAGTGCGGACCCTGATCGAAACCTTCGGCTACCTGGGGCAGAACCTGACGCCGGGCAGCCCCATGACCATGATCGAAACCCGGCTGCTGGCGTCCATCCACGAAGCCAATCGAGTGGTCCGGGCAGCGGGAGCAGAGAATCTTGAGTTGCACAGCATGGGAACCACCCTGGTTTGCGTGTGCCTGGATGGAAACCGCGCCGTGGTGGGCAACGTGGGCGACAGCCGCGCCTACCTGCTGCGCAACTCTGCCTGCCAGCAGATCACCCTCGACCATTCCCTTCTGGACGAGGAGGTCCGCAACGGCAACATGACTCCGGAGATGGCAGCCGCCTCCAATCTCCAATCGGTCATCACCCGCGCCATCGGGGTGGACGACCATGTAGAGCCCGACCTGTTCGCGGCGACGTTGCAGCCGAACGACTTTCTTCTGCTGGCGTCGGACGGGCTCACCCGCTATGTCCGTCCGGAAGAGATTGCCCTGGCCGCCGCAACCGGCACAGAGCTGGCGGCGATCTGCAACGCCCTGATCGAGCATGCCAAGGCTCGCGGCGGCGCGGATAACATCACCTGCATCCTGCTGCACGCGATCGAAGTGCCCCTGGGCGCGCTCGACTCCGCACCGTCGGCTGCAAACAGTCACTCCGGGACGCCTCCGGATGGCATGGAAGCGTTCACGCCGGTGATCTGATTCGCGCCGCTTCCGCCCGGAGACTGCCAAGGCATCAGCACAATATCGATATGGCGGGCCGCTCGCAGGCGGACTGTCCATTCGATCAGCCAATCCCGCGGAATCAGCTCTTCAGCGCCACCCGGATGTGCAGTTCCTTCAACTGCTCGTCGGTGACGGTGGTGGGCGCGTCCGCCATCAGGTCGATGGCCTTGGCGGTCTTGGGGAAGGTGATCACCTCGCGCAGGCTGGGGGCGCCGGCCAGCAGCATCACGATTCGGTCGAGACCGAGCGCAATGCCGCCGTGCGGAGGCGTGCCGTACTCCAGCGCATCCAGGAAGAACCCGAACCGCTGCCGCGCCTCTTCCTCGGAAATACCCAGGGACGCGAAAATCTGCTGCTGCACATCCTTGCGGTGAATGCGGATGGACCCTGATCCCAGTTCCAGGCCGTTCATGGCGATGTCATAGCAATCGGCGCGCACGCTGGCCGGATCGCTGGTCAGATTGGCCATGTCGGCTTCGTAGGGAGCCGTGAAGGGATGATGCGCCGGAACCCACTTCCCCGTCGCCACCTCGTACTCGAACATGGGGAAGTCGACGATCCACATGGGATGAAACGCCGCGCTCCCATCGATCGCTTTACCGCTCCTGGGATCGGCGGTGCGCACAACTTCTTCCGTGACGCGAAACGCGCCGTGCCGCTCAGCGTATTTCTTCGCCAGCTCGGTCCGGAAGTTGCCGGCGGCCACGTAAACGTTGATCTCGCGCTCCGAAAGGCGGCCGGCGAATTTGGTGTCGCTGGCCTTGATGTGGTGCGCCGGGTCGCCCGCCACCACGATCACGAAATCGCCTTCTGCCGCCCCGGCCAGCTCGCGGATCTTCGCCACTGAATCGGGGTAATCCTTCGCCAGCCGTTTGAAGTCGTCGATGAATTTCGCGCCCTTTTTCTTGTCGAACAGGGGATGATTGTCTTCGCGCTCCTTGCGGCTCAACTCGCCCACCTTGGGGATGCGGAAAGCCACCACGGGCAGGGCCGGATCGATTTGCAGCCGGGTCAGCGCCTCGTCGGTAAACGCCGGCCGCACGTCGTTCAGGCCCGGCAGCCGCAGGTCCGGCTTGTCCGATCCGTACTGGCGCATGGCTTCGTCGTAGGTGATGCGCGGAAACGGGGCGGGCAGCGAAACGCCCGCCGCAGCGAACGCCGCCACCAGGAACTGCTCCACCACTCCGAACACATGATCGCGCTGCGGGAAGCTCATTTCCAGGTCGATCTGGGTGAATTCGAGCTGGCGGTCGGCGCGCTGGTCCTCGTCGCGGAAACAGCGCGCGACCTGGAAGTAGCGGTCGAACCCCGAGATCATAAGGATCTGCTTGAAAATCTGCGGCGACTGCGGCAGAGCGTAGAACTCGCCCGGATGCACGCGGCTGGGCACCAAAAAATCGCGCGCGCCCTCGGGTGTCGACTTGCAAAGGATGGGCGTCTCGATCTCCAGGAAACCCTGCTTCGAGAGGCTCGCGCGCACGGCTTGGGTAATCTCGTGGCGCAGCCAGAAATTGCGCTGCATCTCGGCGCGGCGCAGGTCGATATAGCGGTGCTTAAGCCGGACTTCCTCGTTCTGGATCGCGTCTTCTGCGGGGGAGAAGGGCGCCAGCCTGGTGTCGTTCAGCACGCGCAGTTCCGTGGCCTCGATCTCGATTTCGCCGGTGGGCATCTTGGGATTGATGGCGTCCTTGGCGCGAAGGCGCACCTTGCCCACCGCGGCCACCACGTACTCCGGACGAACCTGTTCGCCTTTGCCATGCCCTTCCGGCGTGAGTTCCTTGTCCAGCACCACCTGCGCGATGCCGCTGCGGTCGCGGAGGTCGAGGAAGATCAGGTTGCCGTGGTCGCGGCGCCGGTTCACCCAGCCCATCAGCACCACGTTCTGGCCCGCGTTGGCCGCGCGCAGATCGCCGCAGTAGTGTGTCCGTTCCAGCTTGCCTAAAAAATCGAGCACAATCGAACCCTTTGCTGTGTTGAAAGGGCACGGCCTTAGCCATGCCGAATGAGCGCCACATGGGATTCGGCTTTGGCCGCTGAGGGAAGCTCTGCGGGGCCGATCAACTTGAGCCCACGCGGACGCAACTGATCACTTCACTGTTCACTGCCCACTGGGCGCTGCCAGCGCCCCCGCCAGTTCCGCGCGCGGAACCTTGGTCTGTTCGCCGGTGGAGAAGTCCTTCACCGTAAGAATACCGGATCGCTCTTCATCCTCTCCCAGGATCACGATCCGCCGGGCCGCCTTGTCGGCGGCGTCGAACGACTTCTTCAGGCGGAACGAACCTTCGCCAAGCTCTACCCGCAGGCCGCCCCGCCGCAGTTCCCGCGCCAGCGCCAGGGCGGCGGGATTCATGGCCTCGCCCAGCGGGGCGATGTAGGCGTGTGCCTTTTCGGCCGCCGTCGCCTCCTGCGCCTGCAGGGTCAGGACCAGCCGGTCCTCGCCCATGGCAAAGCCGATGCCCGGCGCGCGCGGGCCGCCGAGCGCCTCACTGAGGCCGTCGTAGCGCCCGCCGCCCAGCAGCGCATTCTGCGCGCCCAGGCCGCCGTGCGTGAACTCGAAGGTCGTCCGCGTGTAGTAGTCCAGTCCCCGCACCAGGCGGTGATTGCGCGTGTACGGCACGGCTGCCGCATCGAGAGCCGCGATCACCGCCGCGAAATGCTTTTTGGATTCTTCGTCCAGGGAATCGGCGATCTTGGGAAGGGCGTCGATGATGGGCTGATCTTCCGGCACCTTGCAGTCCAGGACGCGCAGCGGATTGGTTACCGCGCGCCTCTGGCAATCGACGCACATCCGCGGCGCCACAGGTTTGAGCGCCTCTCGCAGCGTCTCGTTGTAACGCGCTCGATCGGCCGCCGAGCCCACCGAGTTGATCTCCAGCTTCCAGCCGGTGATGCCCAGCTCGTCGAGCAGGGTCGCAAGCATCTCCAGAATTTCGGCATCGCGCAGCGGCGACTCGCTTCCGGCAGAAGGCGGCCCGATGATCTCCGCGCCAATCTGCGAGAACTGGCGGTAGCGGCCCTTCTGCGGGCGCTCGCGGCGAAACTGCGGCCCGATATAGTAGAGCTTCTGCAGCTGCCCCGTCTCGCCCAGCTTGTGCTCAATGTAGGCGCGCACCACGCCGGCCGTGTTCTCGGGACGCAGGGTCAGGGACTGCGGCTTCTCCGACTGCGCCCGCGCGCGGTCCTCCCACGTATACATCTCTTTCGAGACAATATCGGTTTCCTCGCCCACGCTGCGCGCGAACAGCGAAGTGTCTTCGAAGACGGGCGTGCGAATCTCGCCGAAGTTGTAGCGTGCAAATACC
Source organism: Occallatibacter sp. (assembly GCA_036502905.1). Taxonomy (GTDB): domain Bacteria; phylum Acidobacteriota; class Terriglobia; order Terriglobales; family Acidobacteriaceae; genus Telmatobacter. The sequence goes on along the minus strand of DASXXV010000071.1, from coordinate 117 downwards.
GAGCGCGCCGCCGCCTCGATCCGGTTCCACAACGCCGTTTCCGGCGGCAGAAGATCGCGCGTCCCGCGCACCGCTTTCAATGTGGTCATAGAATTCCAGTTTAATCGTTCCACTAAC
>DASXXV010000070.1:0-3686 GCA_036502905.1 Occallatibacter sp. | reverse complement strand
CTAGTAGATCAGCTTCAGCGAAAATTGAATCTGCCGCGAAGTGCCCGCCGTCTTGCTGATCACGCCGAAGCCCGAACCCGTCAGCGTGTTTGCCGGCAAGCCCATGTTCACAATGTTGAACAGGTTGAAGAACTCGGAGCGAAACTGCAGATCCATGCGTTCCGCGCCGCTCTTTCTCCGCCCTACCGGCGTATCTTTGATCAGCGCGAAGTCGAAGTTATAGTACGCCGGGCCGCGAAACGTATTTCTGCCCAGCGTACCGAAGCGGCCTTGATTCGGGCCTGTCCCTTCCGCAGCGTGTATGGGAATCGAAAAGAACTGGCTGGCATTCTCGGCTCCCGCCCCGAAGTAGTCTTCGCGCAGCTTGCGAGCCGTCGACAGGTGCGGCTTGGCAATCTGGTCGGGACGGTCCGTCCCAACAAAGCCGTACCCGGTCTGCTGCACTCCTGAATACACGGTGAAGGGAGAACCCGAACTGATGCCCGAGATACTCAGCAGTTCCCACCCATCGGTCACCTTTTTGCTGACGGCCCTCAGAAAATTTACCGACTCGAAGTGAAGATCCTGGGCCAGGCTGAGATTGAACCCATGCGTAACATCGAATGCCGATGGCCCCTTGTCGATGTGGTAGTCAAATGGATTCTCAGAGAATGGAATGGTCACCGCGCCGGCAGATCCGGGACCACCGCTCGTAACCGTGCCGGGGAACACCCCGCTGATATCGTCAAGCGACTTGCTCCAGGTGTAGCTAGCCTGCACACCGGGTCCGCCGTGCCCGACCGTTCCCGAAACGGACCCTTGCAACGCGTGATAACTTGAGTGGGAATTAGCCACAATGACGTTCTCTACACCGAAGCCGCTGATGAAATTGCCGGACGGGTCGAATTGGGCGTGTGGCGCAAAACCGGGCGAAACGCCGGGAAAGGCGTTCGGATAGCTATATCGCGGGAGATGTTCGCTGGCGGTTCCCACATACGCGGCGTCCGCCGTCAGGTTACCCACTTTCCGCTCCAGGCCCAAAGTCCAGGTATACATCGTTGCATTGCCGAAGCTGCGATCAATTCCGGATAAGTTGAGCGGGCTCACGACCGGGCTATCGGTAAGAGTGGCAAGGTCTTTCTGGTAGCGATCGACATCCATAATTGTATTAGGACGGATCTTTTTGGTGTCGCCATCGCCGAGAATATCGGCGCCCGAGGGAGTATAAACGCCGGGAAGTTGCCCCGATGTGATCGTGTACCCGTATGGCAAAGGCGCGGCTGCATTCGAAGTACGTCGTGGATAAATGGCGAACGGCGTGGATCCGGTAAGAAAGTTATCCTGCCAGATATTCGGTGGGATCACCATGATGCCGCCGCCAATATGCGCGGTGATCTTGTCGGTCGCCTGCCAGGATACTTGGACGCGCGGCTCAAACGCGTGCCAGTTGGTTTGATACCGGGGCTGAGGGTTGACCACATACTGCTGTACGCCATCGACGGTCCTAAAGCTGGCGGTCCGATTGGCGCGCTCGCTGATCGGCGTGTACAGGTCCCATCGCAGCCCGTAGTCAACCGTAAACCGCGGCGTTACTTTCCACGTATCCTGGAAAAATGCACTTACATTCTCGCGGTTAATGGCCGCCGGCCCGATGTGCTCCCCGCTGGAAATGCCGGGCGAAGCAATCGCTACCAGGTAGAAAAATGGGCTGCCGGAGAGCAGGCTGGAAAGCGTATCGGGCAACGGATCTCCGACCTTGATGTCATGCCTTCCGCTGTCGGATGGAATCGCTTCCGTCGAGTATGCTGTCCCGCCGCCAAAATTGTATTCGCCGTTGGGGCTCGTTCCGAAGTAGCTCGTGTCGCGATTGAAGCGAACTTCCACCCCGGCTTTCCATGCATGAGTCCCCTTGGCATAGGCCAATGTCTGGCGCCCCTGGAACAAATTGCCGTACGCCTGCATTACCGACCCGGCCGCAAAATTGAAACCTTCGAATAAACCGTCGTTGAATTTTAATGCCGGGTCCGTGTAATCGAAGGTAGGAAACCCAGGCGTGGAACGCATGATGCCGATGAGAGACTCCAGCGTCAGCCGCGGGGATACCGTGCGCGTATAAGTACCAAGCACATTTCGCTGCCGGTCGATGTATTTGATCGCGAACGCGGGATCGATGGCCGTCTGGTCAGGATTGGTGGTGGGCCCGGTGAGATTGTTGAGAACGAAGCGCGCCAGAAACTGATCCTTGTCCGTGAACTTATGGTCAATGCGCAGCGAATACTGATTCGCATCGGTGACAACCTTGGAGGCCGTTGCATAAGTGCGGTCGCCATACGCACCCCCAGGATCGTTCGGCAGCGGATAGCGCGCCAGCACCGGCGCAATCAGCGGATTCACCGGAACCCGCAACGTATCGGTAGATACGCTGCCCGTCGAGGGGTCCTTGAATTGCACTACGTCGATACCGGCCCGCTCCGATTCACTCGGCACCGGCAGCACCTGCGTGGTTCCCAGCACCTGCCGAAACCCCTGGTACTGGGTGAAGTAATAGGTCCGCTTGCGCCCGTCGTACACGTGGGGGATGAACACCGGTCCCCCGTTGGTGAAGCCGAACTCGTTGCGCCGGAACGGCGGAATCCGCCCCGGATAAGCAGGCGTGGGGTGGTCAAAGTAGTTGCGCGCGTCGAAGGCGGAGTTGCGTACGAATTCGAAAAACGATCCGTGGAATCCGCTGGCTCCGGAGCGGGTCAGAATATTGGTGAATCCCGCCGCGCCCCGCCCCACTTCGGCCGCCATCCAGCCGGAACTCGATTGAATCCCTTCCACCGCATCCACGTTGAAGTTCGAGAATGTGGACCCGCCCATTTCGGGATCGCTGATATCCGCTCCGTCCATCGCAAATGTCGCTTCCACGCCCCGCTGCCCGTTAATGGCGAACTGCGCCGTGAAGTTGGTGGCCCCGTTGGAGTCGGTCATGGTGCCCGCCGCCAGCAGCAGCAGCTGGCTGAAGTCGCGCTTGTTCAGCGGCAATTCGCTTACTGCCTGGCTCGAAAGGGCTTCCCCGCCCGTCCCCGACGCCTGGCTAGCGGCCGTGATCCGGAGCTCGCCGCGTCCGGAAACCTCGATGTTGACCGGCGGCGCGCCCGGCAGCAGATGGATGCTCTGCGCATATTCGATGGTGCGCCCCTCCGCTTCCACAATCAGCTTGTACGATCCGGCCGGGAGAGGCTTCAGGTGAAATTGCCCGTTGGCTTCCGACCGGGCCTCCGCGCGGTTCCCCTCGCCTTCCAGTTCCACCCGCGCCCCCGCTACCGGGGCACCCGCGGCGTCATGCAGCGCCCCCTGCCAGGCAGGCTGCGGAGAAGCCTCCCGCTGCCCGTTGGCGAACGGGACAAACGTCAGCAAACCTGCCAGCATCCATGTCCAAAATGACGTTGCGCAATGGAAAGCGCGAAAGAAAACAATGGCCCTGCAAACCATGGACTGTGATCTCACAAACTTTACCTTTTCCACGCATTAAATCGTTTGCGCAGCGAGAAGTTTCCCCAGTGAAACAATTTCTGCTGCACTGGATTATATCGTTAACCCTCTGCCAAAAGAGCTTTGCTGATACCAGCCGGAACCCTGGCGTAACCGGCTCGTTGCTCCTTCTAGTGTCCTGTCGCGTTGAAAACGTTACTGCGGGCTCTCGTGTGAGCAGATGAAAACAA
>DASXXV010000069.1:0-65438 GCA_036502905.1 Occallatibacter sp. | reverse complement strand
TTGCATGCGGGCACCGGTTCCGGCGACATCAAGATCAGCGGATCGCCTAGCGGCGATTGGCGGCTGGAGACCGGCTCGGGCAGCGTCGAATTCTCGCCCGGCAACACCGGCTTTGTGCTTGATGCATCCACCGGCTCGGGTTCGGTGCACACCGATCATGAAATGACGGTGCAGGGATCTTTCGATCGCCACCACATCACCGGAAAGATCGGCGGCGGCGGCCCGACCGTGCGCATCCAGACCGGCTCAGGAGACGTGCGGATTCACTGATACACGGGCGCCTCACGTTCGCGGACGCAGTTTAAGCGGCGGGCGGGGAGCAATCTGGGTCAATTCCTCAGGCGAGGCAATCCTCCAGGGACCTCGCCTGCTTTATTTTCCAGCTTATTTAGGACCTTCCCGTCATGGCGCTGCGGGCGGTTCGACATTCTGGATTCCGTGCGCCCGGACTGGGCGTTCGCCTTTCTCCGCCACAAGGGCAAGCAGAGCAAAAGCAATTGTAAAAGTCGTACGGAAAGGCGATTCGCAAACCGGAAAACGGCGGGGTTATCCACTTTGTCGCGCGACCGCGGACCGGAGTATAACCCTGACATGAGGACAATTCCCGGTGCGGATGTGGACGCTTGGCTGCGTGCGGGTGGGACCGTGTTTGCGGCCAGCGAGCGCGCCGCCCGGGCACTCGGCGCCGCGTACCATCGCGCTCGCCGCGGCGAAGGGCTGAGTGCGTGGGCCGGGCCCCAAATTCTCTCCTGGCATGGGTTTGCGCGCGCTGAATGGGAGCGTCGCGGGGGAGGCGCCCAGCCGGTGCTCAATCCGGTGCAGGAGCAATCCCTCTGGCTGCGGGTGATTGTGGAGAGCGGGCAGACCGCCGGCTGGCTCGAGACTGCGCGCCGCCGCCTTGCCGATCTTGCCATGGAAGCCCACGCCCTGCTGTGCGCCTACGAGCCTGATCTCCTTCGCCCGCAGGCTCGCCGCAACTGGCAACAGGATGCCGGGGCATTCAGCGAGTGGCTGACGGGTTTCGATGATCTGTGCGAGCGCGCGGGCGTCCTGAGCGCAAGCCGCGTGCCGCTTGCGCTGCTCAGGCTTCTCGAAGAAGACTTCGCGCCCCGCCGACCGGTTGTGCTGGCGGGTTTCGACCGCCTGCTTCCAATCCACCAGAGAGTGCTCCAGGCATGGGGCGACTGGCAGTCGATAGAGCCGGGCACGCCCGCCGTAGAGGTCCATTCTTACGCGGCGGCCAACGATCATTTGGAACTCGCGGCGTGTGCTCGCTGGTGCCGGCGGCAGTTGGAAGTAAATCCGCAGGCGCGTCTTCTGGTGATCGTGCCGGATGCGAACCAGCGCCGCGGCGAAATGGAGCGGGCATTTCTCAAGCACACCGCGGGTGGGCATGTACGGCAATTCGAGTTTTCGCTGGGCGTGCCATTGGCGCAGGTGGGTTTGGCGCGAGCCGCCCTGCTTCTGCTCCGCTGGCTGGATGGCGCGCTCGAGGAACATGAACTCGACTGGCTGCTGGGCAGCGGCTACTCCGCCGGACCGGAGGAAACTGCCGCTCTCCAGGCCTACATGCGCGCGCTGCGCCGCCGTGGTTTGCAGCGGGTGCGCTGGACCCTCGATGGGTTCCGGCAACAACCTGCGGCGCTTCCTGCCGCGACAGCCGCGTGGTTTCAGCGGATGGCAGCAGCCCGGCATCGCCTGCGAGAGGCATCCGGACGGCGGCAGTCGCCACTGGATTGGGCGGGCCTGGCCGCGCAGCTTCTGGAGGCCACCGGGTGGCCCGCCGTCAGCCAACTCACAAGCTCCGAATTCCAGGCCGCCACCCGCTGGCAGCAGGCGCTTGATTCCTGCGGCTCGCTGGGTTTCGACGGGGGGCGCACGACCTGGGACGAATTCTTCTCGGAGCTCGACCGCATCTCCAATCAAATGCTTTTTGCCGAAGAATCGAAGGATGCACCCATCCTGATCGCCGGTCCGGCAGAATCGGCGGGTCTCATCGCTGATGGCGCCTGGTTCATGGGCGCGGATGAGGACTCCTGGCCGGCTTCAGGAAGCACTCATCCTCTACTCCCCCTCGATGTGCAACGCAATGCAGCCATGCCTCACGCGTCGCCGGGCCTGGACTGGGGTTTGGCGGAATCCATCACCATTCGCCTGCTGCGCTCCGCTCGGCACGTGTGCTTCAGCTACGCCCGCCAGAAAGACGAAGTGGAAGCCCGCCCGTCAAGGCTGGTGGTGCAGCACTCCGGCGCCCCGGAGCCGATGCCCGATGCACTGGCTCCCGAGCCGCCCGGCACTCCGTTGGCGGCCGCATTCCAGGATATTGTCGCCATTCCGTTGCCGTCGGTTCCTGCGCGAAAGGCCACCGCCCAGCTCAGCCTGTTCGACGACACCGGCACGCGCCGCGAAATCATCCAGGCCCATGAAGTGCCCGGGGGCTCCATGATTCTGAGCGCGCAATCGCAATGCGCCTTCAAGGCGTTCGCCACGGCTCGCCTGGGCGCGCAGCAGTGGAAGCCCGCCGAGGCGGGATTGACAGCCCTCCAGCGCGGGAACCTTCTGCACGAGGTTCTGCACTCGGTGTGGAGCGACACGCCGGACGGCATTCGCAGCTGGACGCAGCTTCAGAACGTGGGCGCTGAATTGAGGCCCTGGGTTGAAGGCCACGTTCGCCGCGTACTCGAACAGCAGATAACGCCCGGCGCGCGCGAACAGATGCCGTCGCGCTATCTCGAGCTCGAAGAGCAGCGCCTGACGAGGGTGGTGGTCGAATGGCTCGAATATGAACGGACGCGTGTGCCTTTCGACGTCGCGGCAACGGAGATCGCCACGGACTCCATGATCGCGGGACTCACGCTGAAGCTGCGCCTGGATCGCGTGGACCGCCTGAACGACGGTTCCCTGCTGGTGATCGACTACAAGACGGGCAATGTCTCGCCGAGATCATGGGAGCTTCCCCGCCCCGAAGATGTGCAACTGCCGCTCTACGCCGGCTTTGCGGTGCCTGCGCGCGAAGAGGTAGGGGGGCTGGTATTCGCCAAAATCCGGCCCGGAGAAAGACGCTTCGACGGCAGGATAGCCAACGCACAAAGCACCATTGATGCCGGACTCAACGGCACCTCCGGCCTGGTGAAGTACCCACTGACGCCGGCGCAGCTTACCGAGTGGAGAGAGAAGATCGAGCAGCTGGCGCGCGATTTCATCGCCGGGCGCGCCGATGTGGATCCCCGCGAATATCCGGAGACCTGCGAAAGCTGCGGCCTGTACACGATATGCCGTATACGGGAGCGCGAGGACCACCTGGATGCGGAAGAAGACGCGCTCGGAGTGGAGGCGGCCGATGAGTAGCATCACGAAGCCGGCTCCGCCGGACCAGCAGCAGCGCGAGCAAGCCCTTGATGCGAGCCGTTCGATTCTGGTTCAGGCTCCTGCCGGCTCGGGGAAGACTGACCTGCTGACGCGCCGGTTCCTGCTCTTGCTGGGTAAAGTCGAGGACCCCGGCCAGATCGTCGCTATCACCTTCACCAAGGCCGCGGCGGCGGAGATGCGCAATCGCATTCTTGCGGAACTGGAGAAAGCCGCTGCTGGTCGACCCGGGCGGGGGAGTGACGACGAATTCTCCATGGAGTTGCTTGCCGAGCGCGCTCAGGAGCGCTCGAGGGCACTCGGCTGGGACCTGCTGAAGATGCCAGCGCAGTTGCGCATCTCCACGATCGACTCGTTCTGCCGCGATCTTGCACTGCAGCAACCGCTGCTCTCCGGCCTGGGCGGCGGCCTCGATATCACCGACAATCCCGCGCAGTTCTATCATCGGGCTGCGCGGCGTACGCTCGAACGGGTTGGCAATCCGGACTCAGACATGGCGGAGCCCGGGCTTAGCTCGGCAATCGAAACGCTCCTTTTATGGCGGGACAACGCCTGGCAGGACCTCGAGACGTTGCTGGCCGGCATGCTCAAGCAACGCGACCGCTGGATGCAGGACTTCGTGGTCGCGCGCCAGCCGGACTGGAACGGCCTGCGCGAAATGCTGGAACGTCCTTTTGCGCGGGAGGTGGATGAAGCGCTGCGAGAGCTCGACCAGCTTTTCGACCAGGAGACCCGCGACGAGGCGATGGACTTGGCGCGCTTCGCGTGCGGGCAGCGCAACAAGTGGAAACAGTGCAAGCTCTTTCAAATCGCGGGGCTGCCGTGCGAGCCGTTCACAGGCACGCAGGAACTGGAGCAGGCGCGCCAGGGATACCTGTGCCTCGCAAACCTGCTGCTCACCCAGGAGGGTACGCTGCGCAAAGCGCCCAACGCTTCGCTGGGGTTTCCCAAGGAGTCCCCCGAGGAGAAGTTGCGAATCCTCAGTGTCCTCAAGCGCCTTCGGGCGGTTCCGTTCCTCGAAGAGAAGCTCGACGCGGTGCGCCAGCTCCCCCCCGCGCGCTACCCCGAAGAGGACTGGGAAATTGTGCGCGCCTGCTTCACGCTGCTGCGTCACGCCGCGGCCGAACTGCAGGTGGCCTTTGCCGAAGCCGGGGTGGTGGACTTCGCCGAAGTGGCGCAGGTGGCTTTGCGCGTGCTGCGCGCAGAAGACGGCTTGCCCAGCGATGCGGCGCTGGCCGTGGCCGACGGCATCCATCATCTGCTCATCGACGAGTTCCAGGACACCAGCCGCCGGCAGCACAAGCTCATCGGCGCGCTGGTAGCCGCGTGGCCTGACACTGCGGGCCGCTCTGTGTTCCTGGTCGGCGATCCCATGCAATCGATCTACTTCTTCCGCGATGCAGACGCCGAGTTGTTTCCCCGCGTGCGCACGCTGGGGCTGGAGTTGCCCAACGGCGACCCGTTGCAGTTTGATTTCGTGCCGCTCTCTTCTAATTTCCGCAGCACCCCGCAGCTGGTTTGCGAGCTCAATAATGCCTTCGAAAAGATTTTCGCAGCCGACGATGGGAGCGGCATTGCTTTTTCCGCGGCGAAGGCCGCGAGGGACGAGGCCGATGGCGCGCGGCGCCTCCATCTTCACGTCGATTTCGTTCCGCAAACCGTGCGCACACAATCGCACGGCCCGGACGCAATCCGGCGCAAGCAGGAAGCCGCAGAACTGCGTACTGGCATACATGAGAAGCAGACAGCCGAAATCATCTCCCTGATCCGCGGTTCGCTCGATCGGATCGAAACCGCACGTGCCCGGGGAGAAAAATTTCGTATCGCGGTCCTGGGTCGCACGTATAGAACGCTCGAGCCCATCGCCGAAGCGCTGCGCAAGGCGGCAATTCCCTTTCGCGCCGTCGATCTCGAAGGTCTCGGCGAACGGCCCGAAGTGCTTGACGCCCTGTCGATGGCGCACGCCTTGCTGAATCCCGAGGATCGCGTCGCATGGCTCGGACTATTGCGCGCTCCCTGGGCCGGATTATCACTGGCCGACCTGCATGTGCTGGGAGGCGGGGACGATCCCGTCCTGCTTCGCCGCCCGGTTCCCGAGTCGCTGGCCACGCGCCTGAACCTGCTGAGCGATGCGGGGCGCACAGCCGGGGCCCGCGTGCTGCAAACCCTGGCGGAGGCGCACGCTCTGCGTGCTGCGGAACCCGCAGCGTCCCTGGGCACCTGGCTGGAGCAGGTGTGGCTGCGCCTGGGAGGCGCGGACTGCGTGGACGCGACGGGGCGCGCGAATATCGACCTGCTGTGGAAATCCATCGACAGGCTGCAGACTGGCGAACCCGACCTTGTCGGCAGCGGCCTGGAGGCGGCACTTGCGGATCTCAAGGGACTGCCGGATCCGGCGGCCACCGGCGAGTGCGGTGTCCAGTTGATGTCCATTCACAAATCGAAGGGCCTCGAATTCGAAGTGGTCATCGTGCCCGATCTCCAGGCCGGCTCCGGCCGCGGCGAACGCGGCCTGCTTTCCTGGCTGGAGCGCGGCCTGGAAGCCGCGGATGAGTCCGGCAACATCACCGAGTTCCTGGTGGCGCCGCTTCCATTCAAGGGCGCCGAAACGGGTAAATGCAAATTGTGGGTGGATCGGGTGCGGCGCGCGCGCGAAGCGCAGGAGATGCGCCGCGTCCTGTACGTTGCCGCCACCCGCGCGCGTGAAGAACTGCACATCTTTGCGCGTCCCGAATATAAGACGGAGCAAGGCGGCGGTTACACGCTATGCGATCCGCGCGACAGCCTGCTGGCCACTTCCTGGCCTGCGGCCGCGGCGGAGATCATGCGCCGCTTCGATCAATGGGCAAAAGGGCCGGAGAGTTTCGAGATCGGCGCCATCGCCGCCGCAGGCGTGGACAACGTGATCGAAATGCCGCGGCGCGGACGGCCCGCCATTATCCGGCGCCTTCCCACCGACTATCGCGCCCGCGAATTGACTTCTGCCGCAGATCGGGTGGAGGAGATCGAGGGGCTGGGCGGTCCGCAACTCTATCAGCGCCATGAGGGCGGTGCGGTCTCGCGCGCGCTGGGAAGCGCTGTACATGCTCTCTTTGAGGATCTTGCCCGGCTGCGCAGCACGCTTGACTGGCCCGATGTGCGCGAGGCGTTGCAGGCGCGGCAGCCGCACATTCTGGCTCAACTACGCTCCATCGGCATGGACCAGACGGATGCGGCGCGCATGGCCGCCCAGGCGATGGCCATTGCAATCAAGTCCTCGCATGACCCCGTCGGGCAGTGGATTCTATCGCCTCGCCCGGGCGCCGAAAGCGAGGTCCGCTGGGCCGGCGTGATTGCCGGCACGCTGCGCGAAGTCCGCGTCGACCGCGTGTTCCGCGCGGGACCGCTCGCCCAGGCTGCGGGCGACAATTGCTGGTGGATCATCGACTATAAAACCGCCCGCGAAAGCAGCGACGACCCTGAAGCCTTGAAGAAGCTCCGCGCTTTTTTCGCTCCCCAACTAGAACTCTATTCACAGGTTCTCCGCAACCTGCATGGGAGCGATGTCTGCATCCGCGCAGGCCTTTACTACCCGCGCATGACTGCCTTCGACTGGTGGGAGCCATAGGGTCCCGCGTTGCGGCGCGTCTTGAGAATGCAGATTTCCTGATCGAGGTAGGAGCCGTTTCGACCCGCGAGCGGCAAAGCAGCGGACTGCGATATAACCAACGTGAGCCGCCTGGCTGCAAGGACGGATGTGGAGAACCCGATTGCCAATTCGCTTCCCCCTGGAATCGCCGTGCCGAGCGATCCGGGCGACGACCTGGCGCGGCGCGTTCACGATGAGCGTCCGCATGCGTACCGCAATCCCTTTGCGCGGGACGGTGCGCGCGTCCTGCACGCGCGGGCATTCCGGCGGCTGGCGGGCAAGACACAAGTGTTCATGCAGCTCAAGGACGAGTGGCCCGGCGACCACTTCCGCAGCCGTCTCACCCACACGCTTGAAGTGGCGCAGATTTCGCGGACCTTGGCCAAGGCTCTCGGCCTGAATAGCGACCTGGCGGAAGCGCTCGCGCTGGCGCACGACATCGGGCATCCGCCGTTCGGGCATGCCGGCGAAAAGGCGCTGGATCGCGCCCTCCGGCGTCATGGACTCAGCTTCGATCACAACCTGCACGCGCTTCGCATCGTCTCTTGGTTCGAAGAACGCTATGCGGCATTCCGCGGCCTGAACCTGACGCTGGGCATGCGCGAAGGTATTGTCAAGCACTCGCGCGACTACGACCGTGCGGAGCACCCGGAACTGGCGGAATACTTTCTCGACCAGAAGCCGCCGCTGGAAGCGCAACTGATCGACCTTGCCGATGAGATTGCCTACCTCACGGCCGACCTGGATGACGGGCTGGACTCAGGATTGCTGCAACTTGAACAGGTACGCGAGGGGGTGAAGCTTTTTCGCGAGTGCCACGACGCAGTGCTTCGCGAGTATCCCCATGCGGCTCCGCGGCTGACTGCGAGCGACGCTCTGAAGCGCGTGCTCAACGCCCTGGTCACAGACCTGATCAAGGAAGTCCGCAGACGAGTGGCCGCGGCGAGCATCACCACGCTCCGGCAAATCCGCGAGTCGGCCGGGCGGATCGCCGGTTTGAGCGCAACCATGGAGGCGGACCGCGCCTCCGCAAAGGCCTTCCTCTATGCCGAAATGTATAACGCACCCGCAATGGAAGAGGGCCACCGGCACGGAGCCGAGGTTGTGGAAGGACTGTTCGATGCGTTGATGGACGATCCGGGACTGCTGCCTCCGGACCATCGCGCGCAGATTCCCGGCGAGGGCCTGGCGCGAACTGTCGGCGATTACATTGCGGGAATGACGGATAACTTCATCGAGGTGGCCTGGACGCGTGTGGGCAAGCCATAAGCATGCGTATCGTCCCAGTCTTAACGCGCGGCTTCACACGTTTCTATTGCACTTTGCCCTGGGGTCGCAATTTGCGCAACTCCAGGGCGCATTCGATGGCGTTCTGCGCATAAAGCCGCAGGTTATCCGAGGCAGCCCAAAGCCACAGGCGCGACGCCTGGGCGGGGTTGCGCCGATCCTGAACAGGACGCACACGGACCAGGATTCCGTTCTGGCCGGTGGCGGCGAGGTTGGACGGGGAATCGGCATCTTCGAGAACGATTTCGACGTGTTCCCCACCGAGTGCCTCTTCGATCAGCGAAGTATCGCTCGGACGCTCCAGTTCTACCGCAATGGAAAAAGTGTGGCCGTGAAACACTGGCGCGGCAATCGCCTGTAACCCCAGAGGCGGCCAGCGGCCGCCGCCCAGAGCCTCGTATTGACGGAGGATACGGGACTCCAGCCCGGTCAAACTCGCTTTCGCTGACTCGCCAAACCCGGGGAGCAGATTGTAGGCGGCCTGGGCGTCGTAGACGGCTCGCGGAATCGCCTGGAAGCTGAGCAGGCTCACCGTCTGCTGGTGCAATTCGTCCATGGCCCCGCGGCCAAACTCGCTGGCGGGAGCGAGCATGGTTGCGAAGGCAAAACGCAAGGGCGAGATTTCCTGCAGACGGTGGAGGAGAAGGCCGAGCGCGACCGCGCCAGCATGAGCGGGAACCACTGCCGGAGTGAAGAGATCGGGCGCGCTGTTGCCGGACTCGACCCATGGAGCGCGCACCAGCACTCCCGGCTCGCGCTCCAGGGCGCCTGACAAATCCAGCACCGTTGAACCGGCCCTCAGTGCCTCCCGCCAATGCCTGCGGGTCAGATCCTCCGACCCGCAGAAGAACGTAAAGTCGACGTGCTCGAAGGACGCGGGCTCGATGGCCTGAACGAAGGTGATTTCGTCGCCCGCCTGGTCCAACTGCCCCAGGGCCTGGTCCTCGTCGAGAAGCGTGAACGTGGCGGCGGCCAGCGCGGACTCGGAGACCGCGTCTTTCAACTCTTTGCCCAGAAGGGTAGATGCACCTGCAATGGCGATTTTGTACACAGAATTCCTTTCGGATGGGCAGTGCTAGGAATGGCGGAAGGCGTCCGGGTCGGCGCTGGGTGGTTCGGGGGCGAGGGCGGGCCGGCGCCGCCGGCGGCGAGACCATGAATACGCGGCACGCGCCCAGATGCCCGAGAACATATAAACCAGGGCACCTCCGAACAGTACTCCCTGAGAAAATCTGAGCACGACAAACAGGATGACGGCCAGCAGCAGCAAAATCTGGAAGGGGTGGGTGCGGGAAAAATTGATCTCCTTGCCCGACCAGAATCTCCAGGTGCTGACCATGAGAAATGCGCAGACGCCCACGATCACCAGCCAGAAAACGGCCACCCACCATGCCTGGTTGGGATAGGCGCTGAAGAAGTGAACGGTGGAGGCAATGAGGCCGGCGGCAGCCGGAATCGGCATGCCGACGAAGTACTTTCTTCCCGGGCGGCCGGGATTGCGCGGCTGCGCATCGTGGCTGATATTGAAGCGCGCGAGGCGCGACGCACCGCCGATGAGGAACAGGAAACAGATGAACGCCCCGGCATGGAGCAGATCGTGGCGAAGCTGGGTGTTGACGGATTCAGGAAGAAAGCGGAATCCCCAGATATAGGCCAGGAGGCTGGGGGCAACGCCGAATGTGATCACGTCGGCCAGCGAGTCGAGTTCCTTCCCGAACTCGCTGGTGGTGTTGGTCATGCGGGCAATGCGCCCGTCGAGAGCATCGAAGGGGATGGCAAACAGGATGGCGATTGCCGCCCAGTCGAGGTGCTGGCGCGCGTCGGCGCTGGAGCCGATGGCTGCGATGGTCTGGGTAATGGAGAAATAACCCGCCCCGATGTTGCCCATGGTGAACAGCGAAGGCAGCAGATACATTCCGCGGCGGAAGCGTGCCTGCTTCCTGGCGCGGCTCAGTGCCGTATCGTGCGCGCCCATCAGCGGCCTCCCGAGGTGGAACCCGAAGCGGTGAAATCCGAACCGGGGCCGGGTTGGGCAACCGTGCCCCCACCGGTTCGCGAGACGGCGCCAAGTTCCGAAACCGGCATGGCCGCAAGCACGCTTTCTCCGCCTTTTACCCGCTGACCAGGCTTGACGCGCAATTCAGCTTCTGCGGGGAAAATCACATCCACCCGCGAACCAAATTTGATCATTCCCACCCGCTGGCCGCGCTCCAGCCGGTCCCCAGCATGGGGATGAAACACGATGCGGCGGGCGAGGAGGCCGGCGATCTGCTTAAACGTGACCTCAATTCCCTCCCCGCGCAGGGTCACGATGTTCTGTTCGTTGCATTCCGCGCAGGCGGGGTTCATGGCGTTGACGTACTGGCCCTTTTTGTAACAAGCCTCGGTCAGCACCCCGCCAATGGGTGAGCGGTTCACATGCACATCAAAGACACTCAGAAAAATGGAGATACGGCGGCGGGGTCCGTCGGGGGTGGAGATGGAAACAGCTTCGGTGACCAACCCGTCGCCGGGAGAAACAATCAATCCCGGGTCGCTGGGGATGATGCGATGGGGATCGCGGAAAAACCAGAGAAAAAAGACTGCCAACAGGACGGCGGGAATGCCCCAGGCCCATTGACCCGTGGCCCACGCCAGCACCACTGCCACCGCGATTAGGCTGAAACCGTAAATGTAACCGTCACGAACCATTGTCCCTAACGATTATACGGTTTACGGCAATCCCAGCGTTTTCTAAGCGGGTTGGTTTGCGAGTGTTTGCGTTTTCCCATCGGCGCATCGACGCGGCTGCGCTGGTGCGAGGGTATGGAAGTCTGGAATTGCGAACTGCGGCCGGCCTGCCGTTTTGGGGTGCGTTCGGAGCGCACACACCCGCACATGGGTGAAACGCACCCGCCGCTCCGTCATTTAACGCCGGAACCTGTACTACGCCATGACCGCGATGCGGCGTTCGAGGGCGTAAATCAGGTCCTTGGCATGGAGTTTTAGCTTCTTCAACCGAACTTCTTCCATCTGTTCATCCACGGAAAGGTACGGTTTCTGAATCAACTCTTCCAGCCGCTGAGCGTAGCGACGGTGTTCGGCGTGCAGGCGGTTAATCTCTTCGCTCAGCGTAGCGTCCTGAATTTCATCCATAGGCGCCTCCTTGGGATTTATCGAACATTTACATATAGCTCCGCGCGGATACACTCCGCAAGAGCGAAACGAAGAGATGTCCGCCGGACCTGTGGAATTTCGCTCTCCGACCAAACATGTGTGACCGATATCACTCCGACAAAGTGATTCCCCAGCGGAGCCGCCGGCTTCTGGTCCCTCAGTCGATGTGCCGGCTCATCAGAATGGCATCCTCTTCTGGATCAGGATAATAGCCGTCGCGCCGCCCGTTTTCGATCCATCCTGCGGCAGCATAAAAGCTGCGTGCGGAGTGGTTTGAGTCCCTGACCTCCAACATGACTTCCGTTACGTGTTTTTGTTTCAATACAGTCAACATTTCAGCCAAAAGCCGGGTCCCAATTCCCTGCCGGCGGGCAGCCGGCGCGACCGCTATGGTCTCCAATTCGGCCTGGGGAGGAATCAAAACGGTAATCAGAAATCCGCTGATTTCGCCGGACAGGTCTTCGGCAACCATGGCGATGCGGGCCGGAGTGCGTTTGGGGTCGAGTGCGTTCAGGTATACGTCCTGAGGCCATTGCGGAGCGTCGGGGAGGCGGGACGCAATTTCCATGGCTTGGGGGACATCGTCCAGACCCATGGGCCGGATGTTCACAGCTTGAGGACCGAGTTGCCGAAGATCTCGGCGTCCGAGCGCCTGAGGTAGTGACCGTCAAGCAGAGCCACGTCAGCGAAATTGCGCGCGACGATAGCGGGGGAAGCAAGCACCAGCGCATCCGCGGCAGCCGGCGGATCCACCCGCACCTGTTCCACGCCGGGCCAGATGCTCGCGACCAGGGCGGCCGCGGGATCATCGCAAAGCGCGAGCCGCGATGGCGGAGCAATGCGGCCCATCTCTTCCAACCCGGCAAGCATTTCCCAGAGACCGAACGATTCGCCACCTGGGTGGGCGATGCGGAGAAAGAGTTCGTGGCGATGGGCGTCGAGAGCAGCAGCCGGAACTCCGGCCTTAGCCGCCAGCACTTCGAGGCGTGATACAGCAACGACGGGAATGCCGGCTCCCTCGGCAAGGCCCTTGGCGGCGCCGAGGCCTACGCGCACCCCGGTGAAACTGCCCGGCCCGTGGACTACCACAATGCATCCAAAATCGCGCAACTGGATGTCCCGCTGTTTGAGAAGCTCGTCGACCGCGGGAATCAGGCCAGCCGCGTAGGTCCTTCCGGCGAGTTCCGTTTGCGCGATGATCTCGGCTCGACCTTCGGCAAACTCGGCTACTGCAACCGATCCCGTTGGCCCGCATGTATCGATCCCCAGCAAATGCATCATTCCGTGGTCTCGGAGCGCCCTTCTTTGAACAGAATGACACAGCGGCTGGGCGGATAACGGATGCCGTACTCATTACAAAGCTGGGGAAGCCCGCAATTCCGGTAGTCTGGTACCAGAACCCTCCCGGATCCTTCGCGGTCCCCAATTACCAGCAAGACAGGAGCAGCCTTGGCCGCCGCCGCAGTCGCGACACCGACCTTCCATGACCTGTGGCGTCCGCGCGCCAATCCCTGGGCCATTGCCGTCACGGTGACCTTGGCGACGTTCATGGAGGCCCTGGACTCGTCGATTGCGAACGTGGCCATGCAGCATATTGCCGGGACACTTTCGGCCAGCCAGGACGAGGCCACCTGGGTTTTGACGAGCTACCTGGTGGCCAACGCCATGGTGCTGCCCATCAGCGGATGGATCGCCAACCGCATCGGGCGCAAACGCTTTTACATGTCATGCGTATTTCTTTTCACGGTGTGCTCGCTGTTGTGCGGCCTGGCCCCCACGCTGGGGTTGCTGGTGTTCTTCCGGGTGCTGCAAGGGGCGGCGGGCGGAGGACTCCAGCCCAGCGAACAGGCCATTCTAGCGGACACGTTCCGCCCGGAAAAGCGATCCATGGCATTCGCCATCTACGGCGTCGCAGTGGTCACCGCTCCCGCCATCGGGCCCACGGTGGGCGGTTGGATTATCGACAACTACTCCTGGCGCTGGATCTTCTTCCTGAATATCCCGGTGGGCATTATTTCGCTCATTCTCTCCAACCGCATGGTTGAGGATCCGCCCTATCTGGCGGAGGTAAGAAAGCGTCGCGAAGGGATTGACTACTGGGGTCTCGGCCTCCTGGTGGTAGCCATAGCGGCACTGCAGATCCTGCTCGACAAAGGACAGGAAGACGACTGGTTCGCATCCCGCATGATCACCACCTGCGCGGTGGTGAGCGTGGCCGGCCTTGGGCTCTTCATATGGCGTGAACTGCACGTGGAGCATCCCATTCTCGATCTGCGGCTGATTGCCCGGCGCAACGTGGGCATGACCCAGTTGGTGTTGTTCACGGTGGGCGTATCGCTGTATTCGACCGTGGTGCTCATCCCGCAGTTCCTGCAGGAGATCATGGGCTACTCCGCGGTGCAGGCCGGGGCGGCCATCTCGTCGGGCGCCATTGTGCTGATGATCCTGTTCCCCGTCTCAGGGGCGCTGGCGCCCAAGTTCGATCCTCGGTGGCTGGTGGCATTCGGATTCATCATCACCGGCCTGGGGCTGATCCGGATGACCAACATCACCATGGAAATCAGCTTCTGGAACGCGGTGAGCTGGCGAGCGGTGATCGCCGTGGGTCTTCCCTTTCTGTTTATTCCCATTAACACGCTGTGCTACGCGGGCATTCCCCAGCACAAAAACAACGAAATCAGCGGACTGTCGGCGCTTTCGCGCAACCTGGGGGGCAGCCTGGGGATCAGTGTCATGACTACGATGCTGGCGCGCCTGAGCCAGCGCCACCTGGCCATGCTCTCGGCCCACACCGTGCCCGGGAATAGCCCGTTCGAAGCCATGCGCAATGCGCTGGCCGGGACTTTGGTCCAGCGCGGGACAGGGGCCTGGCCGGACGCGATGCAACGGGCTGGCGCGCAGATCTATGGGATGGCCATCCGCCAGGCGCGCCTGCTGGCCTACGTGGACGTGATCTGGTTGATGGTGGCGGTGACATTCCTGCTGGTGCCGGTTCCCTTTCTGATGCGCAGGCCGAAGCGAGCGGGGTCGTCGGTGGTGCACTGAGCCATCAGCGCTGCTGCGCCGACATACGCTCCTCGAGCAGCCGCAGAATCGCCTGCTGTTGCGCCTTGGCCGGGGGCGATCCCGAACCGCCGCGGCCGGTATTGTGCCGGGCAAGCACAAGGGGAATGGAGCCGCTCTTGTTGCGGCGGTCAGGATCGGCGCCATGTTCCAGAAGAGTGCGCACCGCCGCTGCGCAGCGCGTACGAACGGCCCGATGCAGCGGAGTAACTCCCCTCTTGTCGGCGGCGTTCGGGTCGGCTCCTGCTTCCACAAGGGATTCGATGGTGGCGACCTGCGCATCGGGGTTCCACCGGGCCGAATTGGGATTGCCGACGGCGGCGGCGTGAAGCGGCTGATCGCCGAATCGATTCTGGGCGTGCACATCTGCGCCGGCGCGGAGGAGGGTACGCACGATCTCGACATGGTAGGCGGCCGCGGCGATGTGCAGCGCCGAATCGCCGGCCACAATGTAGCGTTCGATGGAATCGAGAAAGTACGACTTGGCGGTGGTGCGCGCTGCTCCCG
Organism: Occallatibacter sp.; assembly: GCA_036502905.1. Classification (GTDB taxonomy): domain Bacteria; phylum Acidobacteriota; class Terriglobia; order Terriglobales; family Acidobacteriaceae; genus Telmatobacter. The sequence goes on along the minus strand of DASXXV010000069.1, from coordinate 50,431 downwards.
ATGCGAACCGATCCCGCGCGAGATCCGGCGAGACGGAAAGCCGGCGCGACACTGTTTCGTCCTCGCCGGCGATGATGGCGCCGATAAACTCTCGCAGCCTTTCATCTGAATCGGCCATTTGATTGTCCTTCCGTGGTTGGTGGCTTTAAACCGCCGCGAATGCCTGCTCCAGGTCGGCGATCAGATCGTCCTTGTCTTCAATTCCCACCGAAAGCCGCACCAGTCCCTCAGTAATGCCGATGGCTTCGCGATCGGCATCGCTGAGCGCCGCATGGGTGGTGGTCGCGGAGTGGGAGGCCAGCGACTCGACCCCGCCCAGCGACTCGGCATTCAAAAACAGCTTGATGGCAGCCAGGAAACGGCCCGCGGCTGCTCTGGAGCCAAGGTCAAAACTAAGCATGGAACCGAAGCCGCGCTGCTGCCTGCGAGCCAGCTCGTGCTGGGGATGGGTTTTCAATCCTGGATAGGAAAGGCGCTTGATTTTGGGCTGGCTGGAGAGGAATTCGGCAACCGCACGGCCATTCTCTTCGTGTTGTTTCATGCGCAGAGGCAAGGTGCGGATGCCGCGCAGGACCAGGAACGCCTCGAAGGGCGACATGATGCCGCCGGCGGCCTTCTGGACCAGCCAGAAGCGCTCCTTGTGCTCGGGTTTCGTGCCGATAAGCGCGCCGCCCAGCCCATCGGAGTGGCCGTTGAGGAACTTGGTAGTTGAATGCATCACGATATCGGCACCGAGGGCCAGCGGGCTCTGCAGGACGGGCGACATGAAGGTGTTGTCCACGCTCACTTCGACGCCGCGGTCATGGGCGATTTTGCAAACCGCGGCAATATCGGTAAGGACCATGAGCGGATTGGTCGGGGTCTCCACGTGAACCAGCCTGGTGTTGGGCCGGATGGCCGCCTGGACCGTGTCGAGATTGCTCATGTCGACGTACTGAATGTCGATGCCGTAGTGGCACACGATGAGGTTGAAAAGGCGCGCGGTGCCGCCGTACACATTGTGGGAGCAGAGGACGTGGTCGCCGGCGTGCAGCGTGGCGACCAAACCGTAAATCGCCGCCATGCCGCTGGCGAACGCATGACCGCTGTGGCCGGCTTCGAGCATGGCGAGTGCAAGTTCGACGCGGTCGCGCGTGGGGTTGCCGGCCCGCGAGTAATCCCAACCCTTGTCGGTGCCGATCCCTGTGAGTTCGAAAGTAGACGAAAGGTAAACGGGCACGTTCACCGCCCCGGTAAGCGGATCAGGCTCCTGGCCTGCGTGGACGGCGAGAGTAGCGAATTTCGGTTCAGGCATGAATCAGCTTCCAGCTCCTGGCTTCCAAGTTCTGGCTTCCTGCCTCTAGCTTATCGCGGGGAGTTCGGCAAAAGTCTCAGCCGCCGAATGGGGAGCTTGACCTCTTTCCCGGATTTGGCGATGGGACGCAGGACGAGCGTGATCTCCAGCGGATTCAGATGCCGAATCCCTCACTTGTTGGGTGTTGGTTCTCCGCCGGCGAAGATGTTCTTCGAAAGATACCTCTCGGCGGAATCCGGGATCACGGTAACGAGGCGTTTACCGGGGCCGAGTTCGCGCGCCAATTCAACCGCGGCCTGCACGGCAGCGCCGGCGCTGGAGCCGCCGAGGACGCCTTCTTCCGCTGCCAGCCGCCTGACCATCGCGAAGGAATCGTCATCGCTGACCATTATCACGCGGTCGCAGACGTCGCGATGGAACGTGTCCGGGATGAAGCTGACCCCGATGCCTTCGACGCGGTGCTTGCCCGGAGGGCTGCCCTGCAGGATGGATCCCGGCGGCTCGACGGCCACGTTGATCACCGCCGGATTGTGCTCTTTCAGAAATCGCGCCACGCCGGAGAATGTACCTCCGGTGCCCACGCCGGCAACAAATGCATCGACGCGGCCTTCCATTTGTTCCCAGATCTCAGCGGCGGTGGTGTCGTGGTGAAAAGCAGGATTGGCCTGGTTGGAGAATTGCCCGGCCATGAACGCGCCGGGGATTTTTGCCGCGGCCTCTTCGGCCTGTTGAATTGCCCCACGCATGCCGTCGGCTTCGGGGGTGCGCACCACTTCTGCGCCGAAGCCGCGCATCAGGATGCATTTTTCCTCCGCGAAGCCTTCGGGCACGTAGAGCTTGACCTGGTAGCCACGATTGACGCCGATCAGGGCGAGGCCCACGCCGGTGTTGCCCGCGGTCGCTTCCAGAATGGTGCAACCGGCGCGCAGAAGGCCGCGTTTTTCAGCGTCGAGGATCATGCCCAGGGCGGCGCGGTCCTTCACGCTGCCGCCGGGATTCAGAAATTCCAGCTTGGCGAAAACAGTCGCCGAGTTGGGAGGCACAACGCGCCCCAGCTTCAGTATGGGAGTGTGCCCTACGAGAAGTGTGATGTCGTCTGCGATGCGTGGGGAAAGGGTGGAACTGGCGACCGCCATGCGCTCCAGTCTATACCCTGCGGAGGAGCGCCGGCACGGCAGCATAGTAGCTTGCCGACTGGTCGAGGGCCGCCCTGTTCCGGTGGAAACAGGGCGGACATGAACTCGATTGTTCCGCTTCGAATTGTCCTCCTGCTCAGAGGTCGTATCCCAGTTGGAAGGGATTGCCACCCTGAACAGCGATCAAGTACCAGCCTGTGGCGCCGATGTGCTTCGATGGCCCGTAGGTGTACCCGAAGCCGGTGTCCATCACGCTGGTAGCAGCCACGAGCCCCTGGCCGGCCGCAATGGCTTTACCGTTCACCGTCTGCCCCGTGCCCAATTGTTGCTGCGCCGCTTCGCACGTAGACACAAACTTCGCCGCATTGGAAAAGTCGGTGAAGCGATTGTGGAAGTTCCCGCCGCCTTGGCTGATCCGCGCGATGAGTGCCGCGATGGTGTGGGACGTTCCTTCCAGCCACACGGCGTCGGGATCGAAGGTGGAGGTGTTGATGCTGGCGGTGTCGAAGACCATGCCGGTAAACGATTGGTTCCCGGTGAGGCTGCCGTGGGGGGAAGAGGCCGTGTCGGTGGCCTGCAGGTTGGCGATGGCCCAGTCGATGGTGCGCCGGTAGCTGTTGTCGAGAAGCGCGAGATAGGACCACGTCTGGCAGTCCTCGGGAACGGGATAGTAGTTGATGGAGACCTGGTCGCCGAGAGTGCCGGTGAAGAAGTAGCCGTCGGCGGCGTTGTACATGGCGGCCACGAAATCGAGAGCATGCTGCGCAAGATCGCTCCAGCTCATCCCGTTGCTTGCGGTACCGTGGCGGGTTAGCTTGTCGAGCATACTGAAAAAAGCATAGGTGTCGATGTTGTGTTCGGTGGACTTGCCGTTGGGCGAAGGCACGGACTGGTTGAACTGGTTGATGTTGGTTCCGAAGGAATAGCCGCCCGGGCCCTGGGTGTTGTAGGTATTTGCGACAACCCAGTTGGCCACGTTGAGGGCCGCCGACAAATAGGCATGGTTGTGCGTGCGCCGGTAGAGCTGGGCCAGCGCCATTCCCGCCCAGGCCTGGTCGCCCACGGCACTGGTGTAGAAGTAGAACGGAAAGGCAGCGGGAGTGATATACGATCCGCCGCTCGAGGCCTGATTCACGAAGTAGGCCTGGGCAAAGCGGCCGTCATTGAAGGGGAAATTATTGGCCTGCGCATAGACGAGTCCCTGGCCCAGGATTTGGGCTCGGGCCAGCGAGTCTTCGGTTCCGTGCAACAGGTAGGCATGGATCGAAACCGCATCGTCATAGGTGAAGGAAGTAGAGAGCAGCCCCGATTGGTCGGAGTAGCTCTGGATCAGGCGCACGGTGCTGCCGGTTGCATAGGCGTCCATCATGAAGTTCTGAAAAGCCACGGCGTTTTCGATTGAATTGTGAAAGGGAGCCGCGCCGCCGGACGCGAGCGCGGGACCGGCATCGGCGTAGGCGGAAATAACAAGCGGGGATGCACCGGCAAGTGCCGCGGCTCCGAGCCCAACGCCGAAGAACCGCCTTCTCGAAATAGGGTTCATGGTTCTGAGTACCTCCGGGGATTGTCGATCCTGGAACGGAAGGAAGGTACTCGTCCTGGTTGGTGGACGTCAACAGGGTGCGTCGTGGCTTTTCGAAGACTGTATCTCGGCGTTGTGGGCTCCCACCCTCGCGACAGAAACAGATCGCGAGGATGGGCACGGAAGCGATGCGTCGGATGAGAGCCTGTTAAGGCCGTGCCTGGGCGGCCTGGCTGGATCGCTTCGTGCCGCGCGGCACCGGGAAATAGCCGGTGCGGGTGCGGACATTCAGCTTGGCGCCCCTCTCTTCGGCAAGCACCTGCACGCGCCGGAAGCTGGTATCCGTGCTGGGCTTGCTGGAGTGGTATCCGAGGGTGTACTGGCTGCGAATGTCGCGGGCCACCTCGGCGGCGATCTGATCTACCTGCTCAAGCGACCGGGGAAAATAGGCGATGCCGCCGGTTTCCGTTGAAAGCATCTCGAGAGCGCGGCGCGCGTGCCGCACCTCGGAGTGGCTCATCTCGTCCCCAAACAGCAGGCCTACCGAGTAAATCACCGGCCCCGACAGCTGCTGCACGCGGCGGATGGTCTGCTCCAGGTTGAGCGTCGATGCATTGTCTTCGCCGTCCGTGATCAGGACCAGCACTTGCTTGGGACGTTTGGCGTCGGCGGCCAGCTTGTCGGCGGAGGCCACGACCGCGTCATACAGTGCCGTGCCGCCGCGGGATTCGATATGTGACAGCCCGTCGCGCAGCTTGTTTACGTCCGAGGTAAATTCCTGGTCGATAAAGGCTTCGTCGGAGAAATTTACTACGAAGGCTTCGTCCTGGGGGTTGGACGCATGGATAAGGTCAAGCGTGCTCTGGTTCACCGCGGGACGCTTCTTCGACATGGAGCCGGAGTTGTCCACCACGATGGCGATGGAGACCGGCAGATCGGTGTGCTGGAAGCTGATGATGTTCTGCTTCACGCCATCCTCGAAGACCGTGAAGTTTTCCTTCTTCAGGTCCTGGACAAGGCGATTGCCGTCGAGCACGGTGGCGTTTAGAATCACTTCCTCGACATCCTGGCGGAGGATGTAGCCGCCACCTTCCTTGCGGACCTCGCCGGCGGGAAAATTCGGGCCCGCGCCATCGGGCGAGCGCACCGGATCGCGGTCCACGGTGAGAGGCGGAGGCTGGGTGGGAGAAGCTTTGGGGGCCGTTGCCGGGCTGGGCGATTTCTGCGCCACAGCCAGCGACGCCGCTCCCGCGAGGAGCAGTGCGGCGATCGCGCTATTGCAGTGGAGCATAGTAGCCCGTGCGAGCATGAACGGTAAGCGGTGGCAACCCCTGCGGTGGACTCAGCTTTACCTTAACTTTACGCCACTTGCCATCGCGACGTATGTCCTTGGGCGTATAGCCGATGACGTACTGATTGCGTAACTCGGTGGAGATTTTTTCCGCGATATCGCTCATCTCGGAGAGGTCGTCCACGCGAAACATACGGCCGCCGGTCTCTTCACAGAGCTCGTTCAGCAGCAGCGGACCGGCTCGCTCCTCAGGGGTAGCGGCGTAGGGGTCGAAGATGCCGATGGAATAGATCTCGACATCCGATTCGCGGACCTGGGACCGGACTTCGCCTTCGGTGTAGCGGGAACGATTGTCGCCGCCGTCGGACACCACCAGCAGCGCCTTGCGCTCGTGGCGCGCGTCCTTCATTTTCGCCACCCCGTAATATATGGCATCCAGCAGCGCGGTGCGATGCCCGCTGCGCACGGTGGCGAGCCGCGCCTGGATATCCTCGACCGAATTGGTGAAATCCTCGATCAGTTCGGGGCGGTCGTTGAAGCCAATGACAAAAAACTCGTCTTCCGGATTGGCCGTTTTTACGAACTGCAGGATCGACTCTCGGGCCCGCAGGAGCTTCGAGGTCATGGAACCGGAGAGGTCAAAAATGATACCGATGGAGACGGGGGCATCTTCGCTGGCGAACGTCCGGATGGCCTGTGCCCCGCTGTTCTCGTAAACCTGGAAGTCTTCCTTCTCGAGGCCGGTAACCAGGCGGTTCATGGGATCGGTCACGGTGACCGGGACCAGCACCATGTCGACATTCATGCGGATCATTGCTCCGGGACGCGCCTTGGTGGCGGCGTTCCCGGTGGCCGCGGGGGTATTAGCGCCGGCGGGAGCGCCGGTGGCGGGAGTGCCCGGCGCAGTGGGGGACGGCGGTGGCACGTGCACCTTGTTCAGGGGATCATCCTGGGCGTAAACCCAGGGCGCAAACACCAGGGCGGCGGTGAGAGCGAGAAGGACTTTACCGGAATAAGAAAGACGCGCCGGGTGAAAAGTGGTGCATGCGGTTTCTACCGAACGCAGGATGGAGTGGAGTGTCCTCATGCCGCAGCACCGATAGGAATAGAACGTGATCTTAGCACGGGCAGGCGACTTCTGTTCCGCGCCGCCGACCCGCGGTTTCATGCCGTGGCAAACGATGGCTCGGCCAGCCCCGGTGCTCGCGATACAATCGTCTCTTGAACCGAGAGCAATTCTTTCGTGTAACGGACCCATTTTCGAAGGGATAAACCTCGTTTTTTCAGTCTGGAGCAAGACCTGCCGCATGGCCTCGATCTATCCATTCCGCGCCTGGCGTTATAATCCGGCTTCTGTTCGTTTAGACGATGTGGTTACGCAACCGTATGACAAGATCTCGCCGGCCATGCAACAGGCCTATTATCAACGAAGCCCGTACAACCTGGTGCGCATCATCCTGGGACTACCTGAACTCTTCGATGCCGAGGGCCAGGAAAGTGTCTACACCCGGGCAGCCCGCGACTTACGCTCGTGGCGCGAGCAGGGCATATTGAGCCAGGAGAAGTCTCCCTGCATTTTCGCTTATGCGCAGCGATTCCAGGCGCCAGGGAGCAGCGAGGTGAAGGAGCGGCGCGGGTTCATCGCGCTGGGCAAGCTTCACGACTATGCGGAGCAAGTGATCTTCCGCCACGAACACACGTTGTCCAAACCCAAGAGCGACCGCCTCAACCTGCTGAAGGCGACCCGGGCTCACTTCGGACAGATCTTCATGCTTTACTCCGATCCCGCGGCCAGCGTGGAGCAGATTCTGTTCGACGGAAACAGCGTCGCGGATACCGAAGTGACTGATGAATACGGAGTGCTGCACCGGGTATGGCGGGTGAATGATCCCGCCCTCATTCGCCTGGTGGTCACCGAAATGGCGGACAAGAAACTAATCATCGCCGACGGCCATCACCGCTACGAAACCGCATTGGCCTACGCCAGGGAACATGCGCCGCTTTCGCTTCCCCGCACCGAATCAAATGTCGGGCAGTTGCCGCACCCGGCCTACCCTGAAGCCGCGGTAATGATGACCTTCGTGAACATGGATTCCGAAGGCCTGGTCATTCTTCCGACGCACCGAGTCGTTCATAGCCTGGAGCAGTTCGATGTTCAAGGATTCCTCACTGCTGCGGAGGCTTTTTTTAGCGTTGAGAAGTTGCCGGATGGGGAGGCCTCCGGTTATATCTGCACCCTGACGAAGCAGGCGGGCACTGCGTTTGTCGCCGTCACGCGCAACGGCGCATTCCTCCTTAAGTCGAAACATGAACCCGTGGCAGAGGCTCTTCGAGACTTGCCTGAGCGCCAGCGGCAACTCGACCTCAGCCATCTGCACACCGTGGTGCTGGAGCGGCTGCTCGGCCTGGATCCTGAAAAGATCCGCGAGCAGACCAATGTCCGCTATCTGCGCGATGCCAACGAGGCTGTCGAGCAGGTCCGAAACGGCGCGGCCAACGTGGTCTTCCTGACCAACCCGGTCACCATGGAACAACTGAAGGAGGTCGCTTTCGCGGGCGAAGTCATGCCGCAGAAATCGACCGATTTCTATCCCAAGCTTCTGAGTGGTCTAGCGATTTATGCGCTTGAATAGGGCGGACGCGCCGTTGCCGCTGGCGGGGTTCGCGATGCGGCCTGGTTACGTTAAATCGAGCATGAGCGACGTTTTGAAGGGCCATGGCTTCAGCGGTGCCGCAAATGCCGCAAACTCACAGAGGGCGTTAGCCCCCGAGGGATGACTTTGCTCAAGCCGGCTCAGAGGGTGGCCCTAGCATCGGCATGCCTGGTTGCGGGTTGGGCGGCCTCGATGTCGGCGCAATCGAGCACCCAGCCATCGAGCACACCAAAACCGGCACTGTCTTCGCAACGCCCTCAGAACCCGGCAGCGCCAGCGGCGCCCGCCTTCCGAGCCTCCACTGCGCCCGTTCCTCCGACAATTCCCGCCCGGTTCGTGGTGGTGCTGGACGCAGCCCACGGCGGGGACGACCTGGGCGGTCACCTCTCCAGCGGGCAACTGGAAAAGAACGCCAACCTGGCACTCAGCGTGCGGCTGCGCTCATTGCTCGGCGCGCGCGGAATCCAGGTGGTGACCACCCGTGAATCCGACCAGTCCGTGGACATGAATCGCCGCGCCGAGATTGCCGATCACGCCCAGGCGCGGGCGTGCATCAGCCTGCACACAGCGGACACCGGCAGCGGCGTGCACCTGTTCGTATCCTCTCTCGCGCCGGCTGGCTCCGGCCGTTTCGTAGCCTGGAGAACCGCCCAGGCCGGCTGGATCACTCGCAGCCTGGCCCTTGCTGGGGTTCTGAACGCCGCGTTGCTGCAGGCGGGCAGCGGCGTGACCCTGGGGCGCACGCCGCTGCCGGGGATCGAGAGCATGACCTGTGCCGCGGTGGCGGTTGAATTGGCGCCGGAGCGGGACTCCGACCACAAGATCACCGCCGAGCCCGACGATCCGAATTACCAGGCCGGCATTGCCCAGACGCTGGCGACTGCCTTGCTGGAGTGGAAGACGCAGGCGGCGCGGCCGGAAGGCGGCTCGACGGAGGGACGCCAGCCGTGATCCCCCGTTACCAGATCGTCATCTTTTCCATCCTAGTGCTGGCATCGCTAGCCATGGCGGGAATGCTTTGGCACCTGCGCCAGGGGGCGCACCAGCGCCTGGTCGCGGGCGTGGACTCGGCGCCCACCAAGGCTCCGGAAATTGCCCCTGCGGAAAAAGCGACCCTGCTGGTCGCCAATGACGACGACAATTCCCTGCTTCCGCAGGTGCATTCCCTTCCCCTGCCTGCAGACCCGGGTTCGCGGGCGCGGGCGGTCCTGGGGCGACTGCTGGAACTCTATGCGGTGCCCAACGCTGCGCATCCCGTCCCGGGAGGCGCCACTTCGGTTTCGCAGGTGTTTCTCCTGCCCATCCCGGGAAGCGCACCGCGAAGCGAGTCGCACAAGAGCACTACGGTGATTGCCACCGACTCGGGCGCGCCCATATCCGGCGGACCCGCGCCGGCGCATCCCCAAATGGCGGTAGTGGACTTGAGCGGCAACTTTGTCGCCAGCCATCCTTCCGGCCTGGAGACCGAGACCCTGACGGTGCTTTCCATCTGCGGAACCATTCACGCCAACCTGCCGCAAGTCACGGAGGTCCGCTTCCTGGTGGATGGACAGCAGCGGCCCAGCCTGGCGGGCCATGCCGACCTCACCCGCACCTACCTGGTGGGTGAAGCAGCGGGATCGATTGCCGGCGCCGCGCCCGCACTTCCAACCGAGGTTGCCCGTCCTTGAGTGCCTCTCCTTCTGTTCCGCCGACTATCGGCGTGTTTGACTCCGGCTTTGGGGGGCTCACGGTGTTGCGCGCCCTCATCGGGCGCTTTCCGCAGGCGCGGTTTGCGTTCATCGGCGACACTGCGCGGCTGCCGTACGGCTCAAAGTCGCGCCGAACGATCGCGCGCTATGCAGTGGAGAGCGCACAATTCCTGGTCCGCGAGCAAGGGGCAGAGTTCCTGGTCATCGCCTGCAACACGGCGAGCGCGCTGGCCCTCGATGCCATCCAAGCGGCGGTGCCGGTGCCAGTGCTGGGGGTGATCGAGCCCGGCGCGATGGCTGCGGGGACCGCCTCCCGCACCCGAGATGTCCTGGTGATTGCCACGGATGCCACCGTGCAGAGTCATGCCTATGCGGCCGCCTGCCGGGCGCAGGAGTTGCGCGCACTGGAGAAAGCCTGCCCGCTGCTGGTGCCGCTGGTGGAGGAGGGCTGGACCAATCACCCGGTAACCTGGCAGGTTATCCGTATCTATCTTGACGAGCTTCTGGCGGAGGCGGCGGACAAGGGCCTCCAACCCGACACCCTGGTGCTGGGGTGCACGCATTACCCGCTGATCCGGCCGCTGATTGAAGCCAGCGTGCCCTCCGGCATGCGGGTGATCGACTCCGCGGAATCGACCGCCGAGGCGGCCCTCGCGCTGATCAACGGGCGCATGGCCCCGGTTGGGACGAAGGCTGAAGACGATGCGCTCATTCGCTGTTTCGCCACCGATTCGGTGGACAAGTTCCAGCGCCTCGGATCGCGCTTTCTCGGGCGCCCGGTGGGAGATGTAGAACTGGTCGATCTGGGCGGCTGACACGTCGAATCCGGCTGCTATCCTAAAACACGGTCGGCGTTTGACACGACTCTGATCCGGAGTCGGCCCTGAAAATAGCCGGCCTCCTTCAGCCATCCGCGAATTCCGGAGGAATACGAGAGAAAAATGATCGATCTGTCAGGCAAAACGGCTGTGGTGTTCGGGCTGGCCAACAAGCGCTCGATCGCGTGGGGTATCGCCCAGAAGCTGCACGCCGCCGGGGCCACCCTGGCGATCTGTTACCAGAACGAGCGCATGAAGCTGGAAGCCGAGGGCCTAATCTCCGAACTGCCCGGCGCCTCCGGCTTGCAGTGCGATGTGTCCAACGATCAGGACATCGATGCGCTGTTCGCCGTGCTCAAGGAGAAGTACGGCAAGCTCGACATCCTCGTTCACGCGGTGGCATTTGCACCGCCCGCAGATCTCAAAGGAGAGTTCCTCAACACCAGCCGCGAGGGGTTCCGCGTGGCAATGGATGTAAGCGTGTACTCGCTGATCGCGGTGAGCCGCGCCGCCGCGCCGTTGATGACGGATGGCGGTAGCATCATGACTCTGAGCTACTACGCAGCCGAAAAAGTGGTGCCGAATTATAACGTGATGGCGCTCGCCAAGGCCGCGCTGGAGTGCAACACGCGCTACCTGGCCTTCAGCCTGGGGTCAAAGAATATCCGCGTGAACGCCATATCCGCGGGGCCCATCAAAACCCTGGCGGCGCGCGGCGTCGGCGACCTGAGCGAGATGATGCGAGCGCACATGGAGCGGGCTCCGCTGCACCGCAATGTGGATCAGCTTGAGGTGGGCGGAGCGGCGCTGTTCCTGGCCAGCAATCTCTCGAGCGCGATCACCGGTGAGACGCTGTACGTGGATTGCGGCTACAACATCATGGGGTTCTGAACGACGCATAAAGAACTCGATGCATGCACGAAGCCTGCCTGCACAAATGTTGAAATGAATCCATGAAACGCATTCCCTTCGACCAAGTACAGAAGACTCTTGCAGGGGTGCTGCGTGCTCTGGGATTTGCGTCGCACCGGGCGGAGTTATGCGCGCGGCTTTTCACGGAAGCCACCCGCGACGGCGTATACACCCATGGGCTGAACCGCTTTCCGCGCTTTGTCACCATGGTGCGCGCCCGCACCATTGATGTAAACGCCGAGCCGATTGCCCGTGCGCGTTTCGGCGCAATGGAACGGTGGGACGGGCAATGCGGGCCGGGCAATCTGAATGCGCATGCCGCCATGGGTCGAGCCATGGCTTTGAGCCGCGAGCACGGCATCGGTTGTGTGGCCCTGGGCAACACCAATCACTGGATGCGCGGCGGCACTTACGGATGGCAGGCGGCCGAAGCGGGACTGATCGGGATCTGCTGGACGAACACCATGCCCAACCTGCCGCCGTGGGGCGCGAGCGAGCCGTGCATCGGGAATAATCCGCTGGTGATTGGGGTGCCGCGCGCCCAAGGCGCGCTGGTGCTGGATATGGCCATGTCGCAGTTCTCTTATGGGGCGCTGGAGAGCTATCGCAAGCGCGGCGAACTGCTGCCCATGGACGGCGGATTCGACCAGGACGGAAACCTGACGCGGGACCCGGGAGTCATCGAGGTGTCACAGCGGCTACTTCCGGTGGGGTACTGGAAGGGTTCGGGGCTGGCGGTGGTGCTGGATGCGATCGCGGCAATGCTGTCGCTGGGAAAGGCCACGCACCAGATTACGCCCGATTCGCTGCGAGAAACCAGACTTTCGCAGGTCTTCCTGGCATTGAATCCGGGCGCAGTGGGCCGGGACGGCGATGGCGTGATCGAGGGGATTGTCGAGTCGCTGCACCGTTGTGCCGGTTCGAAAGGGGGAGCCAGGTACCCCGGGGAGCGAACCGCGCAGATACGCGAGGAGAACATGCGATTGGGATTGCCGGTGGAAGAGGGTGTGTGTGGGCGGAGATCGTGGGATGATCGATGAATCAGATCCTGCGGCCGGAGGCAGAAAAGCAGGTCCTTCGTCGCTTTGCTCCTCAGATGACAATGTGTTGCTGGACGACAACTCTCTTTCAACTGTGGCTTCTTTTCAGATGTGAGGCAAAACGCGAGTAGAGCCATGCGACAGCGATTCCGCCCAACGCGAACAACATGGGAAAGCACTCCAGCGTATAGCGTGCTTCCGGGGCTTCGATAGTAGTCAGCAGAGCGCTGCGCAGGACCATATAGAGGAGCATCCATGGCCAGAGTCGCGGCCGCAGGCATAAGCCGGCGATGGCCAGCAGCAAGTAGAGCGCATTGAGGCCGGCGTAGAACCAGCTGAAGCGGGTTTCCACCCGATGATGGCTGTACACCCACCAGTCCAGGTCGATGGGAAGGTTCTCGACCCTGGGCCGCAGCCACATGTCCGCCACCCGGCCGAGCGGCAAAATCAAGTAGTATCGCAGGGGCTCGGCCGAAATCCGTTGCTGCGCGAGTTGCGCGAAGCCGGCATCGATTTCGGGCGAGAGTTCTTCGCCGTTGGATTCGTATTTGGCCGCGAGGCGCGCAGTGTCGGCGTATTGCTGGGGCGAATCGAATGCGCGGCTGGGAAGCTTGTCCATTTCGATGGGGCCGGCGGGAACATTCCAGTAAATCTGGTAAGTGGAGACGAAATCCAGGCACCAGGTTTTGACCCAGCGCTGAAATCCCGGCCAGGTGTTTTCGCCCGGATCGGTGGCGTAGCGAGGGGCGAGCGGCTGGATGACGTGAAAGACGCGCCAGTTCCGCCACGTCCACGCGGCAAAGGGCGCCAGGGAGAGAATGAGACAGACGACCGCGATCCGTAGTTCGTGGCTTCCCACCCTCGCGATAGAAAGAGATCGCGAGGATGGGGCACGGAAGCGTGGAGCTTGTCCAAACACGCGAATAAGGATCGGGGGCGCTAATGCCACACCCACCAGGGCGCCATCGGGACGCAGAAGGGCGGAGTACGTTACGGCAATCGTGAATACCAGGGCATTTTTCCAATCGGGCCAATCCACAAACCTGGCGGCGGACCAGAGCGCCAGCGCGATGCAAAAGAGAGAAAGGCCCTCCGAGAGGGGCTCCGCATCGTAGACGGCGGTAAAGGGGCAGAGCGCGGCCAGCCAGAGGGTCGCCTGGGCGGCCGCCATTCGCGATCCCGGCGCCGAAATCCGGGAGACAAATAGCGCGAGCAGGAAGCATCCCGAAAGTTCCAACAAAATCTGCGCCACGGCGGCCGACCAGTAGTTCTCCATCCCGAAGAGGCGAAAACAGGCGGCGAGAAACAGCGGGTACCCGGGCAGGCGGATAAGGGTTGGATGAAGCATGCCTTTCGCATCCGTGAGGGCATACTGGCCATGGAGGAGAAGATTTTTCGCCATGCCGCCGTAGAGTTGCGAGTCGCCGTTGACCTCAAAGAACTTCCCCAGCATCCAAACCCGCAACGCTCCGCCGGCAAGCAGGGCCAGGGCGGCCGAGATCGCAGTGGCGGCAGAGAAAGGGCCGGTGGTTTGACGCATGCAAACGGCTTTCATAGATTCGTACTGTACAGGGTAGACCGTAGCCCCACGGACCAGCACCGGTCCGCGGGAAGCGCGATCCTCGCGCCGGCGCTTAAGGTAGCATTCAAGAGGCGCCACGGCCAGTGGCCTTATCATTGAAATATTGCCACTTCCGCAAACCCGCCCGGCGGACTGCGAATTCGGGAAGTGCTCACAGAAGACGACAGGCCATGCCCGACAAGCAGATATTTTTCGATCCTCAGCGCAAACGGTGGAAGCGGCTGCGCCGCGTCCTCGATGCGCTGGCCGTCCTCTCCACCCTCGTAATCGCGGGATTCATTTTCAACACCTTGCGCGGCCAGCACCTGCCGGAACTGTTTCTCCCCGCGCCCAAGCACAATTACCGCGCGGTGATTGACCGGGCTCCCCTGCTCCGCAACCGCGCCGTCCCGCCCTCCCGGCGCAGGAGCACGCGCCGGCCGTCGGACATACCTCTGAACACAGATGAAGGACTGCGGGCCGCCTACTATGTACCCGATGATGCGACCAGCTACTCATCGTTCAAGGAGCATGTACACCAGATCGACATGCTCTTCCCGCAGTGGCTGCATGTAGACATTCCCCAGAACACGCTCACCGCCATGAGCAGCGACAATACGCTGCGCGAATACCCGGTGATCGACGGGAATACGGTTCACGACCCCGATGACCTGAACAAGATCAAGCGCGTGATCCAGGCGACCAAGGAAGACACGGAAATCTTCCCCCATCTGAACAACTACAACTCGCGAACGGGGCTCTGGGATCCGGACATTGGAAAAATCCTCGCCGATGACGGCAGGCGCGCGCACCTTCGCGATCAGATTGTTCGCTTCTTCACGGCATTGCCGGTGTACCGCGGGCTGTCGCTCGATTTCGAGAGCCTGGACGACGCGTCGATTCCCGCTTATGTCGGCTTTATCCGCGAGCTATACGCAGATCTTCACGCGCGCAATCTGCGCCTGTATGTGAACGTTCCAGCCTCGGCCGAGGACGCGTACCTGAAGCAACTGTCGGCCAACACCGACGGCATCGTGCTGATGAACTACGACCAGCATGAAACCGAAAGCGATCCCGGTCCGATCGCGGCGCAGGACTGGTTTGTAGCGAACCTGTCGCGTGTGCTCAAAAGCGTGCCGAAAGAGAAGCTGATCTGCGCCATCGGCAATTACGGATATGACTGGACGCTCTCCATTCCCGATCCCAAGGATCGCCACCACCCCAAGCCGAAGTTGCTTGACGCCGAGGAGGTGGACCACGTGTCGGAGGTGTGGAAGCGCGCCGCCGATGCCGACGCCGACCTGAATCTCGATTACGACACACTCAATCCGCACTTCGAATACATAGACGAGGACAGCAACCAGCGGCACGTGGTGTGGTTCCTGGACGCGGTAACGGCCCTGAACGAGTTGCGTGCCGCGCGCGAGTTGAAATTGCGAACCTTTGCGCTTTGGCGCCTGGGCGAGGAAGATAGCTCCATCTGGAACATCTGGGACCGCCCGACCAGTCCCGATTCCCTGCACGCGCTCAGCACCGTCCAGCCCGGACATGATATCGACACCGAGGGCGACGGCGAGATTATCCGTGTCACCGGGCTGCCGAAGAACGGCAAGCGCTCCGTGGAAGTCGATACCGACGAGCCCGATGCCCATAAGAAGCTGATCATCGACGAGCACATGGACGTGTACCCCAACACTTACACCGTCCAGCAGTACGGATATCACCCCAACAAGGTTGCATTGTCGTTTGATGACGGCCCTGATCCGAAGTGGACGCCCCGGATACTGGATGTGCTCAAGCGAAAAGGCGCGCACGGCACCTTCATGCTGATCGGCGACGAGGCGCAGCAGAACATAGGGCTGATGCAGCGCATCGTGCGCGAAGGCAACGAGATCGGCAATCATACCTATACCCACCCCGATATCAGCGAAATTTCGCAGCGGCAGCTGGATCTGGAAGTCGATCTCACGGAACGTCTGTTTGCCAGCAAGCTGGGCGTGATGCCGCTCTACTTCCGCCCGCCCTACGACATCGACGAAGAGCCCGACACCGACGACCAGGCGGCGCCGGTGTACCGCATCCAGCAGGACGGGCTGATCGTGGTGGGAAACAAGATTGATACGGATGACTGGGACGAGCGCATGCACAAGACGCCGGCGGAGATTGCGCAATCGGTCCTGGACCAGTTGAACCGCATGAAGATCAAGCCCCAGTTTCGCGGCTCTATCATTCTGCTTCATGACGGCGGCGGAAACCGGCAGGCCACCGTGGACGCGCTCCCGGTGCTTATCGACACGCTGCGCGCGCACGGCTACTCGATCGTGCAGGTCTCCGACCTGATGGGCAAGACGACCGCGGACGTGATGCCCCGCCTCACGTTCTGGCAGCAGATGCGGGCTCTGCCCGACTCGGTGGCATTCTCCGCCCTCTCCATCATCTTCGGTTTCGTGGTGATGGTCTTTTTCCTGGGCGACATCCTGATGAGCGCGCGACTGATCCTGGTGGGCATCTTCGCCATCATCGATCGCCTGCGCCGGCCGCACCGGGCGGCATCTCCCGGATTCAACCCGCGTGTGGCGGTCCTGGTTCCCGCCTACAACGAAGAGAAGGTCATCGTCCGCACCATCCGCTCGGTACTGAATTCGGACTACGACAACCTCCGCGTGATCGTCATCGACGATGGATCAAATGACCTCACTGCGGAGGTGGCCAGGGAAGCCTATGCCAGGGAAATCCGCGAAGGCCGGGTGCAGGTGCTGGTGAAGCCCAACGGGGGCAAGGCGGCCGCGCTGAACTACGGCCTGGAGCGCGTGGATGAAGAGATTTATGTGGGCATCGACGCGGACACGGTGATCGCGATGGACGCGGTTTCTAAACTCGTGCCGCACTTCGAGGATGGGGAGATCGGGGCGGTGGCCGGCAATGCCAAGGTGGGAAACCGCGTGAACCTGTGGACCCGCTGGCAGGCTCTCGAATACATCACCAGCCAGAACTTCGAGCGGCGCGCGCTGGATCTTTTCAACGTGATTACAGTGGTTCCGGGGGCGATCGGGGCGTGGCGCACGGAGGCCGTAAAAAGGGCGGGCGGTTATCCGATCAATACCGTTGCCGAAGATGCCGACCTGACCATGAGCCTGCTGGAGCAGCGGCTCAAGGTGGTGTATGAAGACCGCGCCCTGGCCTTCACGGAGGCGCCTATCGATGCCAACGGCCTTATGCGCCAGCGCTTCCGCTGGTCCTTCGGCACCCTGCAGGCAGTCTGGAAGCATCGCGCCGCATTCGTGCGCAACAAGGCCATGGGGTTCTTTGCGCTTCCCAACATTCTCATCTTTCAGATATTGCTGCCGATGGTCTCGCCGTTTATCGACCTGATGTTTGTTTACGGCATCCTTCACTATTTCATCGACGCCCACTACCATCCCGAGGCGGCGTCCAAGGCCGACTTCCAGCAGCTCCTCATCTATTTCCTGGCCTTCCTGGTGATCGATTTCATCACGTCGTCGGTGGCCTTCAGCCTGGAGCGCCCGCATCCGGCCAACAAGGGAGACCGCTGGCTGCTGTTCCACATCTGGCTGCAGCGATTTGCCTACCGCCAACTCTTTTCGGTGGTGCTGTTCAAGACCGTGAAGCGCGCCATTGACGGCAAGCCGTTCAACTGGGACAAGCTGGAGCGCACGGCCAAAATGAGCAAGCAAACCGAGGCACTGACGGAGACGCGCTAGAGAACAGTGTTCAGTGATCAGTGGACAATGAACAGCAAGACCGTGACGAGATGACCTCGCCGCGCGTTCTCTTTGCAGGACGCGCGACCCTCGACGTCATCTATTCGCTCGATCACTTTCCTTCCCAGGATACGAAGGTCTATGCGCGCGCCATGCACGTGGCGCCAGGCGGCCCCGCCACCAATGCAGCCATTACCCATGCACTTCTGGGCGGGAGAGCCATGCTGATGACGGCCATCGGCGGAGGACCCTGGGCGGCCGCGGTCCGCGACCAGTTGCAGCGGCTGGGCATCGACGTTTTCGATCTGGCTGCGGGAACTTCTTACCAGACACCGCTGACGACGGTGCTGGCGAATGAAGCGGAGTCCACGCGCACCATTGTGAATCCTCCCCGGCCGGAATTTGAAATGAATGGGCCGGAAGCCTGGCCTTCGGACTGGGGAGACGCGCCGGGCCTGATCCTCTGCGACGGGTTCCATATCCATGACACTCTTCCGCTGCTGCGTAAGCTCCGGCTGGGCGGCGCACAGATCTGCCTCGATGGCGGCAGTTGGAAGGCAGGCACGGAAGATCTGGTTCCCCTGATAAGCTTTGCCATTTGCAGCGAGCGCTTCGCGGTTCCCGGCAAGGCGTCCGGCGGGGATGCGACGATCGGCTGGTTGGCAGAACGAGGCGTGCCTCATGTGACCATCACCCGCGGGGCGAAGCCTATCCTTGCATGGGATCGCGGCCGGCGGTTTACCGTCGAGATCGCCGCCATCCGGGCTGTCGATACAACGGGGGCGGGCGACGTACTTCACGGGGCGTTTTGTTATCACTTTGCCCGGAGCGGCGATTTCGAACAGGCCCTACGCTTCGCCGCTGCAATTGCGACCCGATCGTGCCAGGGAATGGGAATCCGTGGAGCGGTTTCGTAACCGGGGACGACTTGTAATCCTTATTAGAACTACGGGTGATCAGCGATGATGGCCGTGGCTGCCGCCTCCGCCGCCGGAGTGGCCGCCACCCGAATGACCGCCGCCGCCGAAGCTGTGGCCTCCACCCCCGAAGCTATGGCCGCCACCGCCAAAACTATGGCCGCCACCACCAAAACTGTGGCTTCCTCCGCCGAAGCTATGTCCTCCGCCGAATGCGCCAATGGAGTGGCCGCTGCCTCCGTAGCTCGACGAGCCATGGCCACTGCCGAAGGATTGGAATCCGCCGGTGGAGCGTCCGGGATTGCCGGCGTACGCGTTACCTGGTCCGGGGCTGAAACCATGACCGAAGTTGGGCGTCGGCGCACGGTAGCCCTGGCCACCACCAAACCCGGATGAGGGTCGCTGGTATCCATAACCCCCGCGATTACCGGAGGACAATGGATTGCCTCGATAGGGCAGCGCGCCGCTCATTGGGGTGTTCGAGGAGCCATGGTTCAAGGCATATTGCTGGGGGCCATAGGGACGCGATCCGGAGCCTATGACTCCGCGCCCGGCGGCGCCGTTGTATCCCGGATAACTCCGGCTTGAGGCGCCCGGATATTCGCCCTGGCCGGCACGAGCTATGGGGTAATTTCCCCGATCGTATCCGCGCTGGTTCCCGCCGGGGTAACCTCCACCGGGCCTGGCCACCGGGAACTGGCCGCCTCCGCGATTGAAGCCCGGCTGGTTGCGGTAAGCGTTCGAGCCGCTGTTATAACCTCCCCGCCCGGAGCCGTACCCGCCGTTATGGGCATATCCGCCGTTTTGGCCGTAGCCGCCGTTTTGGCCGTAGCCGCCGTTTTGGCCGTAGCCGCCGTTGTGGCCGTAGCCACCGTTGTGGCCATAACCACCGTTGTGGCCATAACCGCCACCATAACCACCACGACCGTACTGGCTGCCGTATCCTCCCCGCCCGCGGGCCCACTCGCCGCCGCGGAAGTAACGCGGACCCCCACGGGCGAAGCCCCAATCATGGATGCTGGCGCTGCGCGAACACCACACATCGTGATCAAACATAACCGCGTGGCCCATCCAGTCCAGGCCCCAGCCCAGAAATCCGAACGGGAAACGGAAAAATGCTCCAACGGCGAACTGCAGCCCGAATTGGACTGCCGTTCCCACGATGGCGCCCACCGTATCAATCGGGTCATAGCCGGGATAGGCCGCGATGGGCTGGCCGTACACGACCCATGGATTGTACGTGGGCACGTAAACCACTTCAGGATTTGCGGGAGCAACGGCGATGTATCCCTGCTGATTGGTGACCTGTTCCTGGGGGGTGGTCTGCAGAGTGCCGGCGGCCTGCGCCCGTTGCCGCAGCACCTGGATGGTTTCGGTCACGTCCTGGGGCTGGTTGTAATACGCATTGCCTAACGACGTGGTCCACTGCAGGTTCTGGTTCATCATGGCGAGAACCTGCGGATACGCCGTCATTGCCTTTACGCTGGGGTCCCACGCCTGGGCGTTGGCCCCGGCCGCGATCTGGTCGGGCGGGGCGCCTCCCATGGATCGCACCCACTGGTCGGCGGCGGCCACTTGGTCGGGATAAGTCGAGGCTGCCAGGATCTGCGCTACCAACGCATCCGGGTAAAGCGCGATGGGCGCGACGAGTTGCTCCAACTGCTGAGCGTTCATTCCCTGGGACGGCATGGCGCCGAGGGCCTGGCCGTAACCAGACTGGCCGCCGTAGCCGGGCTGCTGGCCATAACCAGGCTGCTGGCCGTAACCAGGTTGTGCGCCATCGTAGCCCTGCTGGGGATCCGACTGGCGGTTGTCATATGTCTGGGGGGCCTGCGCTGCGTCATTTGGAGGCGGATTCCCGTAGGCAGGCTCCTGAGGCGAGTAGTCATCGTCCTGGGGCCATTGTTGGGGTTCCTGCGCTTTCAGCGCGGCGGCCGGGAGGGCAAGGAGAACCAAGGCAACTGCGAGGTTGCGGAGACTTCCGGGTACAGCTTTTCTTCGTGGTGCTTCCGCAGCTTGTCCGGATAAAACGAAAGAAGAACCAAGGCATTTGAGATCGTCCGGGTTTACGCAGGTTCCGGTCACGGCGACACGGGGAATCATTGCTTCTCACAGTCCGGCTGATCGGGCTTGGAGCCTCTAGTCTGGTCCGAATCCGCCACAGAATCGGTGGTGATGGGCAGCGAGAGCCCACCCCTTTCGGCCGGTTCCCGGGTGCCGCGCCATGAGAACCCGCGGGCAAAGGGGAGAATCGGTTGGAGGTCTTAACCCAGGGCGGGGGGATTAGTTTCGTGCGTGCAACTAATTTTCCTTCCGGGGAAGCTTAGTTGGACGGTGGATCACCCCGGCTGGTTTACAGGGCATATCCGCTCCTGCCAAAATCTCCGCCCTGAACTACAATCGGGGGGTTATGGCTACCGTGACTCTACCCACCTCGATTCAGCCCCGCGTCCCGCAGGGCAGGTTTCGCAATGAGCCGTTTACCGATTTCAAGGCTCCGGAAAATACGCGCTCAATGCGCGCCGCCCTGGAACTCGTGGGGGGCCAACTGGGGCGCGAATACGAACTAATTATCGGAGGTGACCGGTTCCGGACCGAGGGCAAGATCCGTTCGCTGAATCCGGCGCGGCCCACCCAAATCGTAGGCGTTCACCAGAAAGCGGGGGCAGAACACGCCGGACAAGCCATGGAAGCGGCGCTTGCGGCGTTTGAAACCTGGAGCCGCGTTTCGGTGGGCGACAGGGTCTCCCTTCTTCTGGGAGCGGCCGAAATCATTCGCCAGAGGAAATTCGAGCTTTGCGCCTGGCTGACATACGAGGTGGGAAAAAACTGGGCAGAGGCCGATGCGGACGTGGGCGAGACGATCGACTTTCTGGAGTTCTATTCGCGGGAGGCTCTGCGGCTGGCAAATGCAACCACCCCAATACAATACCCAGGAGAACATAATGAATTGCTTTATATTCCCCTGGGGGTGGGAGCGGTAATACCGCCGTGGAACTTCCCTTTCGCAATCATGGCCGGCATGACCGCCGCTTCCATCGTCACCGGCAACACCGTTATCCTCAAGCCCTCCAGCGATTCACCGACAATAGCTGCCAAATTTGTTGAGGTTCTGGAAGAAGCGGGAATGCCGGGCGGAGTGGTCAACTTCTGCCCAGGATCGGGGGCCACCTTCGGCAATGCGATTGTGGAACATCCGCAGACCCGGTACATCGCCTTCACCGGTTCGAAGGCGGTGGGGCTCGATATCCACGAGCGAGCCGCCCGCACTCAGCCAAGGCAGATCTGGATCAAGCGCACCATCCTGGAGATGGGAGGCAAGGACTCCATCCTGGTGTGTGCGGACGCCGATCTGGATACGGCCGTGGACGGGGTGGTGGCTTCGGCATTCGGTTTCAGCGGCCAGAAGTGCTCGGCCTGCTCGCGCGCCATCATCGAGGCTCCCATCTACGACATTTTTGTGGAACGCCTGCGGGAGCGGGTAGAGCAGCTGAAGGTCGGCGACCCGGCGCTCAACCATTACATGGGGCCCGTGATCAACCAGGCTGCCCTGGAGTCGATGCTGGGCTACATCGAAATCGGGCGCAAGGAAGGTCGGCTGATTGCCGGGGGACACGCTGTCAGCACCCCCGAAGGCGGCTATTTCCTGGAGCCGACAGTCTTTGCCGATGTGGCCCCCAACGCGACCCTTGCCCAGGAGGAGATCTTCGGGCCGGTCCTGGCAGTGATTAAAGTCGAGAGCTTTGAAGAAGGTCTTCAGGTCGCCAATAACACCGAATACGGACTGACCGGCGCGCTGTACACCAATGATCGCGGACGATTGAACCAGGCCCGTGCCGAGTTTCACGTGGGTAACCTGTACCTGAACCGCAAATGCACGGGAGCCATGGTGGGCGCGCATCCCTTCGGAGGCTTCAACATGAGCGGGACCGATTCGAAGGCGGGCGGACCGGATTACCTCTACCTGTTTACACAAGCCAAGAGCGTAGCGGAGAAGCGCACGGACCAGCCGGCTCCCACGGGAATGTAGTTCTCCGACAGTCCTTAGATTTTGCGCCCGAACTCCTCCTCCTGCCATGCAAGGCAGGAGGAATTTGCATGCCAAGGATCGTGATCACGGTGCCGTGAGCGGGTATGGATAGTTCACTCTTTTCAGGGCGATCCGACTGCAGATAAGATGGCCCATCCACTCGACACGACGCCGAATGAATGGGCCGTGACATCGCTCAGAAAACTAAGCGACAGCTGTGGGGGCGGCCTGCTGAGCCTCTTCGGCTTCGAGCTTGCTTCCCATTTCCGCGGCGGCCTGGGCCAGCACGCGGTGATGAATAGTAAACAGCGCAAGCTCCAGGCGGTCACTGACTCCGGTCTTATCGTAGATGGACCGCAGGTAGTTCTTAATCACCTGCTAGGTGGTCTTGAGCCTGATCGCGATCTCACGGTTTTTGCACCCTTGGACGATCAAGGCCACAATGCGCATTTCCTTGGGTGTAAGCCGGTCGCGCACGCGCGTGCCCACCATGTCTTCCTCGTGGACCTCGGCGACGGCAAGTTGAGGAGGCACCCAGGTGTCCCCGGCGGCGACACGGCGAACGCACTCCACCAGAGCCGAGCCACTCACGTTGCGGAACACCACTCCACGGAAGCCGTGGGGAAGATAGGAGCCGGCAGTCTCGTTGTTTTCGGCGATCACGACAGCGCGGCTGCCCGAGGTTTCCAGAAGGATACGCAGCCGGTTCAGATCCGGCCGCAGGGACGAAGCAAAGAGAACGATGGCACCAGGAAAAGTCGTGATCGCATGCAGCATCCGCTCGAGGTCGGCACACTGCGCAATGATCCGAAAATCTTCATCCATGGCAAGCACTTTGGCGGTGCCCGCACGGAAGATAGCCTGTGAATCGGCCAGAATGATCTTATTCATAGGTGTTGCCTCACCAGCCGTCCTTCACACACCAGCGCGTCGGATCCGGCGGGGCCTCCGATGGGCATAGGTCGCGAAGCTTGCAGCTTGCCTTCAGGCCATTCTTTCTGCCCCTTGAGGGCTTTATCGGCAGTAGAGGGGAATTCTCTGCGCGTGTTCGTAATTGCAACAGTGAAAATATCGTGGCATTCCTCCGGTAACTATAATCCGTGCCTCCGTAACCTTGGGGAATGTCTTGCTAAGAAGCTTACAGCGAATTGGGCATTGATTGAAACGAAAAATGTGCCAAAAGAGGCACCTTCCTTCTGCAACTAAAGGGGGATAAGTTACAGAATCTGCGAATCTGCGGGGGAAGGGCTGTTTCAGACTGAAGGACTGGTTGAGAGTCAAGACGACATGCCCTGGCGCGCGCGCCGGGGCGGGCTGAGGCCCTAGACTGAGGGAATCATGGCAAGGCCGATATTGCTGGCAGTAGATGATGACGTGAACGTACTGGAGGCCGTGGTGCAGGACCTGCGGCGTAACTATGGCGCCGAATACCGGGTTATGCGGGCGGCCAGCGGACAAGCCGCTCTGGACACCCTGGCGCAGGTGAAGGCACGGGAGGAGCCGGTTGCCCTGCTTTTGAGCGATCAGCGGATGCCGGGAATGAGCGGAGTGGAATTCCTGGAGCGCTCGAGGGAAATCTACCCCGAGGCCCGTCGGGTGCTCCTGACCGCTTACGCGGACACCGGGGCGGCGATCCAGGCCATTAACACCGCGCGGATTCATTATTACCTGAACAAGCCGTGGGATCCGCCGGATGAGAAGCTCTATCCGGTCCTGAACGACCTTCTGGATGACTGGAAGGCGGGCTACCGGCCGGCATTTGAGGGATTGCGAGTGATCGGCCACCGCTGGTCGCTTCGCGATCACACCCTGCGCAGTTTCCTTTCGTGCAACCACATCTCCTACCGCTGGTTCGATATTGCGGGCCAGGAAGACGCCGTGAAACTGCTGGAGGAGCGTCACCTCGATCCGGACAAGCTGCCGGTGGTTCTCTTCCCTGACGGGAGTACGCTGGTGGATCCCGAACCGGAGGCGCTGGCGACCAAGGTGGGATTGAGCGTCCAGGCCACGCAGCAGTTCTACGACCTGATTATCGTGGGCGCGGGGCCGGCGGGGCTGGCTGCCGCGGTGTATGGCGCAAGCGAAGGCCTGCGTACGCTGGTGGTGGAACCGGAAGCGCCCGGAGGACAGGCCGGGACCACCTCCAAAATCGAGAATTACCTCGGCTTTCCGGCGGGAATCACGGGAGCCGACATGGGCCGGCGGGCACACATCCAGGCCACGCGCTTTGGAGCAGAGTTCCTCACCCAGCGGGCCACCGGGCTGCGCGTCGACGGGCAGTACCGGTTCATCCAGCTAGCCGATGGCCGGGAGGTGTCCAGCCACGTGGTTCTTCTCGCCCCGGGGGTGCAGTACCGGAAGCTGGACATTCCAGGCGGCGACCGACTGACGGGACGGGGAATCTATTACGGGGCGGCCCTGGTGGAAGCGGCCTCCTGCAAGGACGAGAACGTCTTCGTGGTGGGGGGTGCAAATTCCGCCGGGCAGGCGGCGCTGCACTTCTCCAAATATGCGCGCAGCGTGGAGATGCTGGTGCGTGGCAAGGGGTTGGCCGCCACCATGTCGAAATACTTAATCGATGAGATTGATCGCACATCCAATATTGAGGTGAAGCCCGGTACACAGGTTCTGGAAGCGCTTGGGGACGATCATCTGGAGCGACTCCGGGTCTGTAGTCCGGAGGGAGAGCGGGAAGTTCCGGCGAGTTCGTTGTTTGTCTTTATTGGCGCGGCGCCGCGGACCGAGTGGCTGCCTTCCCTCGTGCTTCGAGACGATAAGGGCTTCCTGCTGGCAGGGCCGGATCTCCAAGTCGACGGAAGGGTGGCGCCGGTTTGGAAGGAAACCCGGGAACCCTACTTGCTGGAATCGAGCTTACCCGGGGTCTTCGTAGCCGGCGACGTTCGACACGGTTCGGTGAAACGCGTGGCGTCAGCGGTAGGCGAAGGTTCGATTGCGGTGCAGTTTGTGCACCAGTATTTAGCCGGGTTCTGACGCCGGTCACCCGGTATCGATTTTGCCATGGGGAGCAGGATTTCAATAGGTAGTCAATTGCGGTTTCGATATAGTGCAACAGGGAGGACCGCCGAGGAGAGAGATGACTCCGGAAACTGAAACGCGGGGGAACACCGAGCAAGCGGTGAAAGTGGAGTCGATTTCGCTGGGCGACGTCGCAACCGACCTGCACACTTCGCAACTGTTCGCCGATACGCCCGTCGAGGAACTCTTCGGGGTGGACCAGGTGGAACGGGTCACGGCCAAGGCCGGCGCGGTGCTGGTGGAACCGGGAGAGACGCGCCTTTCCTACTGGCTGGTGCTTTCGGGAAACATTCACGCCGAGCGGCTGGAGCCGGATGGCTCACTCACCACCGTGGGGACGGCCCGCCCGGGCGAGGGCTTCGGCGAGGTTCCGCTACTGCTGGGCAAGACCAAGGCGGTTTTTCTCATTCGCGCCATCGACGATTCGGTCCTGCTGCGTTTCGCCGAGGAGGCCTTCTGGACCCTGATGTCGTGCTGCCCCTCGGTGCGGCGGGTGGTTCTGGCCAACATGGGGCAACGCATCCAGATGTACCAGGTGGAAGCCCTGCACCGCGAAAAGCTGGTGTCGCTGGGGACGCTGGCCGCCGGCTTGATGCACGAGCTGCATAATCCCGGCGCCGCCGCCAAGCGCGCCGCCTCCATGCTGCGCGAGAACCTGATGCGGCTGCAGCAGCTCAGCCTGCGCTTCAGCGACCATCCCAAGACCCAGGAGCAGCTGGAATGCGTGCGCGGCCTCCTGGAACACACCATGCGCAGGTGCCATGCAAAGCCACAGAGCAGCCTGGAACAGTCGGACGCCGAGGAAGCCATGTCGGAATGGCTGACCGAAGCCGGGGTGGAGAACGCATACAAGATCGGGCCTGCGCTGGTGGAAATCGGCTTCGACCAGCAGGAACTGAGGTGCGCGCGGGCCTATTTCGAGCCCGAAGCGTTTTCCGATGCGCTGAACTGGCTCGAAGCTCTCGTTTCCAGCGTGTCGCACGTGTGCGCCATCGAGGAGAGCATTTCGCGGATCTCCGAGCTGGTCTCGGCGGTGAAAAAGTTCGCCTATGGCGGGGACGCGCCGCGGGAACTCGACATTCACGAAAGCCTGCAAAGCACGCTGACCATCCTGGGACACAAGCTGCGTATCAAGCAGATCGGGGTGGAGAAGCGTTTCAATGCTTTGCCGGCGACAATTGTCACCCGCGGCTCGGCGCTAGGCCAGGTGTGGACAAACCTCATCGATAACGCCGCCGACGCATCTCCCTTGAACGGTCAGATTGAAATCTCCACGTGGGGCGAGCCGGATTGGCTGGTGGTGTGCATTGGGGATCACGGAGGGGGTATCCCGCCGGAGAACCTCTCGCGCATTTTCGACGCCTTTTTCACCACCAAGCCTCAAGGCTCCGGGACCGGGCTTGGCCTGGAGATCGTGCACCGCATCGTGACGCAGAAGTTCGGCGGCAAGATCGACGTGGAATCGAAGCCGGGGGATACGCGCTTTATCGTTCGGCTTCCGCGCAAAGGGCCATTGGATTCGCAGCCTTCGCCGGAGAAAAACGGCAAACCGTAATGGCGCGGTCCTTGCAGCGACAGCGGCACGGCGAACCATCCGGCAGATTACCGGCTGCGATTGAGAGCCCGGCATATGGGCGGCGCGAAGGAATGCGCCCCTACGGATGCATCCCGCGCGAAGATTAGCAGTGCAGGCGCTCAGGTTAGCTTCCCCAGGGCGCATGAGCTGTCTGGTGTTCACATTGTCCTCAGACCTCGTCGACCTCTTCTGCCGCATCCCGTCGTTATCCCGAGAGAAACCGAAACCCCAGCCGTGATGGATCCCGGCATTCACCGCCCGCTGATCAAGTTGGGCGTGCGTTCTGCCGATAAGCGAGACAGGTGGGCTGGATGGCGGATCGTGTGGAACTGGTGGAAGCGGCGCTGGACGTGTACCCGGAAGGCCTGGCGCTGCTAGATGGCGAGGAACGGGTGGTGTTCTGGAACCGCGCCGCTGAAGTGATGACCGGATTCCCCGGCGCAGAGCTCATCGGGCGGCGAATGCCCGAAGCGCTGGAGCCGCTCGCCGGGGGGCGCGACTGCGAAATGTACGGCTCTGCGCGGAACGGACCTCAGCCGGGCCGTGGTTCACTGGTGCATGCACAGCACAAGCTGGGGCGGGACGTTCCCGCGGTTGCGCGAAGAGTGATTCTGCGCGACGGTCTGGGCGCACGGATTGGTACGGCGGCCGTATTTCATCCCGGCGAACTGCTCAGCGCGCTGCCCCACGGCGAAAGCAGCGACGTCGCGGAAGTGCGGCAGAGCCAGGCCGAACTCAGGGACCGCCTGGAAAACGAGTACGAGATGTTCCTCTGCGAAGGGGTGCCTCTGGCGGTGTTGTGGATTGTCGTCGACCAGGCGCTCGAGTTGCGCAAGACCCATGGCGCACGGGCCTGCGAAACGATGCTGGAGACCGTGGAGCGCTCCCTGGCCAACGGGCTGCGGCCCGGAGAGGAAGTCGGCCGGTGGGGCGACGACGAGTTCCTGGTGCTCTCCCACGAGCCATCGCCGGAAGCTCTTGCCGCCCATGCGCAAACCCTCGCCCGGTTGCCCCGGACCGCGGATTTCCGCTGGTGGGGGGATCGAGTGTCCGTTACGGTGAGCCTGGGCGCCGCCGCGACAGAGGCGGGAGAGCCGCTGGCGGAATTACTGGACCGGGCGAGGGCGGCCATGCGGGAGAGCAATCAGCGGGGAGGAAATCATGTGACCATCGCCGCGAGGAGGCAGCCATGTTCGCGATCGTAGGAGTCCTGCTGGTGTTCGGCGCGGTGATCGGCGGATTCCTAATGGAAAAAGGGAACATCGCCGTATTGTTGCAGCCTGCGGAGCTGCTGATCATCGGCGGAGCGTCGGCGGGAACGCTTTTGATTGCCAATCCCCTGCACATCCTCAAGGGAATCGGGGCGGGACTTACAGGCGTACTGGGCAGCTCGAAATTTCCCAAGACCCGTTATCTGGACACGCTCAAGATGATGTACCAATTCCTGAACAAGGTGCGCAAGGAAGGGCTGCTGAGCGTGGAAATGGACGTGGAGAAGCCCAGCGAGAGCCTGATCTTCAAGAACTACCCCGATTTTCTGAAGGATCATCACGCCTGCGACTTCGTTTGCGATACGCTGCGCATGGCCATCACCGGCGGTGTGGAGCCGTTCGACATGGACCAGATGATGGAGCTGGACATGGAAGTCCACCATCACGACGCATCGCAGCCGGTGAACGCGCTCACCACGGTGGCCGACGCATTGCCGGGCCTTGGAATCGTCGCCGCAGTATTGGGGGTGGTGATCACCATGGGCGCGCTGGGCGGTCCGCCGGAGGAGATCGGGCACAAGGTGGCCGCGGCACTGGTGGGAACGTTCCTGGGGGTGCTGCTTTGCTATGGCGTGGCGGGTCCGCTGAGCGCGAACATGGCCAAAGCCGCCGACGAGCACAACGGTTTTCTGCACGTGCTGCGGGTTCTTCTGTTGTCGTTTATGAAGGGTTCGGCGCCCATAATCGCGATCGAGATGGGACGGCGCGCCATCCCTGCCCACGTGCGTCCCAGTTTCGACGAGATGGAGAAGCACTGCAAGAAGCAGGCGAACATCGACACCGCCGCGGCGGCATGAGGGGACGAGAGTCATAACATGGGCAAGGCTCAGCCGATCATCGTGATCAAGAAAAAGGTCGGCCACGGCGGCCATCATGGAGGCGCGTGGAAGGTGGCTTATGCCGATTTCGTGACCGCCATGATGTCCCTGTTTATCGTGCTGTGGCTGATGAACTCGAGCGAGAAGATCAAGAAGGCTGTAGCTGGATATTTCAATGACCCGAAGGGCACGTCTACGCTGATGGGAACCATGATGAGCGGGACCGGTGAAACGGTGACGGCGGCCCAATCGACATCCATGGAGTTGCTGAAACAGAGAATCGAGCAAGGAATTGCGGCAAGAAAAGATCTGGAGAAACTCTCCAAGCAGATCGAGATCACGATTACGCCCGAGGGACTGCGGATCGAATTGCTGGAAGACAAGAACGGCACCTTCTATGAGATAGGAAGCGCGCGCCTGAGCAAGACCGGGCAGGAGTTGCTGGCGCTGCTCGCGGGAGAATTGAAGAAGCTGCCCAATGCCCTGCTGATCGAGGGGCACACGGACGCGTCACCGTACTCCACCGACGCGACCTACACCAACTGGGAGTTATCTGCGGACCGGGCCAACTCGGCGCGGAGGCTGATGCAGCAGGATGGGGTCCGCTACGACCAGGTGACCCAGGTGCGAGGCTACGCCGACCAGATGCTGCGGGTGAAGGCCAATCCGTTCGATCCATCCAATCGGAGAATTTCCATACTGGTCAAGAACGATGCCGGGAGCGTCCCGGCGATTCCGCACGCCAGAGTGATGGGAGGATTTCCCGGGTCAGGAAAGGCCGAATTGCCGAGACCCGGCTCAGGAGAATCGCATGGACCTGCGTTGCCGCAGGCGGCGGCTTCGAATGGCGAAAGTACGACGACCGCGCGACCGAAGCCGGCAGGCGGCAGCCCCGCGGCCAAGCCGCGGCTGATGGCACGATTGCGGAATCTACTTCCATGGCGCGGCAGGTAGCGCTCCTTCACAAGTGCTATCCAAGAATTGGTCTTCAGCCTTTTCACAACGCCAAAATGAAAAACGCCGGAAGAGCAAAGCTCCTCCGGCGCGGTTGCTGGAACTTATCGGTTAGAAGTCGATGCGCGCCCCAAACTGCATGCGGCGGAAGGTCTTGCTTCCCAGCCGCTGCGAGTAGACGCCAAAGCCCGGATACGTAAGAGCGTTCCCGAAGTTGTTGTTGTTATACGAGCCGTCGTCGAAGCGGGTGGAGTTGGTGACGTTGTAAACCTCCCAGGCGAATTTCAGCCGCGCCCGTTCGGTCAGGTTCCAACTCTTGTTCAGGGAAGAATCGATATCGAAGACGCCGTCGCCCCGGAAGACGTTGCGCATGCCCGCTTCGCCGGGATAGGGCAGACGCATGGGGGAGCCGGTAGTCACGCCCTCGCTGATGGACTTGACGTCAGCAAAGACCTGCGGCACCCCGCCGTCGAAGTGTTTGTGGGTTTTGACGTGGGCGGTGTTCACGGCAAATGCCTGATTTTCCCAGTTGGTTGTCCATCCCGGTTCAATGACCGAGAAAGGCAGCCCACCCGACCACCTGCCAAGTCCGGCCCATTGCCATCCGCCCCAGATGGCGTTTCCGACCTTCCCTGAGTTGGCGAGCAGCATCTTGCCTGTTCCGAGCGGCAGTCCATAGGACCAATCCGCCGAGATCAGGTGCTTGGTATCGAAGTCGGAGAGCCCGCGGCTCAGCGCAGGGTTCCAGGAGTTCTGGATGCCGCCATACGAAGTGGTGGTGCGTTCCGAGTCGGAACCCATGTCGATCGAACGGGAGAAGGTGTAGCTGAAGTCAAATGTGAGCCCGTTCTTTGACGGATGGCGGAGGGTGAGTTGTCCAGCGTTGTAGTAGCTCGAACCGATCGAAGCCAGGGTGATGAGAGATGAGAATTGGGAATCCCAGAAGAGCGTGCCGTTGGGGCACCCATAGAAGCAGCCGAAGTCCATGTCATAAAGGGCTCCGGTTTCTCCGTAGCTGTAGCGCTGGGGCGCCCATTCATCGTTATAGATGGCATCGGTAGACGTTTCCCCGTCGAAGTCGAGGCCCTGCATTTGCGGGAACACGTCCTCGAAGTACTGAATGGTAGGGATGTGCTGGAGGGTTCCATCGCAGTAGAGGCAGGATCCACCGAGTTGGTCGCTGTACTTCGACATCTGCGTTCCGGCGCTGAAGTAGTCGCCCGCGCCCTTGGGATCGACGTAGTTGGTCGGCTCGGCGATGTCGAGCTGTTGCAACAGGTGACGACCGAGGCGCCCCACGTAAGCGGTGTCCAGCAGGAAGCCGCCCGGCAACTGGCGTTGAACGGAAAGATTGAAGGCTTCCACGTAGGGGGTGTGCAGGTGGTTATCCATGCCCCAGTTAATGCCGAAGGTACCATCCGGAACGGCATACGGGTAAACCTGGCTCGACGGAGAAATCACGCCGGGAAGCGTCGTCGGCATGTCCCGCGGGCCGGTAAACCGCGGGGCGGTTTCGTAGCTGACGGAGTTAGGCGCGCTCTGATACTGGCTGGAGAGCCCGAACGATCCGCGCCTGCTGAACTGACTGGTCAGTGCTTCGCCGAAGTGATCGAAATACAATCCGAAGCCCGTTCGAATTGCGGTCTTGGTATCGGGAGAGTAAACGAGAGACATGCGGGGAGCGATGTTGCCTTTCTCCTTGGGCCAGAACGCAGGCTTGCCATTGGCCTTTCCATTGGGCGCAAACAACAGGTCTGGCTGATCCACACGCCCCTGGGAAGCGGCCAGACCGCGATTCACGAACCATTGGTGGGTGTCGACGGTGGGCGAAACCTGCTGCCCGTGGGTCTCGTAGGGGGTCTGGAGAATCGTGTGGCGGAGGCCGAAGGTCACCGTGAGGTTGGGGCGCACGCGCCAGGAGTCCTGCAGGAAGTATTCGAATTCGTTCGATTTGAAATCCCGCTTGACGAAAGCACCGTCGGGTTGCAGGGTGCCGGTGGTGGGGCTGGTGACCACGTAATTTCCCACCGTATCCCACTCGGCAACATCTCCAATGATGGTGGCATACGCGTAATTGAATGATGTGGTGTAGCCTGGATCGACCGCGGGAAGGCCGATGGTGGTGGGATCAGGAGCATCCCTGCCGCTCAGGTAGGAGGGATTGGTATAGCCGCGCTGGAAGGAGCTCAGGGTGCTATTTGTCTGGACTTCGATCATGCGCCAGTTGCCCCCGACCGTCAGGGAATGCGATCCCTTGGTCCAGCTCAGGTTGTCGGTGATGGTGTTGACCGGGACGTGCACGATGAAACTGCGATCCTGTGCTGTGGGCTGAGTGAGGAAGCGGACCACCACGTAATCGCCTGTCCCGATTCCGATACTCGAATATCCCTGGCGGATAAATGCGTAGCGCAGATCATTCACCAGGTTTGCGGTGGGCGTGAAGGTATAGCCGGCGGCAATGCCCTTGGTGTTGTCTTCCAGCGTGGTGGCAGGAGGCTGGCCGGGCAGGTTGGCGGCGCCAAGCGAAAAGTCCTTCTGGAGATTTCCGCGAACAAAGAAGTGGGTGCGTGAGTTGGGAGAGAAATCGATCTTTGCGATGCTGGTATTCAGCCGGCTGGGTGCAGGCGAGCTGAAATTGTAGGAGCCATTGTTGATGCCGTCGCCCCCGCCCAGCACCGTAGCCGCGGGTTCGGTGCCCAGGTAATCCAACATGGCCTGATCCACACCTGGCTTTGGCCCGCCGGGCTGTGCGCACACGGTGCAGGACGCATCGAGAGCCTTGATTTGATCTCTGGAAAGCATCACCTGCGATCCATCCGCCGTGAAGTAGCCGAGCTGCCCGTTGAGGAAGGATGCCGACGGCGTGACGGCGGGAACGGTTTCATTGGTGGCCAAGCGCTGGCCTTCATAGTTGGCGAAGAAGAACAGCTTGTCTTTAAAAATCGGCCCGCCGACGCTGCCGCCGAAGGTGTTCACGATGTACTTGGTGGGACGGTTGGCCTCACCCGAGGACACTTGCTGCTCCTTGATGAACCAATCGTTGGCGACCATATTTGAGGGGCGATGGTATTCGTAGACCGAGCCGTGGAAGGCATTGGTCCCGCTCTTGGTGACCAGGGATACCTGGGCGCCGGAAGATCTTCCTGCATCGGCATTGGCGTTGGAGGTGGTGACGCGGAACTCCTCCGTAGAATCCAGCGTGGAGCGCAGGACGCCGTTGAAGCCGTACCCGTTTACCTGATCATTGTCGTCCACGCCGTCGAGGGTAACGTTGCCCTGGTCGGATCTGGAGCCCGAAACGGACCCCTGGCGGCTATCGAGATCCTGCGGATTGACCTTGTCCGACAGACCGATCGTTTCCCCTACATAGAGCGCACCCGGCTGGAGGCTCAACAGCGAGATCGGATCGCGTCCATCCATCGGCATTGCCTCGATCTGCTGGTTATTGACGGAATCGCCGAGGGTCGCATCCGTGGTATTCAGGGTCTGGGCCGTGGCAGAAACGTCCACCGTGACGGTTTCCGTGTGGACGGTTAAAGCGAAGTCGATGGTTGCGGGCTGATTCACGAGCAGTTCGGCAACCTTCGACTGAGAGCCGAATCCCGATGCCGTGGCAGTGATGGTGTATTTGGCGGGCGGAAGTTGCGGAAACGCGTAGAGGCCCGATGTATTGGCTGTCGTGGTCAAACGCTGGCCGTTGGAGTTGTCGGTGACCGTTATTCTGGCTCCGGGAACCAGAGCCCCACTGGGATCCTTGATGGTGCCGCGCAGCGAGGTAGTTGCCGTCTGAGAGAAGAGAGAGAGAGAGGCGGATAGGATGCAGCACAGCATCCATCCCCACAGGGAACGTTTCACGTCTTTACCTCCAAAAAAGCCCGCAAATGCGGCTGTCCGGCGCCGCTTAGGTGAATGAGATTTCCGGAAACCAGCCTGGAGGGCCAGGCACCTTAACGATCGTGCTGTAAAGACCTACTTGTCGCGGATCTTCGATCGCTGTGCGCGAAGCCGAAACCGCAATCTTGTTACCAACTGCATCCGGAAATACCGGCAGGGTTCAGCGAATTTACCCGCTATTCATTATGGTCTGAATCTAGTCACGCCTTCAACCAGTCTCCATCACCGGAATGACGTGCCCGGTCACAAACTGGCCCCGTTCGTCACAGGAACTATTGTTGCTGCTGCATTTGTTGCATTTCAACCAGGGGCAAATTCCTCTCGGGCGGCTGCTGGGCTCGCTCTACAAGGACCGACCAATCCTCGGGAATGGGGAGCTTGCGATCCAGTGCGGGCGGCTGCTCCCCAGCTTCAACATGGACAGCGACATAGAGATCGCTGTCGGCCGTGCCGCGGAAGACGCCGTGGGTGGGGGGGACGTCACGGTAGTCGCGACCGATCGCCGTCCGGATGTGGCGATGATGGGCGACGAGATTATTGGTGGGATCGAAGCCTACCCATCCGACATGAGGCATGAGGGCTTCCACCCAGGCATGGGTGGCGTCAGGCGTGGATCGGTCGTGGTCGTCGAGGCCGCGGTACAGATACCCGGAAACATAGCGCGCCGGGATGCGCACATGGCGCAACAGGGCGATCATGGTGTGGGCAAAATCCTGGCATACGCCCTTGCCACTGGTGATCGCGTCGTCGATGGGAGAGTCGACTCGCGTATGGCGAGGGACGTATTCAAAGTAGCCGAAGAGACGCTCGTTGAGTTCATGGAGGAGCATCAACGGGTCATCACGCCGGCTCACATCGAGGCGTTGCGCGAGGTCGAGCAATGCCGGAGTCTCCACGGCAAATGTGCTGGGCAGCAGCATCTCCCAGTAGTCTCCGGCCTGCACAAGTTCGTCCAACGCAGCCCATGCATCGGGAGAAAGGAAGCCGGGTATATCTGACACCGGCTGCTGCTCAACCAGGGATTCGGCAATTACCACGAGTTGGGTGTGGTCTCCCGGAATGTCAAAGTGCTGGATGTTGTTGCCGAGATGATCGCGATAGGTGAACACGCGGCAGCGGGGACTGACCGACAGGGTAAAGCTGAGGCAATGCTGCGTGGCATCGTTACGCGGATGCATCCGCGTTTCCATGATGCTCTCGCTCACGGAATGCGAGTAGCGGAATCGGGTGAGGTGGCGAATGGAGTAAAAGTTCATAATCTCGTCCCGTCGGGTACGTTCGGGCCAGCTTTGACACGGGGACGAACCAGCCATGGGGCGTGGTTCAGACCGCCAGTGCGGAGTGAATGGAGTAGTGAACGTAATAGCGATACACGAGTTCGTGAATAGCGATGCATTGCTGGCGGATGGAGTGCAGGAATGCACCCGGGTTGCCGGCGAGGATTTCACTGATAGTGGTATATCCCAGCATGGCGTGGAGGCGCCCGATGCCGGCGATAAGTTCTTCGGGAGGGCGGCGCGCGCCGGAGCGTTGGATGGCATCCACCGCGGACCGGATGCAGTCCACCGAATAGCGAATGGCGTGGGGGAAGTCACGGTTGAGGAGCAGAAATTCGAGAATCCGGTCGGCGGAAATATCGGCAGTGTAGACCTGGCAATATGCTTCGAACGCCGTGCAGCAGCGCAGCAGGCCCACCTGCTCGAGGTATTGGTAGCCCAACTGCTCTCGTTCGGGAACGCAGAAGAGGTCCGGCTGATAGACCTCCAGCAACGTTGCGGTGGAATAAGCCCGCTCCAGATACCGGCCAAGGCGAATGAATTGCCAACCCTGTCCGTGAATCATGGTGGTATCGCTGACGCCTTTGAAGAGATGGATGCCGTCGACGATGGTGGCCATGAGGTCGCCGACACTGGTACGAAATTGGGCTTCCGCCTGCGGGGAGCGGACCTGGTGGAATAGCCGATTGAGCCGTTGCCATTGCTCGGAGGAGATTTCTTCACGGACCTGACGGGCGTTCTCGCGGGCGGCGTTCACACAGAAGGTTACGGAAGCGGACAGAGCGCTGTCGAAAATCAGGGTGTGAGCCATCGACTCGAAATCGCCGTTCCATTCCAGTCCGGCGGGATCAACCAGCGAGGAAAGGAGGCGATCCCAGCGGCTCTCAACCGAAGCGCCGCCAGGATCCAGCATCAGGCTCATGGTAACGTCGAGCTGCCGCACCGTGTTCTCGGCGCGCTCCAGGTAGCGGCTCATCCAGTAGAGGCTGTCGGCAACGCGGCTGAGCATGGTCGCATTCTCCCGGACACCCGATGTTGTAACTGCACTGTACATAACTAAGCGACTCGATCCTTCAGCGTCTTATTGCAGAACCCACGTATCTTTGCTGCCGCCGCCTTGCGATGAGTTCACCACCAGCGAACCTTTCTCCAGCGCCACGCGGGTGAGGCCGCCGGGCACGATGTTGACCTTGTCGCCGAACAGGATGTAAGGCCGCAGATCGACATGGCGAGGCTCCAGATGATTGCCAACCAGGCACGGGGCGCGCGAAAAATCCAGGGTGGGCTGGGCAATGTAATTGCGCGGGTTGGCCTGGATCTGTGCGGAAAACTCTTCGCGCTGCTTCGCGGTTGAGTGCGGGCCGATCAGCATGCCGTAGCCGCCGCTTTCCCCTACTGCTTTGACCACCAACTTATCCAAATTGGCCAACACGTGGCGGCGCTGCTTTTCATCGGTGAGGATAAAGGTTTCCACGTTGGGGATGATGGGCTCTTCGCCGAGATAGTAATGGATGATGCGAGGCACAAAGGCATACAGCGCCTTGTCATCAGCCAGGCCCGTGCCGAAGGCGTTGGTGACGGTCACGTTGCCGGCGCGATAGGCATTGAAAATGCCGGCGCAGCCGAGAACCGAATCGGAGCGGAAGATCAGCGGATCGCTGAAATCGTCGTCGACACGCCGGTAAATCACGTCCACGCGTTTGAGCCCGTCGGTGGTGCGCATGTAAACGACGTTGTCGTGGGTGACAAGATCGCGGCCTTCGACCAGATCGATGCCCATCTGCCGGGCGAGATAGGTGTGTTCGAAATAGGCGGAATTGAATACGCCCGGCGTGAGCAGCACGATGTTTGGCTCGGGACGGCCTTCCGGGGCCAGTGAACGCAGGGTTGCCAGCAGGAGTTGCGGATAGTGCTCGATGGGCTGCACGCCGTAATGGTGGAAGAGCTTGGGGAAGGTGCGTTTCATCACCCGGCGATTGGCGAGCATGTAACTCACCCCGGAGGGCACGCGCAGGTTGTCTTCGAGCACTACGAACTCGCCGTTGTTCAGTCTCAGCAGGTCGCTGCCAATCACCGCGATATAGACATTGCGGGGGACTTGCAGGCCGCGCATCTGACGCCTGTACTGCTTGCAGCTGTAGACAAGCTCGCGGGGGATGACCTGGTCGCTGAGAATCTTCGCGTCGGAGTAGATGTCACGCAGAAAATGGTTGAGCGCTGTGATGCGCTGGGTGAGTCCCCGCTCCAGCTTGTCCCATTCCGCGGAAGTGATCAAGCGCGGCAGCAGGTCGTAGGGGAAGATTCGTTCAGTTCCCTCTTCGCGCCCATACACCGTGAAGGTAATGCCCTGAGTCAGGAACGACAGGTCGGCGGACTGCTTGCGGCGCTGGAGCTCATCGGGAGGGAGCTGAGTGAGAAGCTCGGCGAGAGCCTGGTAATGGGAGCGAAGATCGCCGCCTGGAGCCCGCATCTCGTCAAAAGCCGAGTCGAGCGGGTAGTCACCGAAGAGGGCTTCTAGTTCCACGGACGGACTTGGGCTCATGATCGGTGAAGGGCGACCTCGCGCGGAAATTCAGGGCGGTGGAGAAAGCGCTTCCGGACCGAGCGGCGGGCGCAGGGTACCGAACTTCAGCCCGACCCCATCCGCTTCTTCCCTGTTGTCTAGCTTGTAACACGGCAGACATAAAGGAGCAATGAGGACTTGGCAAAACCAGGTTCCAAGTGCCGGGTTTGTTTGTTCGAAACGTCGCGTGTCGCTGAGGCTGCGGCGATTTTTTCAAAGCAGCCCTGGGGAGGCAATGACCAGGCCTGGTAAAGGCAAAGGCGGCGGCCATTCAGGCCCACCGCCTCAGGTCAGGTATCAGTCGGTTTTAGAAGAACAGTTTGGCCGTGATCTGGAGCTGCCGCGGACCGTAGAGGGCGTTGTTGGTGCCGCTCATGGTGCCGAACTGGCTCGCACCGGTGGCCAGGTTGGGAGAAATGCAGCCCTGCACCACCGAACCTGAAGGCGCAGCGGCGCTGCTGGGGCAGCTGGTTGAGGTAGCCGATGACGAGGTGTACAGCGAATGCGTGGTGTTCACACTGGTAATGATGGTGTTGTTGAGCAGGTTGAATGCCTCGCCGATCACTTCCATGCGGATGTTCTCGTGGATGGGGATGTTGCGCGTGATGCGGAAGTCGACATCCTTGAAGCCCGGCCCGATGATGCTGTTGCGGCCGATCTGCGGAGGACGCCCGGTGGTGGCTCCGCCCGAAGACGAGCTCATGGCGCCCCCGTAGATGTTGCCATCCGCGCCGTAGCTGGTCTTGCTGGTGGAGCCGCTGTACACCGTTCCGCTCATGCCCAGGAAGATGGGCTGGCCGCCGGACGCAATCACACTGCCGGAGAAAGTAAAGTCATCGAGCGCGTACTTGACGATCTTATTGTCCATCAGGATACGCGGCTGATAGACGAAGCTGCCGGTGAAGCGGTTGCGGATGTCGGTATCGGAGAGGCCGTTCTCGCCCCGGAGGTTGTTGGGATCGAGCGGCACGTCCCCGCCGTAGAAGGTGCCGTTCGCGCCCTGCACCTGGCCGGTATCCGAGGCGTGGGCCCAGGTGTAATTGCCGAGCACCTCGAAGCCGTTCGCAAAGGGCCGGCGAATCGTGGCCGCCATGGAGTTGTACCAGGTGTTAGCCACGCTGAACCCCGTGTTGTAGCTGGCCAGCGAGGTGTTGCGACGGTCGGCGGGACGATACACCGGGACGGTGAGTTGCTTGACAACCGTATTGTTGGCGTCGAGCACGTTGTAGCTGCGCAGGCCGCTGGGCTTCTGACCCAGCAGGTTGGCGTCGATGAAGACCGGGAGCCGCATGCCGCGCGTGCCCACGTAGCCGATGCTGAGCGACATTTTGCCGGGCAGCGCCTGCTCCACCGAGAAGTCCATCTGGTGGGTGTAAGGCGGAACGAAGTTGGGATCGAGGCCATGGAAGCTCTGCGGTCCCAGTGTAGTGGGGCCATTCACGACCGGCGTGGCGCCGCCCTCGGGATGCAGCGCCGCCGATAAAGACGGGCCGGTCGGCAGGAACGGCACGTTGGGATATTGCAACGCCGTGCTTGTGCCGGGCACAGTGGGGCAGGTCGAAGTGGGTGTGCCCACGCTCGATTTGCAACCGTTGTAGTTGTAGTTGATCTGCACCACGCCGTTTTCTACGCGCATGGCGTAGTAGGTGCTTCCCTGGTTGAGGCCCGAGAACACGCCGTAGCCGCCGCGCACGATGGTTCCGACGTTCGGACTCCAGGAGAAGCCCAGGCGCGGCTGAATGCGATTGGTGACGTTCTTGATGGTCTTGCTGTAATAGGTGGAGATGGGCGGGAAATTGTTGTTGATGAGCCCCGGCGCCGGGGTCAACTGAACGTCGTAGCGAACCCCAAGGTCGACGGAGAATTTCTGGTTTACTTTCCAGGAGTCTTCCGCGAATCCGTCGAACATCTTCATCCAGAAGTCGTCTTTGCCCTGGGTCCCGGCCTTGGTGTTGACCACGTCCACGGTCTGCACGAAGGTGCTGTAATGATATCCCGCATAGGGATCGGTGTTGCCCGCCTGGCCCTGGAACGCATCGGAGATCCAGTCGGCGAAGTTGCCGGCCGGCGTGGACTCGCCATAGTTGTAAATGCCGCCCCCCTGGAACAAGTTGATCATGACTTCGTGAACGATATTTACGTCGCCGCCGAACTTGAGGGTGTGGCGATTCAGAGTCTTCGAAAACACGTCGGTGGCCTGGATACGGTGCTCGTCGGGCTCGGCGACACGGGGCAGCGCGTTAGGCATGCCGTACGTGACCACGCCCGTGGCCACACTGGGGCCCGAGGCGTTGGCGCCCGCGGTTTCCAGATCGCGACCCCACTGGAGATGGAGCTGGTTCACAGCGGTGGCCGAGAGCACCGTGGTCAGGCCGCCCACCAGAAAACGCTCATGGTAAGTGGTAGGACCGTTGGTCGTGGGCGAACTGTTGGTGAAAGTCGGAGCAGGGCTGTACCCATTGGTGCTGGTGAAGTTCGCGAAGTTGAAATCCGCGAACGCGTCGTTCTTCGCGTTGATGTGGTAGTCGATGCGGGGGAAGAAAAGGTCCTGCTTGGCGTAGCGCGTCGGAGTCGCCTGTCCTGGCGCGATGTTGGCCACGTTCTGGAGGAACTGTATGCCTGCGGTGCACATTGAGGGCGTGATGGTTGTCGGGCACTGCGTGGGCGAGATAATCGTTCCGCCCTTGTTGCCGGCCATGGGCGTCAGCGTGATGGTGTTGTTGTCGGAATACAGAACGCGACCGACTTTACGGAATCCGTCATAGGTCAGGAAGTAGAACAGCTTGTCCTTGATGAAGGGGCCGCCAACCGATCCGCCGAATTGCTGCTGCTGGTGGATGGGCTGTGTCAGCAGGAAACTGCTTCCGTTGTTATGCAGCGCCTGGTACTTGCTGAAGGGATCGAGCGCGTTAAGGCTGGGATAACGCAGATAATAGAAAAGGTCACCATGAAGATTATTGGTGCCGGACTTGGTGATGGCATTCACCTGCCCGCCGGCAGCCTGGCCGAACTCCGCCGAATAATTCGATGTCTCCGCCTGGAATTCCTTTATGGAGTCGAGCGAATACACATAGGGAGCGCCCGAGGAACGGCCGCGCGCTTCAGAAAACAGCATCTGGTTATTATTCGCCCCGTCCACGTAGTTCTGGTTGTAGAGGCCGCTGATGCCGTGGAAACTCACCAGGCCGCTGCCGCCGTCCTGCGTCACGTTGGGTGTAAGCAGCACGAAGGTGCTCCAGTTGCGCGCATTCACCGGCAGGTTCTGGATGAACTGCTGATCCACCGCCTGCGATACTTCGGTTCGTTCCACGTCCAGAATGGGTGTGGCGCTGCTGACCTCGACCGTAGTGGTTGCGGATTGTACTGTCAGGGCGAGATCGATGGTGAGGGTCTGGCCGACCAGCAGGCTGATGCCGGATGCTTCCACGCGCCCGAATCCCGCGCCTGTGGCATTAACTTTGTAGTGGCCCGGCTGGAGGAAGGGCGCCACGTAGATGCCGGCGGAGTTGGTTGTGAATTGGTGGTCGATCCCGGTGTCGGTGTTGGTCACGGTCACGACTGCGCCGGGAAGCGCAGACCTATTCGGATCCATTACCGTACCAGTAATTGAACCCGCTCCGGCCGTTTGAGCGTTCGCGCCCACGTCGGCCAGGGATATAAACAACGTCAATACAAGACACAAGGCAACAGACGTTCGCGGAAGAATGCGATGATGAAACATAAAATGGCTCTCCTAAAAAGTTGTCCTGGAGTGAACGGCCCACGACAGGGGACGCTTACCGCAAGAGCAGTTTGGCGGCTTCGTAAGCCACCGGTTACAAGGCGGGTGACAGAAACCTGCTGGGTTTGTCTTGATTTTCTCGCGTATCAAATCACGGATTCATCAATGCGACGTGAATGTGCGCTCCAAGGACCTTCGCGCAAAGCGTGCAGAACATTGCCGCAGACAATTTCCGCAGCCACGAAGGCCAGCGACGGCGCCCTGCGCACAAGCCCAAATTTGGCACACATATCGTATCTCCATTTTTGCACAAGGAGCGCGCCGATCCGCAGCAGAACAACGGCGCGGAAACGGTGTAAAAAACAGGGAGATCGTGTGATTTTTTGGCTCAAAAATGCCGCCTCCACCTTGCAGTGCAGCCAAATCCGCACTTTTGCAAGAAACGGCGCCATTCCATGGGAACAGCACCGTTTCCCGTCGGGTGGAGGGACAAGGCCTAGAAAAGGTTCCAGAGCGACTGGTTGTATACCGCGTGGTGGAACTGGACTTCGCTGCCTTTGACAATGGTTCCGAGCAGCTTCGGGCAACGATCGGCCGAGGCTTCCTTCAAGTCGGCGTAACGGCCCTGCACGTCTGCTCCCAGAATCTGTGCGGTCCAGTCGGAGTCGCGGAAGTCGGCGATCGCCTTGTAGATGTTGTCGGGCAGATAGCGGCCACCTTCGCGCAGGCCCTCGAGCTTGGAGATTTCGCCGTCGATACCGGTCTTGAAAATGGAGTACATGGATAGGTAAGGATTGGCATCGGGCGCAACCGCGCGCACTTCGGTACGCATGGAGCGATGGTTGCCGATGGGAATACGGATCATGGCGCCGCGGTCGGTGGCCGATGCGCGAATCTGGTTGGGCGCTTCAAAGTGTGGGTCGAGCCGCCGATAGCTGTTGACGCTGGAATTGAATATGAGGCAGAGATCCAGCGCGCGGGTGAGTACGCGATCCAGGAAGTCCCATCCAAACCTGGAAAGCTGCTCTTCTCCCTTCTCGTCCCAGAAGAGATTGGTTTTGCCCTTCGAGACGGACACGTTGGTGTGCATGCCGCTGCCGTTGACGCCTACCAGCGGCTTGGGAAGGAAACTGGCGGTGAAACCCATATTGTTGGCGATCTGCCTGCACAAGAGCTTATAAAGCTGGATCTGGTCGGCGGCCGCCACCACCTCGCTGTAACCGAAGTTGATTTCAAACTGCGCCGGCGCGACTTCCGGGTGATCCTTCTCATTCTGGAAGCCCATGGCGCGCTGCACTTCCGCCGCTGTATCGATGAACTGGCGCAGCGGATCGAGTGGCAGGGAGTGATAATAGCCGCCGGTCGACACGAAATCGAACTTCATGGTTTCGTGATACTTCTTCTCCGCATCCTTCCCAGCGAACAGAAAGCCCTCGATTTCAGTAGCCGCATTGAGGGTGTACTGCTTCGTCTCGTGGAGTTTGTCGGCATAGTTCTTGAGCACGCCGCGAATGTCCCCTGAGTAGAGGCTGCCGTCTTTATCGATCACGATTCCGAAGACCAGGACCTTGCCGTTGCCGAACACGTCGGCGGGCACCCAGTAGAATGCGCTCCAGTCTATTCCGAGGCGCAGATCACTCTCCTTTTGCGCGGTAAAGCCGCG
This sequence comes from Occallatibacter sp., assembly GCA_036502905.1. Taxonomy (GTDB): domain Bacteria; phylum Acidobacteriota; class Terriglobia; order Terriglobales; family Acidobacteriaceae; genus Telmatobacter. The sequence continues at coordinate 7,070 of DASXXV010000069.1, read as the reverse complement.
AATAGAAGAGCCGTCAAAGGTGAGGTTCTCGTAGGCGTTGAGCAGAAACTTCTTGTCGTAGTCGAGCAGGTGGAGGCGCCCTTCAAGATCGGAGAAAAGGACTGTCACTGCCTTGATGCGCTTTTCGTCGGTCAGATATTTAAGGCGCTTTTCGCGGATCTGGTCGGCGGCTACACGGCTGACCCGTTCATGCTTGGCCTGGAGGTTGAGTTCTTCGAGTTCCTCATACGAGAGGGCTAGGAAGTTACGGTATTCGGCTGACATGGCTCTCCTTCCGGCGAAATAAAGCAGTTTGGGCAATAGCAGGATGCGCGCGCTTGGCTATTAACTGGATTATGTACAGGGTAACGCCCTAGACCGAGGGGTCCGCAAGAAAATTGGCCCGGACAAGGGCGGATGCCCCGGAACAGGTGCAAATCAAGGAAACTGCGGCCCGCTTCCGGCCGCTCCCGTTCCGGTGGAATATTCTGGGATTCTCAGGAGATTCACAAATTAGAGATGCTCAAACCTCTTTGCTGCCTTTGCGCCGTCCCGGGAATCCTGTTCTTTGCATTGACGCCTGTACCCGCCCAGCAACAAGCCCCCGCGCCTTCTGAAGATTCGGCGAAATCGCACTACACCAAGTACGAGTACCGGATCCCCATGCGCGACGGAAAACGGCTGTTCACGGCCGTCTATGTGCCCAAGGACACTGCCGGAGGACCCTACCCCTTCCTTATGGACCGCACGCCTTACAGCGTCGCGCCTTACGGTGAGGACCAGTTTCCGGAACATCTGGGACCCTCGGAAGAGTTTCAGAAGGCGGGCTACATCTTCGTCTACCAGGATGTACGCGGGCGCTGGATGAGCGAAGGCGACTTTCAGGAAATGCGCCCCCACATCGACAACAAGAAATCGCCGCAGGATGTGGACGATGCCTCGGACACCTACGACAGCATCGAGTTCCTTCTCAAGCACGTGCCCAACAACAACGGCAAGGTGGGCATCTGGGGCATATCTTATCCGGGGTTCTACACCTCGGCGTCGATCATCGATTCACACCCCGCGCTGGTGGCGGCCAGTCCGCAGGCGCCCATGACTGACCTGTTCATGGGGGACGACGCCTACCACGGAGGCGCCTTCATGCTGTCGGCGAACTTCGGCTTCTATGCTATCTTCCGTCCCCAGAGCGAGCCGCAGACCCCAAAGCCGACCCCTGCGTTTGATTTCGGGACGAAAGACAGCTACCGCTTCTACCTGAATGCCGGCAACATCGCCAACCTCGACAAGCTTTATCTCAAGGGCTCGAACTGGCTCTTTACCGACCAGATGAAGCACGACACTTACGACGCTTACTGGCGCGCGCGCGACCTCTCGCAGCACATGAAGAACGTGCATTGCGCGGTGCTGGTGGTGGGCGGCTGGTATGACGCCGAAGACCTGAGCGGACCGTTGAAGACCTTTTACGCGATCAACAAGTTCAATCCCGGAACTCCGTCCACACTGGTGGAAGGGCCCTGGGTGCATGGGGGCTGGGCGCGTGGCGACGGCAGCCATCTCGGCGACGTGCAGTTCAACACCAAAACTTCCGATTACTTCAGAGCCAGCATCCAATTCCCTTTTTTCGAGCACTATCTCAAAGGCAAGGGCGCTGCTCCGGCCAAGGCGGTGGTTTTCGAGACCGGGACCAACGTGTGGCGCGCCCTGGACAGCTGGCCGCCGAAACAAGCGGTCGCCAAGACACTTTACTTTCACCCCGACGGCAAGCTCGGGTTCGACCCGCCGGAAGAAACGCGCGGCGTGGATGAATACGTGAGCGATCCGAATCATCCGGTGCCCTTTGTTAGCTACACCACGGATACCGTGCCGCAGCGCTACATGGTCGACGATCAGCGCTTTGCCGCTTACCGCCCGGACGTGCTGGTCTACGAGTCCGATCCTCTGGAGCAGGACGTGACCATCGCGGGCCCCATCTCGCCCAGGCTCAAGATCTCGAGCTCGGGCACCGACTCGGATTTCGTGGTGAAGCTGATCGATGTATACCCGGAGAACTATCCCGATCCGGAGGGCACACCGAGCGGCAATAAGCGCATCCTGGATGCGCCACCGCTGCACATGGGCGGATATCAGGAGCTGCTGCGCGGCGAGCCGTTTCGCGCCAAGTTCCGCAGCAGCTGGGAAAAGCCGGAGCCGCTCGCGCCGGGCAAAATTACTGACATCAACTTCACCATGCCGGACCTTTATCACACGTTTCGCCGCGGCCACCGAATCATGCTGCAGGTGCAGAGTTCGTGGTTTCCGCTGACCGACCGTAATCCTCAGACGTTCATCGATATCCCGTACGCCAAGCCCGAAGAGTTCCAGAAAGCCACGGAGCGCGTCTTCCGCCAGAAGGATGCGGCAAGCGGGGTGGAAGTGCTGGTGATGCCTTAGAGACGGGGCCCCAGGGAGGAGCGAGAAAGGAGCTCGAGAGGTAGGACCCGGGGCCGAGGTGTCTGGCCACATCAAACCGCCCATTCGTCCCTCTCAGCTTGCCAGAAGATTTGCAGGAGCGTAATGTTCGATTTGCTAATTCACACAATATAAGAGGACCTGATGTCTTCGCGAAACCTCCGCCGTGCCATTGTGCTGCTCGCCGTGTTTACGCTTGCAGCGATCGGCGAGTCCCGCGCCGAAGAAGGCTTGTGGACCTTTGACAATCCTCCCGTAAAGCTTCTTCAAGAAAAATACGGTTTCACGCCGACGCGGGCATGGCTTGACCATCTGCGTCTTTCGAGTGTGCGCCTGAACGACGGCGGCTCGGGGTCCTTCGTCAGTCCCGATGGATTGCTGCTCACGAATCACCACGTGGCGCGGGGACAGCTGCAGAAGAACTCGACGGCCGAACACGACTACCTGCGCGACGGCTTTTACGCGGAGACTCCCGAGAAGGAGATGAAGTCTCCCGACCTCGAGGTCAACGTGCTGGTGGGAATGGAGAATGTGACCACACGGGTGCAGGGCGCCGCCAAAGGGATTCCCGACCAGGCCAAGGCGCTTACGGCGCGCGAATCCGAGATTGCGGCGATCGCCAAAGAGAGCAAGGATAAAACCGGACTGCGATCGGACGTCGTATCGCTCTACCAGGGTGGTGAATACTGGCTCTACACGTACAAGGCATACACGGACGTCCGGCTGGTCTTTGCGCCGGAGCAGCAAGCCGCATTCTACGGCGGCGACCCGGATAACTTTACTTATCCGCGCTACGACTTAGATATGGCCCTGTTTCGCGTGTACGAAAGCGGCAAGCCGCTGCACACCGACAACTATCTGAAGTGGAGCGCCAAGGGAGCCGATCCCGGCGAGTTGATTTTCATCTCCGGCCACCCCGGTTCCACCCAACGCCAGGACACCATGGCCGAGCTCAATGCCGATCGGGAACTGATCGAGCCTAACGTGATCGAGTACCTGAAGCGCCGCATCGCCGCGTGCCTGGCATTCGCGGAGAAGGGCCAGGAGCAGGCACGGCTGGTGGGCAGCACGATCTTCGGCCTGCAAAACAGCCTGAAGGTGTACGAAGGGCGCTCAGAAGCACTGGCCGACAAGGCCATTATCGCCAAAAAGCAAGCCGAGGAAGACGATTTCAAGCAGAAGGTGGCCGCCAATGCCGAATGGCAGAAAGAATTCGGCGGGGCCTGGGACACGATTGCCGCCACCGAGAAGAAAGCCTCGCCGCGCACCAAGGCCATGATCTTCCGCCGCACTGACAGCCGGCTTTTCTCCATGGCGCGCCAGATTGTTCAATACGTGGCCGAAATCAAGAAGCCCGATGGCGAACGCCTGCCCGGATATCATGATGCCCAGCTGGAAACCACAAAATTCCAGCTGCTCTCCCCGGCCAAGATCGAACCTGTCACCGAGAAGCTGTACATGTCGTTTGCTCTCAACCTTGCCGAGGAGAAGCTGGGCAAAGACGACGAGTACCTGAAGACTCTGACGCAGGGCCAGGATGTGGACAGCTTCGTCAACGCGGCAGTGGATGGCACCAAGCTTTACGACGTGAACTTTCGCAAGTCTCTCATCGAAGGGGGACAGGCCGCGGTCGATGCATCCGCCGACCCCATGATCGTGGCCGCTCGCCGTACCGATCCACTGGCTCGCGAATACTACCGCTGGCAGCAGACCGAGGTGATTAGCGTGCTGACGGAGGCCGGGGAGAAGCTCGGCAAGGCACGGTTCCTGGTGTACGGCAAGAACATGTATCCCGACGCCACGTTCACGCTGCGCCTGAGCTACGGAACCGTGAAGGGCTACCCGTATAACGGCACCATTGCCCCGCCCTTCACCACCTTCTACGGACTGTACGACCGCGCAGCCGGATTCGAAAATCATCCGCCTTTCGATCTGACGCCCAAGGAAACGGCGAATCGCGACAAGCTGGACCTTTCGACCCCTTTTGATTTCGTTTCCACCGGAGACATCATCGGCGGCAACTCGGGCTCGCCGGTCGTCAACCGCGAGGGCGAACTGGTTGGCCTGATTTTTGATGGAAATATCGAGTCTCTCGCCGGTGATTTCGTCTACGACGGAACGAAGAACCGCGCCGTCGCCGTCCACTCGGCAGGCATGATGGAGGGCTTGCGCAAACTGTACGGAGCCGATGCGCTTGCCGACGAATTGCTGGGGAAGAAATAGCGCCGCCGATTACGACCTGCGTAGAAACGACCGGAGGCCTGCTTCGGGAGGTTGCTGGTGTCCTTGCCAAGGTGGGCGGCCATTACCCGCGTCCCCCTCGTTGCGCTTTATTCGGCGTCCTCGGCGATGGTACGGGCGCCCATCAGAGGCATGGTACAGAAGATGGCGAGCAGTGCGGCCGGAATGACCGTCAATCCCAGCCGCAGGCTTCCAGTTCGGGCCGAGATCGTCCCCGCCAGCCAGGGCAGCACGGATCCCCCGAATCCGCACAACGACAACACCCATCGCGAATCGGCCGAATCGCGGGTCTGCGCGAAGAACCGCGAGAGCAGCAAGGGAAAAACGGGCGCAAGCGTGGCGCCGAGAATCACCATGGCGACGAGGTGGAAAAAGCTTCCGGGCAGGGCGACGAGACCGGCCCCCGCCACGATACCCACCAGGACTGCGGCGCGTAGCACGCCAGCCGCATCCAGGCGCAAAAGCAGGACCGACGAGATACCGCGCGAGGCGAGAAATCCGCCCCAATAGATGGAGGCTGCGGCGGCCGCCCACGTGGCCCCGGTGCCCGCAGTGCGTAGAACGTAGGTACTCAACCACGATGCCGTTGTGTTCTCGACACCCACTTCCAGGAACGTGAGCAACGCAAATAGCGCGATAAAGCGCAGGTTCAAAGTGTGCGAAGCCGGAACCGCGCTGTGCTCAGGGTCAGGCTCGTCCCTGAGTTGCAGCCGACATGCGACCGCGGCAAGCAAGGCAGCGACGGCGAGGACCAGGTAGGCCGCGCGGAAAGTATGATTCGTGAGCACCCGGGCCGCCAGCAACGGAGCAAGGAGAGCGCCGGCACTCCAGCTGAAGTTGAGAAACGTCAACGGCGCGGCGCTGCGGGCTCCGAAGGTGCGCCCGGCGTGCATGCTGATGGCCGTCATGGGCACGCCCACGCAGACGCCGAAGAGCAGGAACACTGGATAGAGAAACAGGCGATTGGTAACCGCAATGGCAAGTGCCGCTCCCGTAAGCGCGAAGAAGCCCAGGACAAGAGTGCGCGCATGACGCGGTCCGCACAGCAATGCCCCGATGGAGGTCCCGGCGAAGTATGCAAACAGCAGGAATCCAGCCTGGCTGTCGTTCAGGTAAAACGCCAGCGCCAGCGAGGGGAGCAGGGGCCCTCCAATGGAATGGCAGATTCCCGTAAGCGCGAATGCCGGGTGCAGAACAGCGAGGGTCTGGCGGGGGGAGCGCTTGAATAAAGTGCCCCCCGTACGAATCGCCATAGAACAGCCTCAGCCCCGCTTCGGGCGGGAGCGCCGCGGCGGGCAGGTTGACTCGCGAATGACCAACTCGGGGTGAATCGGCACCACGTCTGGAAAGGTTGCCTGGCCGCGAATACGCTGCAGCAGGATGCGTGCGGCCACCGCACCCATTTCATGCAACGGCTGACGGATGGTGGTCAGGCTGGGATTGTGGAATGCAGCTCCCTGGATATCATCGAAACCCACCACCGACACGTGTTCGGGTACGCGCCGGCCGTGGTTCATCAGCGCGCGAATGGCGCCAATCGCCGCGATATCGTTGTAGCAAACCAGCGCGGTGAATTCTCCCCCGCCGTTGATCAATTCATTGGCGGGCACAAAACCCAGCTCAGGCGTCGAGACGCGCAGTTGCAGTTGTGCGCACAATTCCGGCAGTACCGGAATCTTAAGATCTTTGGCCACCGCCATCAGGCAGTTCCAGCGATCATCGGCATCGGAACTGTGGCTGCCCCCGCGCATAAAGGCGATTTTGCGATGACCGAGCTGGTAGAGGTGACGAAGAGCCAGTTCCGCAGCCCGTTTCTGATCCAGGACCACGTTGGTGACGCCCTCGATCTTGCGATGACCGGCCACTACGACCACCGGAAGGCTGAGGCTCTTCTCCAGGATCGTGTCGATTACGATGAAACCTTCCACCGACCGCTCCATCAGCAGCCGCGGATATTCCTCGATGAGGTCCGGCTTGCGACGGTGACTCGCGGTGAGATAAAAATAGCCCTCCTCGATGAGGAATTCCTCCACGCCCGCCAGCACCTGGGTGGCGTAGCTGTCGCTGAGTTCGGGAACCAGGACACCGACGGAAAAAGACTGGCGCTTGCGTAGTGAGCGGGCGTAAAAGCTGGGCCGGTAATCGAATTTCGCAGCCGCCTGGGTGACACGGTCACGCGTTTCCTGGGGAATCGACCGGACCCCCGGCGCATTATTCAGTACCAGCGAAATAGTGGCCGGCGAAAGATTCAGATACTCCCCAAGAGTACGCAGGCTGATGGGCTGGCCGGGCTGCGGCGAGACAGCAGACTTGGGTCGCTTGGGCATGCTTTCCTTTTGTAACATCATTCGGAGGCATCCGCCGTCATTTCAGAGATTTCTGTCACAGCGGCCCTTGGG
>DASXXV010000068.1:0-2796 GCA_036502905.1 Occallatibacter sp. | reverse complement strand
ATCGCGATTCAGCCTACCGCGCCAGCGCGAATTCCGAACGGTGGCGGCTGTAGAAGAAATAAATCAGCAGGCCGGCGAACAGCCAGATGAAGAATGCCATCCAGGTCAGGACCTCGAGGCCCATCATCAGCACAATGCAGAAGATGATGCTCAGCACCGGGAACACTGGCCCGAACGGTGCGCGAAACGCGCGATGGCGCTCCGGCTCGCGGTAACGGAGAATCAGCACCGCAATCGACACCAGCACGAACGCGAACAGCGTTCCGATGTTGGATAGGTTCGAAACCGTGCCGATATCGAGCAGCCCGGCGGGGATGCCCACCACGAAGCCCGCCACCCACGTGGCCACCGCGGGCGTACGGAACTGCGTGTGAATGCGCGAGAAGACGTCGGGCAGCAGGCGGTCGCGCGACATCGCGAACCATACGCGCGCCTGGCCCAGCTGGAACACCAGGATAGACGAGATCATGCCCAGCATGGCCCCGATGAGCACGATCAGCTCGACCCAGTGCAGGCCGCTGCCGGGATGCGCGATGGACAGGCGCTTGAGAGCGTTCACCACCGGCGCGCCGTCGCCCATGATCGAGTTCCAGGGCACGATGCCGCTTAGCGAGATGGCCACGCCGCCATAGAGCAGCGTGCAGGCCACCAGCGTAGCCAGGATGCCGAAGGGCAGGTCGCGCTGCGGCTGTTTGCACTCTTCGGCGGCGGTAGAGACGGAATCGAATCCGATGTACGTGAAGAAGATGATGGAGCCGCCCGACAGCATGCCCGTCCAGCCGTTGGGCATGAAGGGATGCCAATAGTGCGGCTGCACAAAGTTGGCCGCGGCGAAGATGAACGCTAGGATGGCCACCATCTTCACCAGCACCAGGACGTTGTTGGTGCGCGCCGACTCGCGAATGCCGCGCACCAGGATCACGGTGAGAAGCATCACGATCAGAAAGGCGGGGACGTTGAAGCCGAAGTGCCAGCCGGCCGCATAAAGGTCTTTCCCTGAAAGGTCCTGCAGGCCGGTGGGCAAATAGGCGGGCGAAATCCACATCAGCGGGAAATGGATGCCGAACCACTCCAGCAGCGCCTCGATGTGGGCGGCAAAACCCACGCTGACGCTCATGTTGGAGAAGGCGTACTCGAGGATCAGGTCCCAGCCGATGATCCACGCCACCAGCTCGCCGAGGGTGGCGTAGGTGTAGGTGTAGGCCGAGCCGGCGATGGGAATCATGGACGCCAGCTCGGCGTAGCACAGCCCCGTGAAGACACACACAATGGCGACCAGCACCAGCGACAGCGCCAGTGCCGGCCCCGCGCCCGGCCGGCCCGCCATCGCCGTGTGGGTCAGCAGGTAATGGATCAGCGGGGTGTTGCTGATTTCCGGGGTGTCGAATTTCTGCCCGGCCATGGCCGTGCCGATGACCGTAAAAATGCCCGACCCAATCACCGCGCCGATGCCCAGCGCGGTCAGAGACCAGGGGCCCAGCGACTTCTTCAGAGCGTGCTCCGGCTCCTCCGATTCCCGGATCAGCTTGTCAATGGATTTGCAGGAGACCAACTGGGTTCGCAGATTTTTGCGCGCCATCTTGCCGGATCCAGGTCCGGAATCCCCACGGGCGGCTTTTGGTTCGCGGGATGGAGGTCCGGGGACGGCGGCGCGAGCCATTCAGGCAGACCTTTCGGATGTGTCGTGCGGTGACGGAAAGGAGACGTTCCTCCGGACCGCCTAGGAGGTAGAGCCGGTCCGGAGATCTGAGCACGCCGAATGGGAACCCTTAGCGCTTCGACACGCCGCGCGCCAACTTCTTGACCTTTTTCTTGGTGGAGCCGCGCGGGGTGGTGCGCTTGGCCTTGGGAGCGGCCTTCTTCCGGGCGGTGCGCTTCAGCTTCTTCCGTTCCTCGCGGTCTTCAATCTTGGTTGTGTTCACGAATAACCTCTTTCACTGCAATTTGTTCAATGTGCCTGATTTTCCGGCAATCGCGACTTTAATGGTAACAGCGGAGAAGGGCAGTGAAAAGTAGACAGTGAACAGTGGACAGTGAACAGTCGGGAGAGCCAGGGAATGCAATTCAAAATGGACGGGGAAATTGCTCAACTCGCGAGGGTGTGCGACTGGACGGTTTTCTGTCACTGTTCACTGCCCACTGCCCACTTTTCACTATCTTTCCCGTCCGGTTGAACCCGGCGTCCATCCCGGCGGTCACACATCTGTCGACGCCGGGGCCGAACCCCGATACGGTGGCTTTATGGAAAAACCTGCCTGGACGTCTCGTCTGCAGCCACGGCGAATAAGCGCTTCGCGTTCCGCCCAGCGCCGCTCGGCCGTTGCAGCCGGCGTTCTTTTAGTGCTGGCGTCCTCGGCCGCATTGGCGGTCGATGCCCCCATGTTCCGCGGCGACCCCCGTCATACCGGGGTTTACGACGCCGCGGGAGTTCCAAAACTGACGGGGGTGAAATGGACGTTTAAGACTGTGGGCAAGGTGATTGCATCGCCGGCGATCCATGGCGACACGCTCTACGTGGGGAGCACGGGCGGACTTCTCTATGCGCTCGACCGGCTGGTCGGGACGGAAAAATGGAAATACGCCGCCAAGGCCCGCATCGCCTCATCGCCGGCGGTGGCCGGAGGGCTCGTGTATTTCGGCGCCTTCGATGGGAATTTCTACGCGCTGGACGAGGCCGGCGGACAACTGAAGTGGAAATTCATGACCGGCGGCGAACGCCGCTTCTCCGCGACCCATCTGCATGGTTCCCAGCCGGCCACCGAGACCATGCCCGATCCTTTCGACTGCTACCTGTCG
>DASXXV010000067.1:0-33055 GCA_036502905.1 Occallatibacter sp. | reverse complement strand
GACCGGAGCGTGTCATTGGGAGTGGGAGGCGGCATCTGGAATGCCGGCCTTGCTGGCGTCGAAGACGGCTGGTTAGAAGGCACGGCCGCCGGTTGCTGGGCGGAAACTGTCGCGCACAGGACAGCTAAGGCAAGCCCAATTCCGATGCAGGATTTCTTAGTCGATTGCATCACAGCGTTTCTCCTCAATGCGCCGGCCAATGGATGCCTCAGGCTGGGCCACGGCCCAACTCGATCGGCGGACACCCGGTTTGAGAATCAGAGTTCTTGAGGCCTGATGCGATAGACGGGCAGGCCCTGCAGTTAGACGCGACACCAGTTACCGACTTGTCCCGGTCGGTCTGGTGTGGCGCATACAGAAATTGCATTCAGGTTTGGAGGGCGCGTTCGCCGCGGCGAAACAGGTTGCGAAGGGCGCGCCAGACCGTGCGCATAAGCAGAATGATCACGAGCACGAATGCCGCGGCCACGGAGCCGGCCAGGTATGGATGGCGCGTGGAGAGCCAGGTGAGGAAGATCGCCACCACATCTTCGCCCAGACTGAGGCCGATATTCGAGAATGGCTCAGGCGACGGAGTAACTGCGGCGCGAACCGCGGTTTTCCCTCCATGGGCGGCGAGGGCGATCAGTCCCCCCAGGGCGGTGGCGGCAAGTTGTTCACCCGGACTGAGAGTCGATGTGGCGCGGTATGCAATCAAGGCGGCCACAGGCACCCGGATAAAGGTGTGCAGCGCGTTCCAGATGAGGTCGAAAACCGGGATTTTGTCGGCGAAGAACTCCACCGCGAACAACGCGGCGCTGGCCCCGATGACCCACCAGTTCGAAAGCAGGCCGAGCGCATCGGGAAGGGGGAGCATTCCCACGTGGGCCAGCAGCCCCAGCGTAGCCATAGTCGCATAGACGTTGAGTCCCGCAGCAAACGACACCGCAACGACTAACGAGACCAATTCGTGGCCGGACAAGGGGATTCTCACGCCGTCAGTATAGGCGCACCCCCGGGTCAGACGTCTGCGATGGGGCTCTCAGGCAGGATCTTGCTCCAGCAGCAACAGACGTTCGGGATCAACGGTGATGGTCCATGGCTGCGGCCGCTCCCGCAGAGTTCGCCAGAGATCCTTCGGGACGTCCGCTTGCAGATGAGGTGGATCTCCCGGGCTGGGTGCTGTTTGCAGCCGAAGATACAGCGTCATCTCGTGCGGCGCTTCACTGGTGCTTACCAGCCAGCACCGAAACGAGTTTTCTCCCCCCTGGCCGTCTGGAAACCGGAACTGGTGCGAGCGATATCCGAGATGCGTCAACGCCGAGGGTGCGGACATAGCCGTGGCAAGCTCGCAGTTCCAGGCCGGCGCGGCGATCCGATGATCACCGCATCGAACCGCTTCAACAATGTTCTTGCAGCCGGTGAGGCGCGCGGCGGCGACGGTGCGGGGGCGCTCGAACAACTCCTGCCTGGGCCCTTTCGCGATGACACGTCCATGATTCAGCACCAGCAGCTGGGTGCAGAAACGAAATGCTTCTTCCATGTCGTGGGTAACGAAGACCACCGGCCCGTGAAAATGAGACAGCGTCTCGCGAAGCTGTTCCTCGGTCTGGCGGCGGAGATGGGGATCGAGTGCGGCGAACGGCTCATCCAGCAGCAGGGCGTCAGGCTTCATTGCCATGCAGCGCGCGATGGCCACCCGCTGGCGCTGTCCGCCGGAGATCTCCCGGGGGAAACGATTCGCCAATTCCTGAATGCGCATCGATGCGAGCTGCTGCTCCACGCGCGCCCGCCGTTCGGGCGCCGGCAGGGCCGCCAGGCCAAAGCCCACATTTTCCCCCACGGTCAGATGCGGGAAGAGAGCATAGTCCTGGAAGACCATTCCGATCCTTCTCTCCGCCGGCGGAAGGTTGATCCTGTTGGTGCTGTCGAAGAGCACCCGGCCATTGAGCGTGATTCGCCCCCGGTCAGGCGTGGACACGCCGGCAATCATGCGCAGGGTCATCGATTTTCCCGACCCCGAGGGCCCCAGCAGTCCCGCCGCGCCCGCGGAGGTCTCCATGCCGACATTCAACGTGAAGCCCTCCAGGCGGCGCTCCAGTTCTGCCTGCAGAGAGCCGCGATCCGCGACAACGTTATTGCTCGCACTCCGCCACTGCGGCTGCGGCTGGAATTCACTGGCGACTCCTGCGGATTCGGGGGGCTTGGGGCGGCCCTTCTTTTCATAGTTGAGCAGCCGAATGATGGCCAGCGAGAGGACCACGATCAGCCCGACCCACCACAGGGCGGTGCCCATATCGCCGCTCTCCGCTGCGGAGAAGATGGCAATGGGCATCGTCTGCGTGCGGCCCGGAATGTTCCCCGCCAGCATGAGCGTGGCGCCGAACTCGCCTAGGGCCCGCGCAAACGCCAGCACCGTTCCGGCTACGACGCCCGGGGCTGCCAGGGGAAGCAGGACTTTGCGGAACACCCTCCACTCGCCGGCTCCCAGCGTACGTGCCGCCTGCAACAGCGTCGGATTTACCTGATCGAACGCGCCCAGCGTGGTGCGATACATCAGGGGAAATGCCACCACCGTTGCAGCTATCACCGTCGCCGGCCACGAAAATGCGATGGTGATCCCCAGGTGTTCCAGCGCCTGCCCAATCCAGCTTCTCCGCCCGAAGATCAGGAGCAGAAAAAATCCCACCACCGTGGGCGGCAAGACCAGTGGAAGCGTCAGGATGCCGTCGACCCACGCGCGCAATGCGCCGTGCATCCTGTACATGACTCTGGCCGCCAGCATGCCCAGGAAAAACGTAGCCACAGTGGCGGCGCAGGTGGTGGCAACGGAGATAACGAGCGGAGAGCTATCGACCGGCAGGGTCACGTTCTGGCCATTGTAAATCCGTGCTTTTCGAACACCACTCGCGCCGCGGCGCCGCTCAGATACTGGAGAAACTCGCGCGCCGCCTGCGGGTTGAGGCTGCCCGCAACGATGGCCAGCGGGTAGACGATGGGATCGTGGCTCGATTCGGGCGCCACCGCCACCACGCGAACTTTTTTCGAGATCTGCGCGTCCGTTCCGTACACCAGGCCGGCATCGGCATTGCCCGTTTCAACATACGTCAGCACCTGGCGAACATCTTTTCCGAGAACCATCTTGGAATTGAGCTTGTCATAGAGCTGGAGCGACATCAGCGTCTGCCGTCCGTACTGCCCGGCAGGCACGCTGGCGGGATCGCCCAAGGCCACCAGCCGAACGACCGGGCCGGCGAGTTCATCGAAACCAGCCAGCCTGGAGTCTTGCGGCGCAATCAGCACCAGCGTGTTGCGCAGCAGGTCCATCCGTGTTCCCGGCGCCAGCAGCCCTTTGGCCTGCAGATCGTCCACCGGCTTCGTGCCTGCGGAGAGGATTGCGTCCACGGGAGCTCCTTGCTCGATCTCGCGAGCCAGGGTGCCGGACGCTCCGAAGTTATTGCGGAACTCCACTCCGCCGTGATCGCGCTGGTAGTTCGATTCGACTTCGATCATTGCATTCTGCAGGCTGGCGGCGATCGAGAGAGTCAACGTAGTGCGCGGCGCAGCCCGGCAACCCGCGAGCAGGAGAGCAAGGGACAACAGTGCCACCGTAGCAAAAGTGGAACGAAACGAATTCGACTTTCTTGTCGCGTGTGCCATGCTCTCGAAGGGCCTCATGACTTCAAGGTGAACGGCGTGCTGGGAGTTGCCTGTTCGGGACGACTCGCCATCGCGGCCCTAACCGCCGCCTGCGTCATGGTGAGTTCCTCGCCTCGCAGTTCCATTCGCGGTCCACGAACCCGTGCGCATCCTACCCCCAGTTCCTGTTGCACCTGCTTGATGAGTTGGATGAACTTGGGAACCGTGTCCATGCGGAGCAGTGGCAGAAACCAGCGATAGATCGCAAATGCCTCCTGCATCTTTCCCGCAGACGCAAGGCGAAACAGCTCGACGCTTTCTTTGGGCAAGGCATTCACCAGGCCCGCCACCCATCCCACCGCTCCGGCCTGGATACCTTCCACAATCGCATCGTCCACGCCCACGAATATGGCCAGGCGATCGTCCACCAGCGCGCGAATCGCGGTCACGCGGCGCACATCGGTGGACGATTCTTTCACCGCCAGCAGGTTCGGGTGCTGTTCCGCCAGCTCCCGAATCTGCTCCGGCGTGAAGTCCGTTCCATAAGCCACGGGATTGTTGTAGAGCATCGCTTCCAGCCGGCTGGCATGCAGCACAGCCGCCACGTAGGCCTTCATCTCCGGCCAGTCGCCTTGGTAGACATACGGAGGCAGAATCATCAGCCCGCTCGCGCCGTGCGCTTGCGCAGCCTGCGCCAGCTTGACCGCCTCGGCAGTCGCGAGCGCGGATATCGCCGCCACCACTGGCACTTTGCCGCCCGCCGCTTTCACCAGCGTGTCGATGAGCGAGATCTTCTCTTCCAGCGAGAGCGTCGCCGCCTCGCCCAGCGAGCCGAGCGCAATGAGCCCGCTCACTCCATTCTCGATCTGCCACAGAGCGTGTCGCGCAACGAACGGATAATCAATATTCAGGTTCGCATCAAATGCCGTCGTCAACGCCGGCATGACTCCAGTCCATCTCATGCTTGTCCTCTCGCTTCGGATTTGCATCTCTATGCGCGAAACGCGCCGGCAGGTATGGTTCACGGGCAATCGCCGAGGGGCGGCCCATCAGAGTGTCCGCGATCAGTTCCGCGGTGGCCAGGGAAGTCGTGATCCCCAGGCCCTCATGGCCGGTTGCCAGCAGGACGGACGGATCGCCGGCATCGGGTCCGATGAGGGGAAGCTTGTCCGGCGTCGCTGCCCGGAAGCCCGTCCACACCCGAATCGCGCTCAGCCTCGCGACGTCCGGAAGGTATCTCGTGGCGCGCGCCAGCATGGACGCAAGGATCGGCTGATCCACCTCCGGATAATCGGCTCCAAACTGCCGCGACGATCCGATCAGCAACTGGCCCGTCTGGCGCGGCTGCACATTGAACGCGACGGAATCGGCAGTCAGGCTGTGCGCGCTTTTCAGGTAACCGAGCTCGACCAGTTGATGGCGCACGAATCCGGGATAGCGGTCCGTGATCACCAGGTGTCCCTTGCGCTTGCGGATGGGTAGATCAGGGCGAAGCCGGGTCGACTCCGCACCCATGGCCAGCACAATGCGAGGGGCGCGCAGTTCGCTTCCATCGTCGAGCACGACGCGCCCCTCGCCCAGCGCCGTGATGGCCCTGCCGATCAGCAGCGAGGCGCCACGTTGCTCGGCTTGCCTGGCGAGCGCCAGCGCAACCGTCGGCGGATAAACAACGCTGTCCTCGATCACCAGCAGAGCGCCGGCCAATCCTGGAGCCAGGTTCGGCTCCTCCCTGCTCAGTTCTTCGGCGCTGAGCAGGCGGCAGGGCACCCCTCGCGCGGAAAACCACGCATGCTTCCGCTCTGCGGCTTCCATCTCCTCGCGATCGACGGCGATCCAGAGGGTACCCCTTTGCTCATACTCCGTCGAGGCCGGCAACTGCGGCGCCAACTGCTGCCACAATTGTTGCGAGTAGCGCGTGAGTGCAAATTGCGCGTCGGAATCATCCATCACCACCACGTGGCCCATGCCCGCCGCGGTGGCTCCGCTGCCCAATATGTCGCCTTCCACCAGCCCCACTCGCATGCCTTCTCGAGCGCACGCGCAGGCACAGGCTGCTCCCACGATGCCTCCCCCGGCAACCACAACATCGCAGGCTGCAATGGTAGTCATCGGCCGGCGTCTCCCGCTGCGGGGATTCCGTTTCGGAAGGGATCGCATTCCTCGAAAACAAGCGACGAGACGGAGGTCACGTAAGCCGAACCCCGGATGGAGGGAATCACGCGATCCCCCACCCGCTGAATGCTGCCCGTGAATACGGTGCCGAGGATACCCTCCTGGCGCCATGGCTCTCCGGGGACAAGTTTGCCGTCAGCCGCAAGACAGGCCATCTTGGCGCTCGTTCCGGTGCCGCATGGCGATCGGTCGTATGCTTTCCCCGGGCACAGAACGAAATTCCGGCTGTGATTGGCTGGATTCTTCGGCGAGGAGAAAAGTTCAATGTGATCGATCTCTGCGCCGTTTACCCCGGTGATGCCTTGCGACGTCAGCGCTTGCCGGACCTTCCAGGAGAATTCGCTGAGTGCGTCGACATGTTCCAGCGACAGGTCGTCAAACGGATGCTCTTCGGTGAGGAAGAACCAGTTCCCGCCCCACGCCACGTCGCCGTGCACCACACCATGGCCCGGAACTTGCACGGGTACACGCGCCCGGTGTCGATACGCGTCCACGTTGCCGATCGTTACTTCGCCATCGTCGGTCAGCGAAACTCTCACCACTCCCACCGGAGTTTCAATCCGCTGCTCTCCCGCGCCGATGCGTCCCAGCCAGGCTAAGGTGGCGGCCACGCCAATCATGCCGTGCCCGCACATGCCCAGGTACCCGGCATTGTTGAAGAAGATGACTCCCGCCGCCGAGGATGGATCAACAGGTTCCAGCAGCAATGCGCCAACCAGGACATCCGAGCCCCGCGGCTCGCACAGAATGGCGCGGCGAAACACGTCATGGCGCTGGCGAAATCGTTCCAGGCGTTCGGACATGGAACCACCGACCAAGTCCGGCCCTCCCGAAAGCACGCAGCGCGTCGGCTCACCTTCAGTATGGGAATCGACGACCTCGATCCGGTTTGGGAGGGGAGAATTCGTCATGAGTCCTGACGCAAAGCACTGCGGGGAAGTTACTCCCTCATGTTAAACGACGGCTGCATGGCTTCGGGATGCCCGGACGGACCGGAGTTGAGAGCGATGTCACACTCCGACCGGTTCGGGGCGTGGCTCGTGCTCCACCTCAAAAGGCACGCGATCATGCCGGCAAATCGCCTTGATGGCCGGGCGCGCGGTCATCGGGCCCGAGGGAAGGCCGCCGCCGGGCATCACCCATTGACCCACCATCATGAACTGTCGCAGGCCTGGAAGCGTGTTGGGGAAAGGCCGGAATCCCTGCCCCGGACCAACCAGCCATCCCTCCATGGTTCCCCGCCAATTGCCGGTGTAGCGGGCGACGGTCGCGGGCGTGGATACATCCACCACCTCAATCGCAGCGCGCACACCGGGAACGATCTTTTCCAGAACCGTAATGACCTGCTCGGCCACGCGGTTTTTCTCGTCCCGGTAGAGATGTATGTTACTGCGCCGCAGGTCATCCCAATACTGGAAGTTGTGCGTGGGCAGGATGCTCGTGACCGAGGTCTTCCCCGGCGGCGCGAACGTGGGATCGAAGTGGAAGAACCGGAAGGAAACATTGCCCGCTTCGGTGGACGGATCGACGGCCAACGGCGAGTTGAGAAGCAGACTCAGCATCGGCGGCTGATCGTGCAGATCGAGCGCGATCCCCAGCGATACCTGTATATACGAGGCGAAGAGTTCCCGCCGCTCGTAAATGGCCTGTATGGTGCGGTCGATGAACTTGCCGCCGAGCAAGTCGAAGACGGTTGCGTGACCGTCTGCGGCCGAGATCACCCAATCACTTCTTACGACCTCCCCTCCCACGAGTTCCACGCCTGCAGCCGCGTCGTTTTCCACCAGGATGCGCTCGACCTTTGCTTTAAAGCGAATGGTTCCACCCAGGCCGGCAATCCGCTCTTCGATGAGCCGGATGAGGGCCTGCGATCCCCCTATGCAATAGCCCGCGTTCCCCATGTTCATCCATGCCAGGGAAAGAACCATGGCAATGGCGGACATTTTTCCCACGTCCCCGGTCGAGAAGAAGCTCCTGAGCAGGGCATCAGAAAAGCGGCCGCCGTATTGTCTGCCGCTCAAGCGCGAAAGCTTGCCAAGAAGAGGAAAGACGGGTATATCGCGCAGCATGTTCAGCCAGTTGTCGGCGAGGCCGCCCGACGGATCGAGCATTCTGAATTTCCCCAAAACACGAACCGAATGCGCGAAATCGCGGATCGCTGCGGCGTCCTGTGGCGCGTGCTGGAGGAGTTCCGTCTCGAGCCGATCCACGTTCGTGTAGAGACCGATGCTATCCCCGCTCTCTGTCTGGATGCGCACGAATTCTTCTGGATCGAGGAAGGTCAACTTCTCCATATCGCAGACTTCCTGCCAGTGTGCGTTGAAATCTTCGCCCGCTTTAGACCCGACCAGCCAGTGCAGGCAGGTCTCGAAAGTGTACGGGCCGCGGCGCCAGCTCATAGCCAGCCCGCCCGCCATGTCGTGCATCTCCAGGATTTCCACCTCGTACCCGCACTTCAGCCCGTAAACCGCGGCGCAGAGGCCGGCGATTCCGCCGCCGATGATCACAATTTTTTTGCCGTTCTTGCTCATGCTTTAACTCCGGTGATCTTTCGCGACAGACCCGCGAAACTCCCAACCGGCCTTGCCGCCGAGCATGGCAATTCGCCAGGATGCAGTGACGATCAGGGCGGAATTGTAGGCCCGGTCCGGGATCTGGGGCTGTGATGGGAGGTACGGCTCGCCGGTCAGCGCGCGGGCGCGGAGACTTTACCGCCAGGGATCGCCCCCATCAGCACCAGCGAGCGCTGGGCAAACGGCGAATACACCAGCAAAGCCGTGCACGAGAACGCCACGCCGAAATTGATGTGGTGCAGCAGGAGGAACGGCGACAGCGACCATAGTTCGTCGAAGACCAGCAGGAAGGGCCACATCTTCAGAAATTTCTCCCGCATCGCGGGCGCGCGGAACAGCCATGCCGAGACCAGGAACGTCCGCACAGGAATCAGGATGGCCGCCGACACCATGACGATGTCGAGCATCAGGGCCGGTCGCGGAAGTACCGAGAAAAGTTCTGCAATCTCCGCAAGGTTGGCCAGGGCCCCCACGTAGAACCCGATGTACATCAGTTGCAGCAGCACGAACAGAGTCTGAACCAGAGGCCCCGGCGCTTTGGGAAGCTCCTGCGGGGAGGCGAGGATCCGGCTGAGGATTTGGGGGGCAGGGGTGGCTTCCGGTTCGCTTGTTGCGGGAGCCGTCGTGGCCATGGGCTCAACTGCGGCGATCGGCTCGACCGGGGCAAGGAAGCGGTAGCCGCGCCTGGCCAGCGTCTCGACAAATCGGGGGTTGCTGGCCGCGTCTCCCAGCGCCTCGCGTATGCGGTTCATTGCCGAGTTCAAGCCGTGCTCGGAATCCACGAACGTGCCGTCGGGCCAGAGCCGGCGCGAGATCTCTTCGCGCGTAACCAGCTCTCCCGGCCGCTCCAGGAGCATCAGCAATACCTGGAATGGCTGGGCGTTCAGCTTCACCCGCAGCCCCTGGCGGCGAAGTTCACCGGTCGCGGCGTCCGCCTCGAACACACCGAAGCGATATCGCCGTCCTGGCTGTGGATCGGTCATCTTCCAGGTGTCAGTTTACTCGACGGCAGGTTCCATCCGGGCGGATCGCACCCCGGATAACTTCCGGCATCCTGCGCGGATGCAATTACTTGGCCGGTGAGGAACATTCGAGATGAAATGAGACTCCCGGCATTGATCTCAACCGCCCGGGTGAGTCAAGATGCAAAGCATGAACGGCCGATTTCAAGTAGCGGGTTGCTTTGCAATTCTTTTCGGACTGATTCTCCCGCCGCGAGCCCAGGCATTTGCGGAACCGAAACCCGCCGCCGTTTCGGCGTTCAACGGTTACGTTGCCGAGATCGAAGACAGGCTCGACAAGCAGCATAAGTCCGCGACGGAGTTCCTGGTAAATGAGGATTCGGTGCGCCTGAGCAGAGGGGAACAGATTGTCGAAAAGGTCACCCCATCGATCGGAACCGACCTGCCCGGAGCCATGCTGCATCACTGGCGGGGGACGGCCTTCGCGCCCGGAGCCACAGCCGCGGATTTCGAGCGGATTATGCAGAACTTCGACGCCTACCCTCAGGTCTATGAGCCAGAGGTGAGCCAGGCCACGATCATGACCCATCAGGATGACCAGTTCCAGGTGCAGATGCGGACCCGCCAGAAACACGTGATTACCGTGGTGATGGACATGAACCTGGACGTCGTTTTCGGGCAGCTGGATGCGCAGCACGGGTACAGCCAGTCGCGGAGCACGCAGATCTCTGAGATTGCGGCACCCGACACCCCCAAAGAGCACGCCCTCGGGCCCGAGGAGAACCACGGATTCCTGTGGCGGCTGAACACCTACTGGAGCTATGAGGAGCGCGGCGACGGACTGTACATGCAGATCGAGACGGTGTCGTTGTCCCGCTCCATTCCGGAGGGCCTCGCCTGGGCGATCAAGCCGTTCGTCGAAAGCGTGCCCCGGGAATCGCTGGAATTCACGCTGCGCGCAACCTGTAATGCGCTGAAAAGTAAGCCCTGACAACCGCAGCGGCGGCAGAAACGCCGCAAAGGAAACGAATCATGAACACGCATACACATGCGATCAGGAATGGTGTGTCTTTTTCCCCGGCGCGCCGGGTCAACCGCTCGCTGACTGCCTCGGCGGAGAAACGGGTGCTCGAATGGATGGCCCGGCGCGCGCCCCGCTGGGTCACGTCGGATCAGCTCACCATCCTGGGGCTAAGCGCGCAGATTGGAGCGGGTGTGTTCTACTCGCTCTCGCGCCATCACCCCTACTCGCTGGTTTTCGTCTGTGCCTGCCTGGGGCTCAATTGGCTGGGCGACAGCCTGGACGGAACCCTCGCGCGGGTGCGGAATCAGCAGCGGCCGCGGTACGGGTTCTACGTCGATCACATGGTGGATATCTTCGGCGCGACCGCGCTGATGTGCGGACTGGGGTTCTCGGGGTTCCTGCACTGGCAAACCGCGATTGCCATGCTCATCGCCTTCCTCCTGCTCTCCGGCGAAAGCTACCTGGCCACCTATACCCTGTCCTGTTTTGAGCTCTCGCAAGGATGGTTCGGACCGACGGAGATTCGCATCCTGCTGATCATCGGAAATCTGGCGCTCATGCACAGCCCGTACTCCACCGTCTTCGGCCATCAGCTGCTGCTGTTCGACCTGGGTGGAATCATTGCCGCTGTCGGAATGTTCGCCACCGCAATCCTCGTAACCATCCGGCACACCGCCCAGCTTTATCGCCAGGAGCCCCTGGGCAGCCGGGAACGCCTGGGCCGCCGGGAACGCCTGGGCCGCCGGGAGCCCCTGCCATGAATGCCTTCGTCCGCTGGTGCAAGTTCAATGCGGTGGGCGCCCTGGGAATGGTGTTTCAGCTTGCCGTGCTGGCAGTGGTGAATCGCTTGGCGCCGGGACGTTATCTTGCCGCCACCGCCGTCGCCATCGAACTGACGTTGCTGCACAATTTCATCTGGCACCTGCGTTACACGTGGCGCGACCGGATCAAGGCCGGGACGGTCCTGGGCAAGCTGGTTCGCTTTCACTTGTCCAACGGACTGGTTTCGATGGTGGGAAACCTCGGGTTGATGCGCCTTCTGGTGCAAGTGGCGCGTGTCCCCGTACTCCAGGCAAACGGTGTCGCGATCCTGGTTTGCTCAATGGTGAACTTCTGGCTGGGTCAGAACTGGGCGTTCGCCACCTATACGCAGCCCTCCGGCGCGAGCGAAATGTGGGATATTCGCGATCACGCCACCACCGGAGTCCGTGGCCTCCCACCCTTGCGCCAGAAATAAAGCGCAAGGATGGGCACGAGAATGTTCGCCATTGGGAAGCGAGTTGGAACGATCTCAGACGGCTTCTTCAGGGCCGGCGGCCAGGGTGAAGTTGACGCTCTGTTCGCCGAGCCTGGGGTGTTTCGCGGTGAGACGGGCAGTGCCGGCAAATTCTCCGGCGCGAATCCAAACCGCGCCTGTGCCCCCGATGAGCGCGAAAGGATTGTCTCCAATCAGCTTGACCTCGCCTTCCACCGTGAAGGCAATGGGATCATTGGCGTAGGTTCTTACCGCGTCGAATTCATCCGTGACGCGAACCACCACGCGCGTGCAATCTGCGCCATCGGCCTGCAGTTCGCTGTCATCCGCGATTAGCGCGAACTTCGAGTCGACCCCGCGGCCGGAAAGCGTTTTGGTGATCACCAGCTTGCCGCCGATATAGCCCTCGGCGCGCAGATCGCCCCAGCCGATGCGCAGCTTGCTCCGGTCCAGCTTGGACAGGTCGAGTACGAAGGGCGGATACTTCAGGTGCTCGAATTCGGTGCGGTCGGGATCCAGTTCCGCCAGCGGCGTCCAGGGATTGCTCTCCAGGCTTTCCGCGCGCACCGACACCTTGATGTGCTCGACGTTGGAGCAGAACACCGCCTTCGTGAAACCTACCGACTCGTCGCCGCGCGCCCAGTGAAACGCCGGCTCCAGCACCACTTCTTCCTCAGGATCGCACTGCGACTTGTAGAAGCCGGCGGCCGGCTTGGGCTCGCGGAAGATGTCCGTGACGCCGTGATAGCAGATTCGGTCTCCCGCGCCGAAGTTGGCGTGCGTGTTGTAGTCGAATGCGCACCATCCGATCCCGCCCGCGTATTGCGGATGGGACGCAAGCTGGTTATGGATCCGGGCGTGTCGCAGGGTGTGCTCACGCTGCCGCTCATCGTCGTCGGTGGTCTTGGTGGGGAACGTGTGGCCTACAAATTCCGTGTTCAGGTAGCGGGGATGGTTCGGCGGTTTCAGCGGGAAACCGAAATCGTTCATCGTGAATACGTCTTCAAGAAACTCGGAGTTGTACAAGTATCGGATGCCGCCCGTCTGGCGCGAATCATCGAGAGCGCGCGCGAACGCGTTGGTACGCGTATAGAAGTCGTGGTCGTCCTGCGACTCGTTGATGCGCACGCCCCAGAGAATAATGGAAGGGTGGTTCCAGTCGCGGCGAATCATGCGGCCGACATTATCGATGGCCACCTGCTTCCAGCTCTCGTCGCCAATATGCTGCCATCCTGGAATTTCTTCCAGGACCAGCAAGCCGATCTCGTCGCAGCGATCCAGGAAGTGGCGCGACTGCGGATAGTGCGACGTGCGCACAATGTTGCAGTGGAGATTCTTGCGGAGGATGTCGGCGTCTTTGCGCTGTGCGCGCGCGGGCATCGCCTGGCCGACGAACGGGAACGTCTGGTGGCGATCGAGGCCGCGCAGCTTGATGATCTTGCCGTTGAGCGAGAAGCCGTGATCGGTGAAGGTGCCCTCGCGGAATCCGACGCGGCGCGTGTCTTCGTCGATGAGGCGTCCCGAGTGAAACAGCCGCACCTTCACCGTGTACAGATTGGGATTGGCTAGATCCCACAGCTTGATTTTGCCGAGCTTCGTCAGCGAGACGGTCTGCCTGGCCGGGTCCTTCATTGTCTGCGTAGTGGCGTACACCGCGGCGTCCGCGTAGGGATCGAGCGATGCGCCCGAATCCGACGTGCCGGGTCCGACACCGGCCTGCTCCAGGGTGCGCGTCGCCTTGGCAATCACATCGTCGCCGTCCCTCAGTTCGGCCTCGATGGAGAGCGCTCCCTTTCCCACCGGCTCGCCGGCGATAAAACAGTTCACGTCTACGGAAGGGCTTCCGCCCAGGACATCTTTTGGTTCCGCGAAGATGTTATCGATATAAGTGGAGGGAACGATGCGCAGGCTGACCTCGCGGTAGATCCCGCCGAATGTCATGTAATCGATCTCGTATCCGAAGGGCGGAATATCGTTGCGCTCGCTGGAGTCAAGTTGCACCACGAGAACGTTTTCACCATCCTTGCGCAGATGCTTTGTGAGTTCGAAGGAGAACGGGGTAAAGCCCCCGCGGTATTCGCCCAGGCGGGTCCCATTGATCCACACGGTCGAGGCGGTCATCGCCCCTTCGAAATCGACGAAGACGCGCTTGCCCTCCGCTTCCTTCGGGTACTTGAAGCGGCGCCGATAAGTGGAGATGAACTCGTAGTCCTTGTCGTCGAAGTTGTGCCAGGGCAGTTCGACATTGCTGTGGGGAATGACCACGCGTTGAAACTTCGCGTCGTCAAAGTCGGGAGCCTCCGCACCGGCGACCCTGGCGGGATGATAACGCCAGTTTTGGTTGATGGGCAGAATGGTTCGCCCCCCTGCGCTCTGCCGCTGTGCGCGCACGGCAGATGGAGCCAGCGCAGTAGAGGCAACAACCGCTCCGGCAGTTTTTATAAAGTCGCGTCGAATCATCATGGTCTCCGATTTCATTTGGCCTTCATGCCATCCAGGCCAGAAGCGCAGCCCCCAGCCGTTCCAGGGGAACGGGCGGGCCATCCCGCACAAGAATAAACTCCGGCGGGGCCACGATGTACGCTTCCGAAAGGCCTTCTGCTATACAGACACAAACCGTGCCGCGGCGGTATTCGTCGTAGCGGGCTGCGGCCAGCCAGACGTAGAGAGCAAGCATTTGCGCATCCAGCGAACTGCCTTCGGGATCGTCCACGGCGGGCAGCGGATTCACCTGGTCCTGGTTTTCGAAGACCGCCACGCCGGTAAAAGGTTTGGGCTTGCTGCGCATGCCGAAGCGCGCCGCGACCAGGGACGGCCGCGCGCGCCGCAACGCCTCCGAAGCGGCCCACTCCACGAACGAGTTCCCGAAGATGACTGCCCCGTTGCCGGTGAGATATAGCGAGCGCACGAACTCGCGCACCGCCGGATCGGCCGCAACCTCGGGAGGACACCAGGCCGATACATCCACCTTGCGCAAACGGTCGAACACCGCATCCGCGTCGGCGAGGTCTTTTCGGATGGTGTTCATCTCGTGCGAAAAATTCTCCCGGTAAAGGTCGAGCCGCGCGTTGCTGAGCAGGATTGGAGCCGGTCCGGCGGGGTTCGGGCGGGCAGCAATCGGATCGATGAGTTCCCTGCCCGCATCGATGACCCAGGCGTCGCCATGCGTGGCGGTGGACCGGCCTGCGGCTCCGAGCAGTCCGGGAAACGTGTTCCCCGACCCGAGCAAAAGCATTTGCAGGAAGCTGCCTGGCGAGCCCGCCGGTTCCAGTTTCACCGCGGTACCGGTTGCCTGCCATCGGCGCCATACCTGCGCGCCATCGACGGGCAGAGCCTTGGAAATCTCCAGCATGACGAGGCGCCGGGGGAACGATTCCGGCTTTCCGCTCGCGGGCTCGGCATTCCGGTCCACGGCATCGAATACGGCCTGCACCGCCCGGCGCCAGTCCTGAAAATAAGGAGAGCGTGCCAGCTCGGAAGAGTTCTCGATGGTTTGTTCCGACGTGGAGAATTGCCAGTGGCGGACGCCCATCTTCTCCTCGAGCGCACGCACTTCCGAAAAGAGTGCGGCAGATTGTTCCTCGCCCATCGCCGCCACATAAACCACAAGGTGCTGCACGGACCGGCGTTCGTTGGGAAACAGGTATTCCCATTGATGGAGTTGCTGGTTTACGAAGGGAAGGAAGGTCAGGGGCAGGCGCTTGAGCACGCCCGCTTCCAGTGCGCGCCCCACTTCTTCGGGATATTTCTGCGCTGCCATCATTCGTTTCCCCAAAAACCCGTGCTCCTGGATCCCGCAAGGGTGACAAAGTTGCCCTTCAGGTCAGGTCCATGCAGGCTCCCATCCGTGCCTCAGACGCGAAATTCGTCCAGGCAGGCGCCTTGCGAGGGCGCAGGCCTCACGTCCAGCAGGCCGGCAAGCGTGGGACACACATCCACGTGGCGTACGGGGCGCTCGATGATCCGGGGCTTGCCGATCGCCGGACCGAGAGCCATCATCCACGTGTCCCGTGTCGAATCCTCGTTGGCGCGGTGATTGAAGAATCCATTGGTAGACGAGCCGTCGGGATCACGGCCGAATTCGGGCAGGAGGACCATCGTGGTCCTGCCCTTGTAGTCGGGATTCGATTCGATCTCCTGCCACAGCTGCCAGGCGAGGCGATCGGCGGTCTTAATGCCTGCCACGTGCATGGCATAGGAACCGAAGTGGGCGGCCTCCACATCAGAAAGCGCAACCACCATCAGCTGCGGCGCGAACTTGTGCATGATCTCCCGGGTCATGAAGAAGGTGAGCTCGTCACCGGATGTGGGGCCGCCGCTGCGGACAAAACCGCCAATGGCGCTCTCGATGGTGCTTTGCGCGCGTGGATCCAGGCGCTCGGCAGCATCGAACACGTTCCATCCCAGGCCTTCGTAATTGCTGCCGGCGATGGCGCTTTCCAGTTCCGCCTCGACTTTGCTCCGGTCAGCCATGTTCGCTGCCCGGCCGCTGCGCAGCGCATCCGCCACCGCGGTGATCATCAACTGCTTGGGGAAAACGACATTCGCTCCATAAGGCAGCCCGTAGCCGGTTGCGGAACTGGCGCCGATGAGATTGGTGAGCGCCTTGTTGCTCGCCACCACCCAGGTATCGCTGCGATCGATCTTCTTCTCTTTGCGGAATTGCTCGAACAGCGTGGGAGTGGTGGGTGCCAGCTTGCCCCAGTCGTCGACACGCTGCCAGTTGCCGGTGAGAATGCTGGAGATGGCGTTGAAGTGCGCGGTTACGCCTTCGTTGCGGGCGTGCGGGTAAAAGAGCGCCTGCGGCAGAAGATCGTTCACCAGGTGAGGAATGTTTTCCAGGCCTTCACGGGAAAAAGTTTCGGCGCGCCGGACCCCGCCGATAACCACCAGGACCACTTTGTGATCGGACACGGAGCCAGGGGTGACCTTCTCAAACGCGCGCGCCTGCGGCACGATCATTCCGGCGACCAGCAGGCCGGCCGCCTGCAGGAATGTTCGCCGGGACTCGTCACCAGGCAAGGCTCCAGCGGCAAGGTCGTACGGCGCGTCTTGGCGAAAACCGAGGTCCATCCGCGTTCCTCGAGCAGGGGAAGAGGCGGTCTTCCGGTTGCGAAATCGTGGAGTGTTGTATGTGATTATAGGCGCGGAATGCAACCATACTCAATCGCGCGTTCGGTGCAACTCCCCTTAGTCACCGGTGAGGCAGACTGGTTCAGCTGGTGGCGAGAGAGAGGAGTTCGTGAAGGCCGATCTCGCTGCTCGATTCGGTGCCCTGGGGAAAAGAGGAAGCGATCGCGACGGCCTCCCTGTGGCCCTCAAACCAGACCAGGAACGAGGAGCGATCAGACCCCGGCAGGCGTTGCTGATTGATCCAGTGATACCAGGCCGCCATATCGGCATCGATCAGCGACCCGAGGGGATCGAGTTCCGGAGTCCCTTTGGTGCTGGCCAGCAATTCGTTCAGCGGGCGCTGGCGCTGGCGCGGAGCGAAACGCACGAGAAGCGTCAATGCCTGGGCGCGGCGCAGGATTTCGCGCGTGGTCCATTGCGCGAACGTCGTGCTGTAGATCTGGGTGCCCGAACCCTCGGTGAGGACCTTCACCTTGAAGCGATCGAGTACCGGGTCGCCGGCCTTGTCCATGCCGAGATCCGCAGGCGCCAGCCGGGCCATGCGGGTGCGCAACTCTTCAGGGCCCATACCGGGGCTCGCGATTTCCGCCTGCATCCGCCTCAGAAGCGCGGCGCGCACGGGCTCCAGCCCGGTATAGGAAACGGCGGTGATCTCGGCGCTGTGGGCGACTGCCTGGCCGCCGTCCACGTACCAGTGGCCGTACGGAACCGGGTGCGCCTTGGCGCGCTGTTCCATCTCGCGAAGAAGCAGATCGAA
The DNA here is from genome assembly GCA_036502905.1 of Occallatibacter sp. Taxonomy (GTDB): domain Bacteria; phylum Acidobacteriota; class Terriglobia; order Terriglobales; family Acidobacteriaceae; genus Telmatobacter. Next base: position 15,561 of record DASXXV010000067.1, on the reverse strand, counting down.
ATTCTGACCCGGCTTGATACGGCTGAAATACGTGCCGTGGGCACGCAAATTGCGGAATAGCTTGCCCTCGTACACGGGGACGCCCTGTCCGATGACCGCGATACCGAGACGCCGAACGGGAAGCGGTTCGGGCGGTGCGGAGGCCTGCAGCTCGGCGCCGTAGTCGGTGGCTGCCTTGCGAAAGGCATCCAGCTGATGCGTGCTCCACAGGTAGGCAGACTGCTGTTCCACGAACTGCGCGGGAAGATTGATCCAGTCGAATTGCGCCAGGCCTGAAGATAGCGAGACGCCTGCAAATGCCTGGAAACGCCTCCCCATCTGCGCGGGCGTGAGGGCTTTCAGCCCGGCTAGTTCGCGGTCCAGGGACGCGCGCTCCGCGGGAAAGCGGTAATCGTATTCGATGGCCTCCCGCAACAAGCTGGGCAGAAAACTCAAGGGAAGCTGGCGCAGCACGTCGAGGTGCGAAACTATCAACTTTCGCGCCTCGGGCGGATAACCCGCAAAGTGTTCCGGCTGGAGATCGCGCGGCTGCATTACAACAACTCCCGGATGGGCTTGCCCGTCGACTGCTGAGCGGAGAATCCCATGATCGCGCCCAGGCTGGGAACCAGATCGACCGATTGCACCGGGTCCTCGTACACCACTCCCTGTCGCACGCCCGCCCCCAGCGCCATCATCCATGTCGTGCGACTTGCGGGATCGCCGGTGCGATGGTGCTGGAATCCATTGCCGCCCGCATCGTAGTCCGAATCGCGGCCGAAATCGGGCAGGATGATCATTGTGGTGTTGCCGGCGTACTCGGGCTCGCTCTGCACGGCTCTCCAGAGCTCGAGGCAAAGCCGGTCGGTGCGGCGGATGCCCTCAATGTAGAGCGAATAGGCGCCGGAATGGGCAACATCGATGTCGTGCATGGTGATCCACAGAAGGCTCGGGGCTTCCTGCTGCATCAGCCGCCGGGCAATGTAGACCGAAAGCTCGTCGGGGCTGGAGACGGTCCTGGCGTGCGTCATGAAGTCTTCCACCGAGAGCCGCAGGATATTTTCCATTTGCTGCAGCTCGACTTCGCCGCCGCCGATCTGGGGCGTGTACAGCGGGGTCTCGTAGTTGTCCCGCAGCAGGTGCTCGAAATCGGGCGTCCCCCCGGACGTTGCCGCGCTCAGCAGGTGCTTGGGGAGAATGACACGCGCGCCCTGCCCCATGCCGTAGTTGCGGCACTCGCTCTCGCCGATGCGGTTGAAGCCGTTGCTGGGCGCCACCACCCATGCGTCCGACGACGGCCGGCGCAGGTCCTTGCGGAAATATTCGAAGACCGTGGGGTGCTCCGGCGCGACCGCGGAGAAGTTATTGAGCGTCTCGTAAACTCCGGTGGCGAGGCTGGCAGTGGCGACGTAATGCCCCAGGATTCCCTGGTTGGTGACATGCGTAAAAAAGCTCGACTGCGGCGCCAGTTCCCGGAGCATGTTGGGGATGTTTTCCTGGCCCTCGGGCGCGAATGTTTCCTGGTCGCGGGCGCCGCCGCCGAACGTGACCACGATGACTTTGCGCTTCTTGCGGCCGGCCTCTCCGCGCACCAGTGGGCTGGCGCTCATCAGTGTCGAACCCAGCGCCAGCCTGGCGGCCCCCCGCAGAAAATCGCGGCGGCTGCGGCTGAGAGCGCGCGCCGTCTCCAGGGGATTGCGCGAGTTGTCGAAAAACGGCGTCATGGGGAAGTTGTTCTTAGTATGCGGCCGCTTGCATGGCGTATTTGTTCAGGCGTTCCACCCGGTAACATCATTCTCCACCGAGATGCGATTGTCTACCACCTGCTTGGCTGTGACGGCAATTATTCAAATCGCCTCCGTTCGAAAATCTCCTATGGCTTGCTGGCGGCCGGGGCTTTTTCCGAGTAGACGAACTGCTGCATTTGGGCCCGCTCTTTTTCCACTTCGGCCAGGTGCTCGGCGCGAAGCTTCTGGTAAATCGCGAATTCCTTTTGCGCCTCTTCCTTCTGGCCCGTGTGGACGTAGTCGGTTCCCAGGCGATAATGTGCGTCCGGCAGGTTCTGATCCAGTTGCAAAGCGCGCACGTATTGGGGAATCGACTGCTCGTACTTGTGCTGGTCGGCGTACAGATTGCCCAACTGCACATGGGCCTCGGCCAGCGAGTCGTCCAGTGAGATTGCCTTCTCCAGCAGGGATGCCACAGCGCTCATGTCCGTTCCCGGGTCGGAGACTCTCTTTCCTTTCCACAGGCTCACAGCATAGTAGTACTGTGCCAGCGCGTTGCCGGGCTGCAACTCCGCATAACGGCGAAAGCGCTGGATTACCTCGTCTACCTGCAGAGGCGAGCTGTTGTACGCCTTGGAAAGAAAGACATAGCAGCGCGGATCGGCGGGATTGAGGTCGGCTGCCGCGATGAGCGCTGTGATGGCCTTATCGTAAATGCCGCGCGAATAATACGAGAGGCCCAGGCCGATGAACATGCGCGGCGATTTGGGAAAGCGCTCGGTGCCCTGCTGGAAAATGGCGATCGCCGGCTCGTAGGTGCGATGCAGAAGCATCTCGCCTCCCCAGTCGAAGATATTGTCCTCGGTGGGATCGAGATGAGCGGCGGCTTCGTAGTCATTGGCCGCCTCGACGTACTTGCCGTCCTTCTCGTCGATCTGGCCGAGCAGGTTGCGCAGCTCGCCTGTGTCTTTAAGCTTGATCAGCGCGTTGATCACCTCGCGCCCCTGGTCGCGCTTGCCGAGGAGAAAGTCGGCCATGGCGAGATCGTAGCCGTTATCGTAGGCCTCGGGATGGATCCGGAATGCCTGGTCGAGGTACGGCTGGGCCGCGGCGAGTTTGCCGGTCTGAACGTAGAACTCGCCCAGGTTGTGGTTGGCGTCGTAGTTCTTTGGCTCCAGCTCGACGGCTTTGCGGAACTGTTCGGCAGCCCATTCCGGCTTGCCCGCCCGCGCCAGCGTCGCTCCCAGGTTGATGCGAGCTTCGGCGAGCTCGGGCTTGATCTGGACGGCGGTTTTGAGATGGTCTATGGCCTCGTCGTTTTGGGACTGCGCCGCGTAGACCATGCCCGATAGCTCGTGGAGTTCGTAACTCCGAGGCGCGTAAGGAAGCAACTTTTCCAGTTCGCCGGCTGCCTGCGCATAGCGGCCAGCCTCGTAATCGGAGACCGCGGCCTGGTACTGGCGATCGAGGTTCTGTTTCGAGGAATCCTGGGCGGCGGCGAGTGCACAGAGGACGAGGCTCGCGGCTAGCCAAAGAATCCGAGTCCGCACGCCCGTATTCATGTACCTCCGGATCATTGCGAAAAGCCACCGCAGATCCTTCGACTACAACGGTCGCTAGCCGCGACCGTCTTCGCTCAGGATGACAGTACTGATTTGAACAGATGATTGTGGCTAAGCCAAGAGACAAAACACCCCGGCAAGGCAAGCCTTGCCGGGGTGTTTGTTCATCTGGTTAGTAGTACAGCTTCAAAGCGAACTGGATCTGGCGCGGATCGTACGGATTGAAGCGCGTGGATGTCAGTTCGCCAAAGTGCACGTTGTTGTAGTCGCCATTGAAGCCGAGCGGGCTGAAGTTGGGGTGGTTGAAGATGTTGAAGAACTCGGCGCGGAACTCGGTCGAAAACCTCTCGGTAATGGCGAACTTCTTGAACACCGAGAAGTCGAACTTGTGAACGCCGGGTCCATACACAAAACCGGGTTTGGACCCAAGGGCTGCGGCGCCATTGAGGGGTATGCACCCAGGAGGCGAATCGGTCTTGGGAGCCAGCGTGGTGGGGGCATTGGCCGGGTCCGGAACGTACAACTGGCACGGCTGATTGAACGCCTTGGGGTTGTTGAACCAGAACGGTTTGGGCTGCCCATCGATTTGGTGAATTTTCACGCCCTTCTGCTGGCTTTGCCCGCTGACCAGTACCGTGCGGCAACCGGCGCCGGACACGGTTCCGGAGGGGCAGCTGAAGTCAACAGGCTGCCCGCCTTGGGCCGTCACGATCCAGTTGACCGCCCATCCGCCCAGCACGGCATTGGTAATGCCGCCCTGGTTCATGTACGCCATGCCTTTACCAATGGGCAATTGGTATCCGCCGCTGAAGTGGACCACATTGCGAACGTCGAAGTTAGCGGGGCCCCAGTCGAACCTGGGCCCAAGTCCGGGAATGCCCAGAGCCCGGAACGGCCCGCTGTTGCTGCCGTTGTTGGTAGCCCCACCGTTCAGCAGGTCCCCGGAATCCGACATGGTTTTGGACCATGTGTAGGTGAGCAGGAAAGTCAGGCCATTGGAGAACTGGTCCTCCAGCTTGGTCTGTAGCGCGTGATAGGTGCTGGCTCCAAGAGTTGCGGCATAGGAACCGCCTCCGAAATCGGGGAAGGGCACGCAGCTTCCGTATTGGAAATCCGCAAATGCGCCACAGCTGGTTGTGCTGATGCCGGACGGCAGAAGCCGGTTGGTGAGATTGTAGCCAACGTTGGTTTGCAGGTTACCGCCCTGGGTGAAGACATACGCAGCCTGCGCTGCCAGGGATCGCCGGAGGGAGTATTGGACCGAGAGGTTGCTGCTGTAGGTGCGCGGGGTCTGGAAATCGAACTGCATGCCTTCCAGTCCCAGACCGAGGGCATTCAGCGCATCAGACGTGAGCGGTATGCAGGAGAATCCCGACTCGAAGCTGGCCGTTCCATGTCCGCTTGCCGGATTCCCTCCCGCGGTGCCGCAGTTGGAGAACGGCGAGTTGTAGCTGATTGGCGACACCTGAGAAGAAATGCTGGGATCGCCCGGAGTGACCTTGCCGTTGAAGTACGAGAGGTTGTAGACGAATGGATAGTTCTCCCCGATGTTGGGGGAGTATCCCTGGTTTTCGAAGGAGTTGAAAAACAGGCCGAACCCGCCGCGAACCACCAGCTTCGGATTCACCTCGTAGGCAAAGCCGACGCGGGGCGCAACGTTGTCATGCTGCGTCTCCACCAGCCCTTTGCCCCAGCGGCTGGTATTCAAAACTGTGATTCCATCCTTTTCCGCCAGATCGGTAAACCCATAACAGCCGATACCGTTACAGGTTCCTGCCGCAGCGGGGACGACGGTTGTGCCGTCGCTTGAAGTGTACTGCGGATGCCCGGTGGATAAGGTCTTGTTGGCGTTTCCGCTGGCGGGCAGCAGAAAGGTCGGCCCACCGAGATTCCGGCTCGGGAGCGCGGTCGGGACGAAGTTCGCCTGCCCGCCGCTGGTTTCGTTGATCGGCCCGAAATAATCCCACCGCACGCCAAGGTTGAGCGTCAGGGCGGGAGTGACCTTCCAATCATCCTGGAAATAGGTGGCGAAGTAGATCCTTTGGTCGTGCGTCGTGTTGATGTTGGATGCGAATACGCCGTCGGAGCCGCCGGAGTAATCGAACCCGCCCTGCGCTTTTGTAATGGGCGTGCCGCTAGTTGTCATGGCCGCCGTCGGCGGCAGCAGCATCTGGGCTATCCCGCCCGTGGTGTTGGACGCATTCGGTATATCCGTGAAGCCGCCGCCGTAGTTGAACTGGCCGTGCGACCAGCCCGGCTGCAGAGTGTTGAACTTCACGTTCTGGTATTCGACCCCCATCTTGAAGCTGTGCTTGCCATAGATCCGGGTGAAGTCGTCTGTCGCCTGGAGGGTTTGGCTGATCTCGTCCGAGGGCAGGAAGCCGTTGCTGCCAAGCTGTTGGAGGTTGCCGATGCCGAACGCGGGCAGACCGCCGTTTTCCTTGCCGGGGCTGGGAGGCTGCGGGATTCCCTGGATACCGTACTTTTGAGGGATGCCGGCCTGGTTGGCCACCGGCCCGAAGCGCGTGGTATGCAGATGAGCGAATCCGGCACGGACCTGATTCACTACGTTGGGGCTGAAGACCCGGGTGTATCCCGCCACCATCTGGTGCGACCGGGCGGTCTGCAAACCCTGGGAGAAGCTTCCACCGTCGGCGACGCCGCCGAAGATGCCGGGAATGAATATGGGATCGTCGGAGAAGCTGTAGCGGCCGAACATCTGTTGCTTGTCGCTCGGGTTCACGTCGCCGCGCACGTCGAACTGGTTGCGGTGCTCGTAAAGCCCGGGGCTGACGGCGTAGGTCTGCGGGGGGGAGTTGGGCGCCGGATACAGGTTCAGTATGGCCACCGCGTTCGGGTCGATGCGTCCGGACGGGAGTTGATTGAGCCCGCAGCCACCACCGGAGAAATCCTTGGTGCTCGGGGCGCACGTGCCGAAGGGATCGCGGATGTAGGCGTCACCGCCGCTGGTATTGGACAGGCCGGAAATCGGGTCCGTTGCTCCCTTGGCCACGAAGCGAGTCGTGGCGGGGTCCAGAATGGTGCCCCTTGGAACCACGCGTCCCAGGCCGTCGGTTCTCGTTCCCGTGTTGAAGGCAGAGGTAAGGATGTCGGACAGATCGGTGTACCCGCTGCTGCGCATCAGATTGGTGGGAACGTTGCCTTTCTGCGGCGTGCCGTGGACGCGCCGGAAACCTTCATAATCACCAAAGATGAACACGCGGTTCTTTATGATGGGACCGCCGGCCGAGGCGCCGAACTGGTTCTGGCGGAGTTTGCCCCTGGGTTGGTTATTGTTGTTTTCAAACCAGTCCGCGGCATCGAGCTTGTCATTGCGGAAGAACTCCCAGGCGGCGCCATGGAGGGAGTTGGTGCCGGATTTGATCGTGGCGTTCAACACCGCTCCACCGGCGCGGCCCAATTCAGCACTGAAGTCGGCGGTCTGGACCTTAAACTCCTGGATGGCATCAACCGGCGGCAGGATAACGAAATTGGTGCCGTTCAGGAAGTCAACCGTGTTGGAATTGTTGTCAATGCCGTCGATCAGGTAGTTGTTCTGCGAAGGGCGAAGGCCGTTGGCGGAGAAGGCGCCGTTTGCCGCATTGCCGCGCCCATCGGCCTGGGGCGTCTGCATACCCGCGCCCAGCTGGGCAAGGAAGGTGAAGTTGCGCCCGTTGAGCGGCAGGTTGTTGACCTGGGCCTCGCCGATGACCTGGCCTACCGATGCTTCCTCCGTCTGCAGGACCGGAGGCGCGGTGTTGACTTCCACGGTTTCGGTGGCGGCGCCGGGCTTGAGCGCGATGTTGGCCTGCACCACCTGCGCCACCTGGACCTTCACGTTCTTCTGGGTGGTCTTGGAGAAGCCCTTGGCTGTGACACTGATCTCGTAGTTGCCGATCCTGACTGGAGAAAACGTATAACCGCCGCTGGAATTGCTCTTGGTCTGGAGCGTTATCCCCTGGTCGGTGTTCACCAGAGTCACTTCCGCATCCGGCACCACGGCGCCGGAGGAGTCTTGCACGGTCCCGGTGATTGCGCCTTCATCCACTTGCCCTAGCGCGGCGCGGCTTGGGACAAGCAGGAAGGCCAGACAGGTGAGAGTTAGGTAGCCGACGAGTCCCAACCGAGGAAGAAGAGGTATGCGTTCACGGCCCATCCGAGTATCCTCCGTTCTACTGCCTTGACTCCGATACGAGGCCCTTTTGAGGGGACTGATTTTGGTTGTTTGGAGTTTTTGTAAACGATTACTAAATCGTGCGACGAAGCCTAGATCATATGCACGATGTTTGTCAACCAAAAGGTGGAGAGCCGTCCTTTTCGTGCCAATTTGGCACCTTCCACCATCAAATCATGGCCGTCACCGCTGCACTGACGACAATGTTTTTGCGATTAATTTCAACTATTTACGTCTGATATTGACTGGAACGTATTCGGGCGCCGATCAGGCCAGGGTCGCACCCATTCAGGGCCCTTAATCCCGGAGTGGAAAGCTCCGAATTTGTGACGACCTCGAGTTTTTTCCACCGCACCTGGTCGCGACCGCGACTCGACTCCGAACCCATCATCGGGCGCACAGAACCGGCCGCATCCTGCCCGGCATCAGGCGACCACTTATACCCGGGATGTTATGATTGCGGACAATCCGCCCCGCACGCCGGTTGCTCTCGATCATGACGTCGTATTCCCTGAATCCAAATCGGTCGATTTCCCGGCGGGTCATCCTGAAAGACATCGCGATTGCTCCCCTTCTTCTCAGGGCGGCGCCCCTTTTCGGCCTGTCGTCTTTGGGGACCAGCCCCCAGCCTGCGGCCGACTTCACAGATTTCCGGTTGACCCCGCATTACCCTTCGCCTTCGCCGCTGGCTGACGTTCTCGCGCTCGTCGCGCCCGGGTCGGACGCCTATGTCACCGAGAAGCACGCCCTGGAAATCGAGGCCATCCTGGGACGATGGGGCCAGGAACTGAAGAGCTCTCCACGCGCCCACTCGGCCCTGGCTCCGGCGCTGGACGCAGGTATCCAGGCTTGTTCGCTTGTTCCCGCCGGCAAATCGGCCCTGCGCTCCGCTTACGGCATCGAGATCGAGAAAAGGCAGTTTGCCTCCGAACTGATTGCCGGCCGCGATCGTTTCATCGAGAACATCGGCAAGTGGCTAGGCGAAGTCTTGCGGGTGGAAACGGCGGAATTCGAGATCTACGGAATTCAGCAATCGAACCACAGCCGTGTGACGGTTCTCGCCGACATACGCTACGACCTGGTAATGGAGCCCGCGAGCAGCCGCGAAGAGCGCAGCCGCGAGGAGCGCTTGGGCTCCTGGCATATCGAGTGGATCCGGGACGAATCCGGCGCGTGGCGGGCCGTCAAGTGGCAGGCGGGAGAAGAAACGATTTGCCGCGCCAGCGCCTCCGTGTTCGTTGACATAACGGCCCACGCCCTCGCGGGGGTGCAGTCGTACCGTTCGCAGTTGCTGCATGGCGCCGATTACTGGCGAACGGTTCTCGATGGCGCCGTGGGCGTGGATGTCTATGGCAACAACGGCGTGGCGGCCGGAGATTACGACGGCGATGGCTTCGACGATCTGTACATCTGTCAGCCCGCCGGCCTGCCCAATCGCCTCTATCGCAATCGCGGCGACGGAACGTTCGAAGATGTCACCGAAAAGGCCGGAGTGGGCGTGCTCGACGGCACGGCCTGCGCGCTCTTCGCTGATTTTCGGAACCGCGGCCGGCAGGATCTTCTTGTCGTCTGCGGCACCGGGCCGTTGTTGTTCGTGAACCAGGGAGACGGAACTTTTTCACTCCGCCGCGAGGCGTTCAAGTTCGCGCGTCCGCCGCTGGGTACGTTCACCCACGCCGCGCTCGCCGACTACGATGGCGATGGCCGTCTCGACATTTACTTCTGTACCTACATGTATTACCTGGGGCTCGATCAATATCACTATCCCATCCCCTACTACGACGCCCGTAACGGGCCGCCCAATTGCATATTCCACAATGAGGGCGACGGCACCTTTATCGAAACCACCGACCGCGCCGGCCTGAACGCCGACAACAATCGCTACAGCTTTGCCTGCGCCTGGGGCGACTCCAACGGAAACGGGCTACCCGACCTTTTCGTGGCCAATGATTTCGGCAGTTCGCAGCTTTACCGCAACAATGGCGACGGCACATTCAAGGTGGTATCGAAAGAAGCGCGTGTGGAGAGCGTGGGCGCGGGAATGAGCTGCTGCTGGGCCGACTACGACAACGATGGCCACCAGGACATCTATGTCCCGAGCATGTGGGAAGCCGCCGGACAACGAGTCTCCGGCCAGCAGCAATTCCACGAAAAAGCTCCCGAGACAATTCGCGCGTTGTATCAGCGCCACGCCCGCGGCAATGCCCTTTACCGCAACGCGGGCGACGGAACCTTTCAGAACCTGGGCCACGAAGCCGGCGTGGAGATGGGCCGCTGGTCCTGGTGCTCAGACTTCTGGGATTTCGATCACGACGGTTATGCGGACCTGTATGTCGCCAACGGATACCTGTCCGGCCCGGACAGGAACGACCTGGCAAGTTTCTTCTGGCGCCAGGTGGTCGCCAAATCGCCCGAAGATGCCATCGCATCGGCGGCTTACGAACGTGGATGGAACGCCATCAACGAACTGGTGCGCTCCGACCGCACCTGGCATGGATACGCCCGCAACGTGATGTTCCTGAACAATCACGACGGCACGTTCACCGAGGCCTCCGGCGCTCTGGGTCTCGACTTTCTCGAGGACAGCCGCTCGTTCGCGCTGGCCGATATAGACGGCGACGGGCGCCTGGAAGTCATTCTCAAGAACCGCAATGCCCCGCAATTGCGCATCATCCACAACGCGATGACGGAGATAGGCGGAGCAATTTCGTTTCGCCTGCGCGGCACAAAGAGCAATCGCGATGCCATCGGCGCGGCGATCACGGTGGAAGCAGGGCCAACCAAGCAGACAAGGTATCTTCAGGCCGGCTCTGGCTTCCTCGCGCAGCATGCTAAAGAACTGTTTTTTGGACTGGGTAACCACGAGGGCAATATCCGCACCACCGTACGCTGGCCTTCGGGACTCGCGCAGACCTTCGAGCAATTGCCCGCGAACCACTGCGTCGAGATCGAGGAAGGTGTTTCGAAATTCGCGGCCCGGCCGTTCGCGATGCCGCCCCGCACGCCGGCTGACGCTGCGCCAGTGCAGGCCTCCGATGATTTGCCCGATAACGTTGAGACCTGGCTCATCGAACCGCTGAAAGCGCCGGAGTTCTCATTGCCCGACCTCTCAGGCAAGCAGCGCGATGTGGCATCGCTGCGCGGCAACTCCGCCGCGCTTATTTTCTGGTCCAGCTCCGCACCGCAAAGCCTCGAGTTGTTGAAACGCCTTCAGCACCGTGAACCCGATTCGGGCCTTTGTATCCTGGCCATCAACGTCGATGAGCCGGCTGCCGTGGAACAAGCGCGCACCCTCGCCGCTCAACCGCAGTTTTCCTTCCCGTGCGTGTTTGCCACCACGCAGGTAGCCGGCGTGTACAACCTCATCTATCGCCACCTGTTCGATCGGCGCCGCGACCTCCCCATCCCGCTCTCGTTCCTGCTCGACCGCAACGGCATGATTGTGAAGGCCTACCAAGGCATGTTCGACAGCGGCCGCCTTCATGCGGATGCCCGGTCCATTCCGGCAAACGCAAAGGACCGCATGGCCAGGGCGCTTCCCTTCCCCGGAATGCGGGTGCAAAGCTCCTTCGAGCGCAATGACTTCACTTACGGCGTGGCGATGTATCAACACGGCTATTTGGAGCACGCGGCGGAATCGTTCCAGCAAGTGATCGCCGCGAAACCCGGCAATGCCGATGCTTATTACAACCTGGGCACGCTGAAGTTACGCAGCAATAACTTCGACGAAGCCCGAAGTTATCTCGAAAAGACACTGAAGCTGCAGCCCAACTACCCCGAGGCCTGGAATAACCTGGGCATGTTAGCGGCCCAGCAAGGGCGACCGGACGAGGCTATCAATGATTTTCAGCAGTCGCTCGAGCTGCGTCCCCAATACGCCACCGCGCACCTGAATCTCGGCAACGTCTACCGGCGGCAAAAGTTGTTCGACCAGGCCCGGGAGTCGCTGACCCGCGCCCTGGAATTGCAGCCCGATGACCCCGAAACCAATTACAGCCTGGGCATGCTCTATGCGCAGCAGGACCAGATGCGCCCCGCCTCCGACTACCTGCAGCGGGCCATCGAGTTGCGCCCCAATTACGCGGAAGCATTCAACAACCTGGGTATCGTGTTCGTGCGCCTGCAGGACTTCTCCCGGGCGGAAGAGCAGTTCAAATCCGGCATTCGAGCCGCTCCCAATTTCGATCAGACTTACCTGAACCTCGCGGGTCTTTACGCCATGCGCAGTGACAAGGACAAAGCCCGCGGCGTGCTCGAGGATCTGTTGCGCAGGCAGCCCGATAATCGCGGCGCGAAGCAGGCTTTGGAGTTGTTACAATGACCTCTTTGATGCGACATTTTCGGCTCGCCGCGCAGTTCAGCAACTGCTTCGCATCGCCGCCGCTCCATGCGACTCTGCTTGCCATCTCTTTGTGTCTAGCGTGCAGCAGCACTTATGCCATCGCGCAGAAAGGGCCCGTCCCCGGTCGTTTCAGCAATATAGAATCGCTCATCCAGCAGCGCCGGTTCGCCGAGGCCAAAACCGCCGTCCTCGACGAACTCAAGCACCACCCGGCAAGCGTTGAAGGATACAACCTGCTGGGCATCATCGCGACGAACCAACGGGATTATGCCGGCGCCATCGCGTCCCTCCAGAAGGCGCTCCAACTCAATCCCCGATCGACCCGGACGCATAACAATCTCGGCAACGTCTATGTCGCCCAGCAGCAGGCGGTGCCCGCCGAAAACGAATTCCGCGCCGTCCTTCGTCTCGATCCCGCGAACGCCGAGGCCAATTACAACCTTGGCGTTCTGCTCATGATGAAAGGCTCGCCCGCCGCGGCCATTCCTCATTTCGAGCGCGTGCATCCTTCCACCACAGCGGCGCAATTCAACTTGGTGCGGGCCTATCTGCAGACCAAGCGCACCGCGGATGCGCTGCGCGTCGCCTCGCAATTCTCGGAACAAGCCAAGTCCGACGTACAGGTGCATTTTTCGCTCGGGGTCTTGCTTGCCACCGAGCAGCAGTACAAGCCCGCCCAACTGGAACTCGAAAAGGCGGATGCGCTTCAGCCGGGGACCTTCGAGATCCTTTACAACCTTGGCCAGGCGCAACTACGGACCGCCGAATACGCCAAAGCACAGGTGACCCTCAGTCGGGCCCTGAAGCTCAAGCCTGAATCGGCCGAAACCATGTATCTTCTCGCCCGGGTCTATAACAATCAATCCCGCCCCCTCGACGCTCTCGACTTACTTGTCCACGCGCATAAGTTAGCTCCCGAAAATACCGATATCGTCTTCCTCATGGCCCAGGTAAGCATGTCCCAGAACTACTATGAGGATGCGATTCCCCTGCTGGAATCGGGCCTGCAGCTTACCCCAAAACGCGCCGACTTGCTGGCCGCACTGGGCGAAAGTTACTTCATGGCCGGAAAGGTCGAGAAAGCCATCGAAGTATTCAAGAAGCTGCTTGAAATCGATAACTCGGCACGGTCTTATGCGTTCGTCGGCCTTTCCTATCGCAATCTCGGGCGCTTCGATGAAGCCACGCAATATTTCCAGCAAGGCCTGAAACTCGATCCGCACAACGCGACGTGCTTGTTCAACCTGGGATTCATCGCCGAGCGCCAGGGGGAAGCCGACCAGGCGGAAAGCTTCTTCCAGCAGACGCTGAAAGCCAATCCCGACTTCGCGGACGCCCTCCTCGAGTTGGCCAATATCCGGCTCGCTGCCAGGAAATTCGCCGAGGCTGAAGAGCTGTTGCGCCGTTATGTCAAGGTGAGCCGCGATCCCGCCACGGGATACTACAAGCTGGCGATGGCCGAGAGAGGCCTGCATGAAACCGCGGATGCCGATCGCGACCTGGGGGTGTTCCGAACCCTTTCGAAGAACGTCTCGGCCGGTCCCCTTCCCTATCAACATCTGTTCGACTATCTTGACAACCGGTCCACGCTTGCGCCTGGCGCGCGCGCGCAGTTGGAAGTCGATTCGCTTCTTGCCCAGCTCAAGACGCATCCGGAACAGCCCCAGGACCTCTACTTACTCGCCGAAGCTTACTTGAAATCAGGCAAGTTCGATGAAGCCAGAGATACGATCGCGCAACTCGACAAGCTTAGTGCTTCCGATTATCGTACCCTCACGGGGACGGGCGTTCTTCTTGCGAGATACCACCTGTTTGACGATGCCATCCAGCACTTCCAGGCAGCGTTGCAGGCCAACCCCACTTCCGACGAAATCAAGTTTGACCTGGCGAATGCGTACTTCCGCAAGCATGAATATTCGAAGGCCATGGACATCGCGAGGCAGGTCTCGGCCGAGGGACAAAAGGACGATGCATTCCTTAACCTGTTGGGAGACATCTACGCCCACGTAGGAGATGCGGGACACGCGGCGGAAATCTTTCGCGATGGCATCGTCCGCAATCCCGACAATGACCAGAACTATTTGTCGCTTGCGTTAATCGATCTACGCGCGAACGATCTCGAAGCGGCGCAAAAGACGCTTGCCCAGGGTCAGGCACGCATTCCTGCATCGGGGAAGATCTACTGGGGTCTGGGGCTCACCTCGGCGATGCGCGGAAACACGACGGAAGCTGCGCAGCAGCTTGAGCGCGCCGTCGAACTGCTCCCGGAGTGGGGCGGAGGATATTCGACGCTGGGAGTGTTTTATTTCCAGATCGGCAAGACCGAGAAGGCCCGCGAGGTGCTCAACCGGTTCAGGGAAAGCAGCGCGAGCGGCAGTCTGGAGATCGATCGCATTCAGCAGGTGCTCGATCGCGCTCCCGCGGCCGCTCCCGGCGGGGATGAAACGATGACCGCCGCCAACAAGGAGCAACTGCTCCAATTGGCGCTTTCGCTGGCGGATCGGACTCTATGAACGTTCGGAACACTTGTGCAGCGGCTCTTCTGCTGCTGATGACACCCTGGGCATTGGGCTGGGAGGAGGCGCGCGGCCAGGCCGCCAGGCCGGCGGGCCCTCCGCCCCCGTCGGGTCACTTCACCGATATTCGCGCTTCTGCCGGCATCACCTTTGTCCAGGACTCTACGCAGACTGATGAAAAGTATTATCTCGAGACCATGGGCAGTGGAGTCGCATGGATCGATTACGACCAGGATGGGCTTATGGATTTGTACCTGGTCCAGACAGCCGCTACTGACGCATATAACCCTGCCCACCCGTTGCGTTCAGCTCTTTACCGCAACAACGGAGACGGCACGTTTACCGATGTTACGGAGAAAGCCGTCGTGGGCGCCGAAGGACATTACGGACAGGGCGTAGCCGTTGGGGACTATAACAACGATGGCTATCCCGACTTATATGTAACCGGCTATGGGCGCGCCATTCTCTACCATAACAATGGAAACGGGACATTCACGGATGTAACGAAGCAAGCCGGTGTAGCCGACGAGGGTCATTGGTCTTCGAGCGCGGGGTGGTTCGACTTCGACAAGGATGGATGGCTCGACCTTGTAGTTACCAATTACATCGAGTGGACGCCCAACACTAACTTGTGGTGCGGCGAGCGCAAGCCGGGATACCGGTCCTACTGCAATCCCAATAACTATCACGGGCAAAAGACCAAGCTCTACCATAACAATCATGATGGCACGTTTACGGATGTCAGCGACAAGTCGGGGATCGGCGCACCTGAATCGAAGGGCATGAGCATGGTGCTGGCCGATTTCAACGGCGACGGCTGGCCCGACATTGCCATTGCCAACGACACTTGGCCGAACTTCTTCTTCGAGAACAACCATGATGGAACGTTCACCGATAGTTCCCTGATATCCGGACTTGCGGCCAGCGAAGACGGGCGGTACGAGGCCGGGATGGGCATCGACGCCGCCGACGTGGACGGCGACGGACTTCTGGATATCTACATCACCCACCTGGATTTCGAATTGAATCGCCTGTATCACAACAACGGCGACAGCACATTCACCGACGTCACCTATAGCTCCGGCATTGGAAACAAGGCGATGTTGCTGAGCGGCGTCTCCGCCAAGTTCATCGACTACGACAACGATGGGTGGCCCGACATCGTCCAGGCCAACGGGGCCATGGTCGACAATATTCCGCTCTATCACAGCCTGGTCACGTATAAAGAACCGATGCTGATGTTTCGCAACCAGGGACATGG
>DASXXV010000066.1:0-29906 GCA_036502905.1 Occallatibacter sp. | reverse complement strand
ACCGATGCGGGACTGAAGAAACTCGGCGTCGCCGACCAGATTCAGAAAATGATCACCGATGCGGGCCTGAAGGCCACGATCTTTGATGGCGCGGAACCAAACCCAACGGATAAGAATGTTCATGACGGCGTCAAGGCTTACGTCGCAAACAACTGTGACGGCATTGTCACGCTAGGCGGCGGCAGTTCCCACGATTGCGGCAAGGGCATCGGTCTTGTTGTGGCTGGCGGAGGCCATATCCGCGACTACGAGGGCGTCAACAAATCATCGCGGCCGATGCCTCCATTCCTGGCCATCAACACGACCGCCGGAACCGCCAGTGAAGTTACGCGATTCTGCATCATCACCAACACCGACACTCATGTAAAGATGGCCATCGTCGACTGGCGAGTTACGCCCAATGTCGCTATCAATGACCCGGTTCTGATGGCGGGCATGCCTCCCGGCCTGACAGCGGCCACCGGCATGGACGCGCTGACACACGCCATCGAAGCCTATGTTTCCACGCTTGCCACCCCGATCACGGATGCGTGTGCGATCAAGGCCATCGAACTGATCCGCGACTTTCTCCCGGCGGCCGTGGCGCGCGGCCAGAACATGGAAGCCCGCGACCGGATGGCATACGCCGAGTACCTGGCCGGAATGGCATTCAATAACGCTAGTCTCGGTTATGTTCACGCCATGGCCCACCAGTTAGGCGGCTTCTACAACCTGCCGCACGGGGTGTGCAACGCCATATTGTTACCGGTAGTTTGCGAATACAACTTGATTGCATGCCCGATGCGCTTCAAGGACATCGCGATTGCGCTGGGTCAGGATGTGAGCGGACTCTCGGATCTGGAAGCGGGAGAAAAGGGCATTCGCGCCATTCGCCGGCTCTCGTCCGCGGTGGGCATTCCGAGCGGACTGGCTGAACTCGGGGTCCGAGACGAGGATCTCGAAATCATGTCCGGGAACGCTAAAAAGGATGCTTGCCAACTCACCAACCCGCGCACCGCAACACTGGCCCAGGTGGTGGGACTATATCGGTCTGCCATGGGACCAGCCGTGGCAGTGAGCATTGAAGCTGAACTGGCGGCGGCGTGAACCGAACTCGCCTTTGAGGGAAAGGTGCTCCCGCCGCCGTACGCGGCGGGAGCAAATGTCCCGATTGGTACGGCCTTCCCCGAGGAGTCTTCCCTCATCGAGAATCCTGTCCCATTCTGTTATGACTACAGTCACCTGGTGGGCAGTTCTGTGAACCAGCAAAGCAAAAGAGTGGATGCTGCCCGGTTTGAGGAATTGCTCACTGATTATGACCGCATCCTGCTTGGATTCGGTATGCGGATCCTGATCCCTTCCGACGATTCGCCTTCGCAATCCATGGAGTGAGATTCCGGGCATGATATTGCACTACCCTGCCCGTCGCGTTTCCACGCCCTCGATCGCGACGACGGAGTGGCGCAGGAGCGTCTGCTCGAAGACCGCACCCACCGTCTTCTTCTCGAATTCGGCCAGAACGATCCGGTCTTTCGCCTTGACATGACAAGCCGAGCTGACGGTGGGAATCACCTTCACATTCGTGATTTCTCTCCATTGATTCGTGTTCTCATTCCTAACGCCTGTTCAACTCGGCATGAAGCTGACGACCCAGGCGCACGACCAATTGGGGCATCGCCTCAATGTCGTCCGTTGAAGTCCGAAAATTAACGATGCAAAAGCGCAGAGCGTATTTCCCGCCGATGACGGCATTGGACATGAATGCCTCGCCGCTCCTCTCAATGGCGGCCAGCAGGCGCTCATTCAGCGCGTTCAAATAATTTTCTGTGGATTCACAACCAACGCTCGAGCGCAGTTCCCCAGGGACGTAGCGCAGTGTCGTGATGCTGAGGTGCTGCGTGAGTGCCTCAAGTTCCGAATGGTTTGCCGCGAGGTTGTAGAGGGACCGTGCCAAAGTAATGTCATCCTGAATCATCTCGCGGTAAGCGGCTGCCCCTGCGTGCTGAAGAGCGAGCCAGATCTTGAGTGCGCGAAATCCACGCGAGTTTTGAGGACCGATGTCAAAGTAGTTCACGGCCTCCACGTCAAAGCTGTAATAAGGAGGATGGTAGGAGAAAGCATTCCTCAAAGCAGCAGGGTCCCGGACGAGCGCACATCCAGCCTCAAGGGGCGCATACAGCCATTTGTGAGGATCCACCGCCACCGAATCAGCCATCTGGAGTCCTTTTAAGTCCGTTGGCGCATCCGCTAACGCGGAGGCAAAGGCCCCATAGGCACCATCGACGTGGAACCAAAGTCCGTGCTCCCGGCAGAACGCCGCCAGAGCGGGTAAGGGGTCAACCGCGCCTGTGCTCACTGTACCTGCGGAGCCGACTACGAGAAATGGCTGATAGCCGTCGTGAATGTCCTGACGGTACTGCCTTTCCAATTGAATGAGATCCATGGTCTGCTGCCCGGTGATCCAATGAATCGCATCTGTGCCGAGGCCAGCCAGATCGGCGGCTTTCTGAATCCATGTGTGCGTTTCACTGGATGCGTAGACACAGAGGCGCGATCCAGCGGCGACACCTTGCTTGCGTAAGTCCCAGCCGGCGTGCGCGGCGCGTGCGGCCAAAAAGCACGTGAAGTTGGCCATGTTACCGCCGCTTAACAGAAGGCCGCCGCAATCGTCCGGGTAGCCGATGAACTGCGCGAGCCACCGGATGACCTGGCCTTCTATTTCGCTGGCCATGGGAGACAGTTTCCAGGCACCGACATTCGCGTTCACCGCAGAGGCCAGAAAGTCCGCAAGCATACCGATGGGAGCAGCGCTTGATGTGACGTATCCATAGAAGCGCGGATGACCATTCAAGAGCGAGTGCTCGAACAACAAGCTAGTAACATCCCGCAGCAATATCTCGGGGTCTTTTCCCTGCTCCGGAAGCGCACGGTTCGCCGCCAACGCCGCGCGCACGTCCAGCGGAGATTCCGCAGGTGTGACCGGGCGTGTGCGTAAAGACCCCAAAAATCCAGCAATACGATCAACCAGGTCGTGACCGAGCGATCGAAATTGTTCTTCCGTCATCTCGACGGGGGCAATACGAGAGCGAAGTTGTTCGATACCAACAGGAGAAGACATACTTCAACTACCGTAAACCTTCGAAGAGGTTGGTTCCAATTTTCGTCCGCCTTTCACGGACTGTAGACTCGATAGAATTCCTGTGAGCCCCGCAGTACAATCTGCTGCTCCGCACTAAGGTCTTCTTCTCAGTCACGATTTAACTGATTGCCGGCTGACGCAACCATTGCCGGACGGATCTCACGCGAACTATCTTTCTATCCGAATTCGGCATCTCACCGTCAGCCGGACATGTTGCCCGGATCTTCCGGGCGCCCGGTAGAGGAGGATTATGGCTAACTCCAAGAAATGTGCGAATGCCGCCTGTAGCTGTACCACGTCCGACGGCTCGAAATACTGCAGCGCCCATTGTGAAGGAATCGCCAACAAAACCGAGATCGTCTGCACTTGCGGCCATCCCGGATGCACGGGCCAACTCTAAATCGAGGCACAGCGACCAGATCGGAACGTTCAGTCCGGGCGCTCCAATCCAGCGTAATCGCTCCCTTAACGCTCCTCGGGCGGACGGATATTCCGGGGGTAAGTGTGCGTTTTCCAGGGAGTTACGACAAACGTGGCCAGGGGCCGGCGCATTGCCGGCGCTGGTCATTTTTGTTGGACACTGTTTATTCTCGACAGGTATGGAAGGACGATCTTGGTTCCCCCAGCTCGACGTAACTTGACGGTCTCGCGAGGGTGCGGCCACCCACCGGGATTCAGTGAACCACGTGCAAAAAGAGCCAGATGGCATATACGATCAGGCCGACTCCCGCCTCCAAGGTGAGGGCGAAAGCAGTGCCTCGTACGCAACCCAATCCCACGGCGCTGGCCCTTGATTCCATTTCCGTCTCGCTATTGGATGGTACCGGTTTCCGGGAGGTAGTCCTTGAGATAACGCAAAACGGCCCGTTCTCAAGGCCGACGGGGAGGGGAGCGGTCCGGGAAAAGGAAAGAACGCGGCCGGCCATCACAACTTCCTTTCAGGGGAACCCATCACCGGCTGGCGGATTCAACCCATTACCAACGTACCGGCGATCGATGACCAGATTGTTAAATGTGCAGATAAAAATGGCTGTGATTAAGCGCACTTGAGACATCCGGGGCGCCTTGCGGGCCACCCGACCATGCATGGTAACCGCAAATTGCGGCCGTCGTTCCTGCCGCTTTCCCCTTGTGCTGCTCAGGGTTACGGTAAGGTACTCAGGATGCGGACCCGTTCTATTTATCCCGGTTCTGGCAGATGTAGGCGGCGGAGTCAAACTTTTTGGCGGTGGACGCGGCGGTCATAGTGCGCACCGTGCCGAATACGGGGCGATCGAACCAGGGCCGGTCGTGCTTGCCCACAATTGCCCAGGCGATACCGGCGTACCCGTTGGGGTCGCGGCCATCCAGTTCGTACTTGTCGTTGAGAATGACCGCCCAATCGAAGGCAGTGGCCGGATCGGGCGCCCATTCGAGGATCTTTTTGCCCCAGTACATGCGCATGTAGTTGTGCATCCAGCCGGTCTGGACCATCTCGCGCTGGGCGGCGTTCCACAGCTCATCGCCGGTTTTGGAGTGCTCCATCTGGGCGAGGGTGTAGCGCTCCGGGCGGGGGTCGGAGGCGTGTTCGCGGAGGGTTCTATGTGCCCAGGGCTCGGCACACTCCCAGTTGTCGTAGTTGGGGTTGAAGCGCACGAGCAGGACGGACAGTTCGCGCCAGCCGATGAGTTCGTCAAGGTAGCGCTCGCAGGCGGAAGCAGGGGCTATTCCCTGCTTCACGGCCTCTTCGCAGGCCATGGCGATGGTGACGGGGCCGATGTTGCCGAAGTGCAGGTAGGGGGAGAGGCGGCTGGTACCCTTCACCTCGGGGTGATTGCGCTGCGTGTCGTAACGCGCCAGGTCGTGAGAGACGAAGTCGCGCAGACGCTGGAGAGCGGCGTGCGTGCCGCCGGTGAAGGTATCTACCGGCTTGACGCTGCGGTCGAGCTTGTCGAATCCGGCGGTAATGTCCTTGTCGAGAGAGCAATGGGCCAGGCCGCGCGGCTGCTTCCACTCGTTCTGCGGATTGATTTTGTTTTGGGGTACCAGGAACTTCGGCAATTGCGTTTTCAGGTGGGGGCGGAAGTGGTGGAGCAGAAAATAGTCGCGCCCAAAAATGCGAGAGGGGACGACTACATCGGCATCGACCGTCCAGAAGGGGAGTTTCAGGCGGCGGGCAACGACCGTGCGCCAGCGTTCCGGCTCGCGGCATGGATTTTCATCGCCGATCAGCAGCGCCGCACCCACTTCCTCTAGAAATGCTTCGAGCGAGTTATCGGGATGGCGGCGAAGGACGAAACCGACCCCGCGCTCGCTCGCGTCTTCCGCCACGTCGCGCAGGCCCTGCTGCAGGAAGTGGTAGTGGCGGATGTTGGCGTGCGGATAGTTGGGAATAACGGAGAAGAAGATGACGACGGGGAGGCCGAGGAGGTTGCCGGCCTCGATGGCCACGTCTAGGGCCGGGTTTTCATGCACGCGCATGGCGCGCTGCATCCAGTAAACGACGCACTTTGCATCATTGCGGGGCGGACCGTCGCGGCGGATAAGAACGCGCGGCCGATTGGATAATTGCGCCAGCTGTTCCGGCGTCAGCGTTGAAGACATGTCCCTCCTCATCATATGGGCCGGAAGGACCGGCAGGAGCCCGACACTCGCGCCGATTTGAGGCCGCGCACATCGCGCCATGCGGATTTTCATGCGCCGCAATTGTGCCCGAATCACCCGGCATACCTTGAAGAATCGAGATGAATCCTGGCTTTGTTGCTGGGCGGGAATCAAAAAAAGGACCGCGCAAGGCGGCCCCTTTGTGATGATTTGGGTGGCTGGGCTACCAGCGGCCCCAGGCGCGCGTGAAGTAGTCGGCCAGGGTCATGCCGATGAGGACAAGGAAAGTGAAGACGCCGCCCGCTACGGTGAGCTTGGTCAGCTTGGAGCTGTACTTTACGTGCATAAAGAACAGCACCACGATGGTGGCCTTCACCACCGCGATGAACAGCGCGACGATCGGATTCCAGACTCCGAGCTCGAATAGCGAAGCCAGCACCGTCAAGCCGGTGAAAACCAGCAAGGTTGAGCCCACGATGATATAGATCCTGGGGCTGACAATGTGGTCGAGATTGTCATGCAGGTCGTGCAGTTGCTGATCGTGTTTTGAGAGGTGCTGCTGTTCGTGTGTTCCGCTCATGTGTTTCCCCTCATCCATGCCTGCTGATCAGGTAAAGCAGCGGGAACAGGAATATCCAGATGATGTCGACGAAGTGCCAGTACAGGCCGAAATTCTCCACAAAGGTGACGTGGCCTGTGGTGTACGCTCCTGCCTGTGCCCTGAAGATCATGAATCCGAGAATCGATATGCCGATGATCATGTGCAGCGCGTGCATGCCAGTCATGGCAAAGTAGAGCGAGAAGTACACCTCGGTGTGGCGCGCCATATCGAGCTGCAGAGGCTTGTCGTGGTAGTCCTTGTAAACCTCGGCGTCCGACTGCGGATCGACAAAGGACTGCACGCTGTAGTGGAAGCCCGGCACGTGGTGCTTCTCGATTTTCTCTGAGTACTCGATGGACTTGATGCCAAGGAACACCAGGCCGAGAACGAAGGTGAGCGTCAGGCAAAGGACGAGGGCGCCTTTGCGGCGCGTTTCGGCACACCACACGCCCATGGCCATTGTGAAGCTGGAGGTGATGAGCACCGCGGTATTAAGAGTGCCCCACAGGATGCTCAACTGGTGCGAGCCCACAACGAACGCGGGATAGTACCAGTTGCGGTAAATCAGGTAGGCGGTAAACAGCCCGCCAAAGAACATGATTTCCGTAAGCAGGAAGAGCCACATCGCGAAGCTGGTGGCGTCCACCTGCTGGCCCATGGACTCGAAGTGATGGCGCTGGTACGGCGGATGCGGGTGCTCATGCTGGTCCGCGGGGGCGCCGTTGACAATGGCGGTGCTATCCGACACTGGTGGTTACCTCTTTCTCTTTCTGGCGCTCCAGCCATTCGTAGTCGTAGGCATCGTGGTCGACGACGGGAATCTGAACGAAGTTTTCCGTGAGCGGCGGAGACTGAATCTGCCACTCGAGCCCCGTAGCCTGCCATGGATTACTCCCGGCCACCTCTCCGTACTTCAGCGACCAGGTGAGATAGAGCAGAGGCAGGACATACCCGACTCCCAGGATGGTGGCGCCGGCAGTCGAGAAGACGTTCAGGATCTGGAACTCCGGCGGATAAGCCGCGTAGCGCCGCGGCATGCCCAGGGTACCGAGAATGAATTGCGGGAAAAAGGTGAAGTTAAACCCGATAAAGGTGACCAGGGCGGCAAGCTGCGAGATCTTCTCGGGATACATTCGCCCGGTCATCTTGGGCCACCAGAAGTGGACACCGGAAAGGAAAGCCATCAGCATGCCGCCCACCATCACGAAATGGAAGTGCGCCACGATGAAGTAGGTTTCGGTGAGGTGGATATCCGTGCCGGTGGAACCGAGGAATACGCCGGTGAGGCCGCCGATCGTGAACAGCCCCATGAAGCCGAAGGCGTATAACATCGGGGTCTCAAAGGTGATGGAGCCCTTGTAAAGGGTGAACGTCCAGTTGAAGATCTTGATGGCCGAGGGCACGGCGACCAGCATGGTCAGCAGCGAGAACACCAGGGTCGAGTAATTCGACACACCCATGATGAACATGTGGTGTTCCCAGACGAAGAAGCCGAAAACGGCAATCGCCACCGACGAAAACGCGACGGCGGTATAGCCAAACACGCGCTTGCGGGCGAACGTTGACACCACCTCGGAGATGACTCCCATGCCGGGCAGAATCATAATGTAGACGGCGGGGTGGGAGTAGAACCAGAACAAGTGCTGGAAGAGGATCGGATCGCCGCCTTTGGCGGGGTCGAACACGCCGATGCCCAGTCCGCGCTCCACCCCGACCAGGACCAGGGTGATGGCCAGTACGGGAGTGCCGAGCACCATGAGGATGCTGGCCGCGTAGTGCGACCACACAAACAGCGGCAGCCGGAACCAGGTCATGCCTGGGGCGCGCATCTTGTGGATGGTCACGATAAAGTTCAGCCCCGTGAACACCGAGCTGAACCCGGCAACAAAGGCCGCCGTCGCCGCCGTCATCACATTGGTGTTCAGGTAATGCGTCGATAGCGGAGTGGTGAAGGTCCAGCCCGTATCCACGCCACCGGTCATCATGGCATAAAGCATCAGGCTGCCGCCGGCAATGTACAGGTACCAGCTCAGCAGGTTGACCTTGGGCAGGGCCAGGTCCTTGGCCCCGATCATGATCGGGATGAGGAAATTCCCCAGGGTGGCAGGCACCGACGGCACCAGGAAGAAGAAGACCATGATGAGCCCGTGCATAGAGAACACCTTGTTATAGGTGTCCGTAGCCATCAGGTCCGACTGTGGCGTCAGCAGCTCCAGGCGAATCAACCCGGCCAGCGCGCCGCCGATGAAGAAGAAGAACGTGATCGAGATGAGGTAGAGCATCGCGATCCGCTTGTGGTCGCCGGTAAGCAGCCAGCTGAGAAGGCCGTTCTCCTTGGAGAGAAAGTTGGTCTTCGGCACGCGGGCCGTCGACTGGTCGGGAAGACTTACGATTGTGGTACTCATTGCTTCACCGTCCCCTGTGGTTCGGAATTTTGTCCCCGGGACTTTTGTCCCGTGGTGTTTGCTCCCGCGGGCTGGGCAGCGTTCGCCCTCTTGCCTTCGCTCTCCGGCAGGAAGTTGGTTGAGTTCAGCGTCTGTTCAACGCGGTAGTTCGAATTGAGATTCTTGATGTACTCCACCAGGGCAATCACGCCGTCTTCACTGATTTGTCCCTGGTAGGTGGGCATGATGGGCGCGAAGCCCTGGGTCACGTGCTCTGAAGGATTGAGGATCGCCTGGCGAAGGAATGCTTCATCTGCGGTCACCGCCGATCCGTTGGTCATTGTCAGACGGGATCCGAATACGTTGGCCAGGCTGGGGCCGCGCGAATCCGGACGGCCGTTGTGGCAGGCGTTGCAGCTCAGGCTGGCAAAAAGGCGCTCGCCATTCTGCGCCAGCGACATGCCGCTGGTCGAACCTTCCAGCCACTTCTTGTAGTCGTCGGGCGTCAGTACGACAATGTCGCCGATCATGGCGGAATGGTTGGTACCGCAGTATTGCGTGCAGAACAGGTGGTAAGTGCCCGGCGTAGTGGCTTCAAACCAGACTGACGTGTAGCGGCCGGGAATGGCCTCGCGCTTCACCCGGAATGCCGGGATGGAGAAGCTGTGGAACACATCCTGTGAGATCAGGGTCAATTGAATGGGACGACCGATGGGAATGTGCAATGAATTGATTTCGTGCTGGCCGCCGGGATGCTCGGCCTTCCACATCCACTGCTTGCCGACTACGTAGATATTCATTGCATTGGCGGGCGGCGTATAGATGCGGAAATAGATGATCGCGCCCCAGACAAACATGATTAGGAACAGGCCCAGGGGAATGATGGTCCAGGTGGCCTCCAGAAGCGTGGAGCCTTCGATCTGCACCGCGACCGGATGACGCCGCTTCCTGTAGAGGATCGAGAACGTGGTGATCAGCAAAACGACAACCGTGAGCCCGATCATACTCACCAGGACCATGAAGAAATACAACGCGTCCATCTGCGGGGCGATCTTCGAGGCCTCCGGCGGAAACAGCGCGAAGTTCGTCAACCACTTAACGAGGAATTGCCAAAGTGTCTCACTGATGTGGTTCATTCGTTATCCGTTCACTCCCGGGGTCCCCGGCGGCGGGTCTTGGTCGCGGGGGTGACCCTTTGTTCCTGCGGCCCGCACTTCCTTTGATGGCGTGAGATCGCCGCGAACGTCGCGGCGGAACATCACCCACATGAATCCTCCCAGCGAAACCATCGTGACCAGCCCGCCCAGCTGCACCACCCGGGCCACGATCAGCGAGTGCTTGTTGGTGCCGGGATCGTAGTGGTAGCAGTACGTCAGGATGTTGTCGACGGGCGACCCGATGCGATTGGACGACGCTTCCACCAGCCCCAGGCGCATATCCTTGGGCGAATACTCGACCCCCATGTAGTACTGGGCCAGCTTGCCTTGCGGCGTCACAATCTGGATGGAGCTGGCGTGGGCAAATTGGGTGAGCTTGCCATCGGGACCCGGAATCTTGGTGTACCCGAAGCCCACCGCCTTGGTCAGGGCATCGATATTCGGCTGGGTGCCGGTAAGAAAGTGCCAGCCGTCCGCAGTTTCGGGGTGGCCGTAGCGTTTGAGGTAGGTTCGCTTCTTGGCGGCGGCGAGATCGGTGCCCTCCGAGGGATCGATGCTGGCGACGATTACGTCGAAGTCCTTCCCGGGGCGGAAGCTCACCATCTGCAGGGCTCCGACCAGGCCGTTCAACTCCTCCGAGCAGAGCATCGGGCATTGGTAATAGACCAGGGCGAGAATGGCTGGGCGCTTGCCGAAGTATTCGCCCAGTTGGACCTGCTTGCCGGCATCGTCCGTGAATGCCAGGTTGAACGGGAGCTGAGCATTCAGGTGCTGCGCAATCCCGACCTTGTCGAGGATCCCAGACTTGCTGTTCGCCGGCCCCATTTGCTTGTCGCCGTAACTGGAAACCTGGGCTGACAGAGTGAGCGCACCCGCGCCGATCGCGAGCATCGTCGCGAGCCGAACCGTTCTCCGAATTGTGTTCCGATACTGCATCATCACATCACTGCTTTACAGGTTTTGAGTTTCCTAAGGTACCTGGCCCTCAGTTTCTTGCGTTGCTACTACACTTCCGTGCCCCATCCTCGCGAGACTGTTTTCTGCCGCGAGGGTGGGAAACCACCACTTATTGCTGCTGACGCTTCGCTTCGGCCGCTCGCGCTGCTTCCACGTCGAGTTCGTAAGCCGTGCGGGCGAATCCATTGGTCAGCGGATCCTGGACCGTCGGCACGTTGTCGCCGGTCATCAGGGCAGTTTTCGGGGCGGCGGACTGGGCCACCGGCAATCCGCGCTGGGAGACCAGTTCCATGGCGCGGTCAATGGGAATGCGAATGGTGCCCGGCTTTCCATCGACGCGCGTGTAGTTGTCCAGCAGCAGGTCCTCGCGAGCGTGCAGGTCGGCCACATCCTGGTTGCCGTCATCGGTCTGCACGCGGGGCGTGGGAAACTGCTGGGTCAACTCCGCCATCTTGTTCTGCAACTGCGGGCTGGAGGGCATGTTGCCAAGTTCCCGCACCTCGGCGGTCTTGGTCCACTTGCTGTTGGGGCCGTCCTCTTTCTTCATCTGGGCGTTAATGACTTTGCCGATCCCATAGCAGAGGATGCCGGTGACCGCGACGAAGATGGCCAGGGCGGTAAGGAACACCACGATCCCGGTGACACGAACATCGGAGAGTTCGTATCCCGCGGAAGTGTCGATCTCATCGGGCTCCGGGCCGTGGGAACCGAGTTGTTCGTCATCATGCTGCGGCATGTTCGGGCTCCAGGATTTCCGCGGTGTGCGGATCGTTGATTTGCACCAGCGGCCGCGACTTCAGGTTGCCGAAAAAGACAGCCAGCCAGAAGCAGACCAGGGCGACGGGGACGGCCGCGTACTCCAGAATGCCCCACGAGAAATGGAGGTTTCGGGCAGCGTCCTTGTAGTTGGGCTCGATGAGCCAGAAGAGGTCGAAGGCCTTGGCAAAGATCATGAACTGGCAGACGCGGACCATGCGCTTCTTGTTGCGCTTGATGTCGCGGGAGAGCAGCAGCGAGAACGGGATAACCCAGTGGAAGATGAAGTCCAGGGTGATGATCACGCCCCAGTGGCCGCGAATCCGATCGAGGTACCAGTTGATCTCTTCGGGAAGGTTGCCCGACCAGATGATGAGAAACTGCCCGAAGGCCAGGTAGATGTTCAGCATCACGAAGGCGAAGGTGAGTTTGCCCAGGTCATGCTGTTCCACGCCGCGCAGAATGGTCGCGAACGGCTCATATTTCGACAGCGAGATAGTGACGATTATCGCCAGCGCCAACACCGAGTAGCCCTGTCCGACGAGGAACAGGAGGCCATAAACGGACGAGAACCAGGTGACGTCCATGGACATCACCCAATAGATGACGGCGGCAGTCATGGTGAGCGAGTAAACCACGATGCCGGGGCCGGACAGGTTCTCGAGCTTCTTGATCCACCAGGGTGTGTTGGCGGGGGAGTCGGCATCCCGGCGCAGCCCCATCCCATTAAGCCGCCAGGTGTAGTAGCCCCAGATGAGGAAGCACACGATGCCCGCGATCCAGAACATGCCCGGGTTTAACATGGGGTGCTTGAACGTGATGCAGTGGTTGATGGCTTCCACCTGGTCGGGGGTAATGCGTCCGAGCTTGAAGTCGTTGTCGACGATTGCGTGGTTGGCCCATTGGTAGAGCCGGCTTTGACTGAGCGCTACCACGACCCAGTAGACGAACACCAGCCACAGCGAGCGCGTCATGGCTTCCAGCGGACGGCGCAGCAGCAGGCCCCACTTGCCGCCCGAGCAGTACTGGACCATGAGCAGGGCGAGTCCGCCGACCGACCAGCCAAAGGTGAGCATGAGGCCCAGCACCCAGGCGCGCAGCACGTGGTCGATGGAGTGGTCAAGCAACGCCAGCAGGGCGGCTATGACCGAGAACACGACTCCGACAATAATCGCGCGCATGCGCCAGGCATCGACAACCGGCGGAGCGCCGAGGTCGGCGGGAAGTGTGCGCGCGTGAGTTGAATGTGCCATTCGAGTTATTTCCCTGTTGCCGGCGCGGCCGGGTTAGCGGTCTTGGTTGCGTTGGGAGCCAGTTGCCTGGGATCGGCCGGGTTTGCGGGCGCCATGGCGGGCCAGCCCTGTTTCCAGTCGTGCTGATAGGGCTGAACGGCGGTGGCCGGCATGGACCACGGCTCGGCGTAGGACGGGCTGAGGCCCTCGCTTTGCGCGATGTCTTTCAGGCTCTTGACCTGCGCGCCGGACGGCACGTCGCTCTCCTTGGCGGCCTGGCTGAGCTGAAGCGCGCGAATGTAGGCGGCGACGGCCCAGCGATCGGCCGGCACGAGCTGAGCCGAGTAGTCGGGCATGGCCCCGTAGCCGTTGGTCATCACGTAGAAATAGTGCGACAGCGGCTGCGCCAGGCGAACCTGATCATGGAGGTTGGCGGCGGGCTTGTAACCGCGCTGCACAATCTCGCCGAGTCCGTTGCCCACCCGGGAATGGCACGGAGAACAATATATGTTGAAGCGCTCCTGGCCGCGCTTCAGAACTTCGATGGTGGCCGGAAAAGGCAGCTCGTCGTGCTCTTCGCGATAGCCGTTCGCGCCCTGGGTGACACCGGTGTAGAAGTAAGAGTCTTCGCGGAGCTGTCCGCGCGCCACAGTGTTGACGACCTGCGGGCGCGCCCCCCGGTGGTCGGCAAACATGTTGGAGCCACGCTGAGGGATGATCTTGGGCTGATCGTGCATGTCCTGGCGGCAGCCGGCGATGAGCAGCACGGCTGAAAAACCGACTAGAGCTGCGAGCTTTCGCGCATATGCAAACGAAACGCTACCGCAGGTCCTTCGACTGCGTGGATCGCGCGGCCCACGATCCGCTCCGCTCAGGATGACAGGCTTCAGCTGAAGCACGGGGCCTTCCTGACCACTGACCACTGACCACTGATCACAGTTCATCAGTACTCAACCTCCGTAACCGAGACGGGGTCGAGGGTCTCGAGATATTTGCGTGATTCCGCCATGTCAAACTTGGGATCGAGGGCCTCCAGGCAGAGGAAGAACTTGTCCACCAGGGCGCCGTTTCGGAAGTTGGGGGCGTTGAACAAAGGGTGGTAAAGCGTAGGCATGTGATTCAGCGCGACCATGCCGAAGGCGGCGGACAGGCCGGCCCAGAGGATGGTCCACTCGTAGGCGGGCACAATAAACGCCGGCCAGGAGTAGAGCGGGCGGCCGGCGATATTCAACGGATAAGCGATAACCGAAACCCAGGTTTCGAGGGAGAACATGGCGGCCAGGCCCATCAGGCCGCCGATCAGCGTAACCAGGGGCACGCGGTTGGTGTGGAAGCCGATGGCTTCGGCGGCTTCTTCCACCGGGTAGGGCGTGTAGCAGTCCATGCGGCGCCAACCATCTGCATACGCCTGGCGTGCGGCGCGCACCAGGTCGCCGGGGGTCTCGAACTCGGCCAATAATCCGTAAGTTCCTTCACGAGGCGGCATGTTATCGTCCAACCTCCCTGGGCTTCTTCGGCGTAATTTTGGCCGCCGGCAGAAGCATCCGAATTTCATTCATCGGGATCATGGGCAGGAAGCGCACGAACAGTACGAACAGCGTGGTAAACAGGCCCAGCGTGCCGATAAATGTCATGTAGTCCCACTTCGTCGCCCTATAGGTGCCCCACGCGGAGGGCAGAAAGTCGCGATACAGGCTGGTGACGATGATCACAAAACGCTCGAACCACATGCCCGTATTCACGATGATGGACATGATGAACATGAAGCTGATGTTGGTCCTCAGCTTGCGCGACCACAGGGTGGTTAACGGAATCGCCAGGTTGCAGGTGATCAGCACCCAGTAACTCCAGCCCATGGGCCCGAAGGCCCGGTTCCAGAACATGAACGCTTCCCAGTGCGAAGCCGAGTACCAGGCCATGAAGGCTTCCATGCCGTAGCCGTAGGCCACGATGAAGCCCGTCGCGAGCATGACCTTGCCCATGTTGTCGATGTGGCGCTCCGTTACCAGCGCTTCAAGGTGGTAGAACTTGCGCAAGGGAATGGCCAGCGTGAGCACCATGGCGAACCCCGAGTAGATGGCGCCGGCCACGAAGTAAGGCGGAAAGATGGTGGTGTGCCAGCCCGGCAGGACGGCCACAGCGAAGTCGAAGCTGATGACGGTGTGCACCGAGAGCACCAGCGGCGTTGCCAGGCCGGCCAGCAGGAGCGATGCCGTCTCGTAGCGCATCCAGTGGCGCACCGACCCCCGCCAGCCCAGGGAAATGATGCCGTAGAAGTACTGCCCGACTCTCGACTTGGCGCGATCGCGGAAGGTGCCGAAATCGGGCACCATGCCGACGTACCAGAACACCACCGAGATGGTCGCGTAGGTGGAGACCGCGAACACATCCCACTCCAGCGGGGACCGGAACTGCGGCCACACGGTCATGGTGTAGGGCAGCGGCAACATCCAGTAACCCAACCAGGGACGGCCCACGTGGATGAGCGGGAACATGCCTGCGCAGACCACCGCGAAAATGGTCATGGCTTCTGCGAAGCGGCTGATGGAGTTACGCCAGCTCTGCTTGAAGAGCAGGAGAATGGCGGAGATCAGCGTGCCCGCGTGGCCGATGCCGATCCACCACACGAAGTTGATGATGGCGAAGCCCCAGGCCACCGGCTGGGTGATGGCCCAGATGCCCACGCCCTTCAGGAACAGCCAGGTGACGGCCACCAGCAACACCGTGGCCCCGGCGCCCGCCATCGCAAAGATCGCAAACCACCCCATGGGAGTGTGCGGGGTGAGCACGATGCGCGTGATCTTGTCGGTAATCGACTTGAAGGTCTGGCCCGGCTCTATGACCCGAAATTCGCCCGTCGCGGGGTCGACCCAGCGCGCATACTCGGGATCGGTCGGCTTGAGGTTGCTCGTTGCCATCGTCAGTTCTCAGTGGTCCGTGATCGGTTGCGGTTGTCAGCGCATTCGGGAGTACTGCCGCATCCCTGATGCCTAGCCTTTTGCCGGTTCATGTTCCACCGGCGTTTCTTCCAGTTCCTTATTCGGGTTGAGCACCGCGGCCACGTAGGTTGTCCGCGGACGCGTGTTCTGGTCGGCCAACACCTGGTAGGTGCGCTCGTCGGCCCGCAGCTTCGCCACCCGGCTCGTCTTGTCGTTGATGTTGCCGAAGGTAATCACCTGTGCCGGGCATGCCTGCTGGCAGGCGGTCTGGATTTCTCCATCATGAATGGCCCGGTTTTCCTTGTCGGCAGCAATGCGGGCCCCGGTAATGCGCTGCACGCAGTAGCTGCACTTCTCCATCACGCCTCTGGAGCGGACCGAAACGTCGGGGTTGCGCATCAGCTTAAGGCTCTCCGTCTCAAAGTCGGAGAAGAGCAGGAAGTTGAAGCGCCGCACTTTGTAGGGGCAGTTGTTGGAGCAGTAGCGGGTGCCCACGCAGCGGTTGTAAACCATCATGTTCAGGCCTTCGGGCGTGTGTAGCGTGGCGCCGACGGGGCAGACCTGCTCGCAGGGCGCATTCTCGCAATGCTGGCAGAGCATCGGCTGGAAATGCGCTTTGGGCGCCGCCAGGTCCCCTTCGAAGTACGTGTCTATGCGGATCCACTGCATGTTGCGTCCGATGCGCACCTGCTGCTTGCCGACTACGGGGATATTATTCTCCGCGTAACAGGCGATGATGCAGGCGTTGCAGCCCGTGCAGGAGTTCATGTCGATCGACATGCCCCAGGCGTTTTCCGGGTAGGTCCAGTTGGGGAACATGGTCGTTCCCATGTGCGTGACTTCGTGTCCTTCGCCCTCGTTGGCAAAGCGCGGGTTCTGCTTGTATTCGTCCGCGGTGGCGTAGCGAATGATGCCGCGTGGCCCCAGGGCCTCCACCGCCTCCAGCGACCAGTTCTGGTTGCCGTGCTCGGTCAACGCCGGTCCGCGATGATCCTGGTAGTGGCTCTTGGTGATGGCGATGCCCCACTTACCTTCGACTTTCTTGACCGAGCCAGGCACGTGGAAGTGCCCCCAGGTAGGCCGGATGAGATAGGCGTTGAAGCCCATGCCCGAGCCCACGCGGCCCGCCGCCTCGCGGCCGTAGCCAAGATAAACGGTTACCGAGTTATCGGGATGGCCGGGAGCGGCAATCACCGGAGCCTTCACCTTGCCGTTGCCCACCGTGATCTCGACGATGTCGTCTTCCTCGAGCCCCAGTTTTGTGAGCGTCGCGCCTGAAAAGATGGCGGCGTTATCCCAGCTCAGGCTGGTCACCGGCTTGGGCAACTCCTGCAGCCAGCCAACGTTGGAGAAACGCCCGTCGTAGATGTTGGGATCGGGGCGGAAGATGATCTCGAGCGTTTCTTTCGGGTTCGGGGTGGGTACGTTGATCTCGGCAGTGGCAGGCTTGGCGCTGGTGTCGAACTTTGTATCCTCAATCCAGCCCGCGTGAAGAACTTTGCGCCAGCCCGTTTCGAAATCGCCCTTGATGGCCGGGCGCCAGGTTTCGCGAACCGCCTCGAAGCTGCTGAGAAGCGGCTCGCTGAGCAGTGTCTGGAAGACCTCGTGCGCCGTGTGCCCCCCGTACAGCGGATCGATCAGCGGCTGCACGACGGTGACTGTGCCGTCATAGGAACGCGCGTCTGACCAGAACTCCAGCGAGTGCGCCGCCGGGATGTGCCACTGCGAAATCTGGCCGGTCTCATCCTGGTGCGTACCGAGATGCGCTACGTTCTTCGCCTTGTTGAAAGCCGACAGGAACTCCACATCCGCCGGCGACGTGTACACCGGGTTGGAGTTGAGAATCACCAGCCAGTCGACCTTGCCCGCATTGAGATCGGCGACCAGACTCTTTAGGTCGGCGATTTGATCCGAAGGCAGCGGATTCAGCGGCTGGGAAGAATGGGTGACGGTCTTGCCGACGTTGCCCAGTGCAGTATTGATAGCGAGCGCGAGCGCGCCAACTGAAGGATCCTGGTAAAGGCCCGGGATTACAGCGCTCTTGCCGGCGCTGGCCTTGAGATCTTTTGCCACCGCAGCCAGAAATTTCTGCTGTTCCCCGGTCCATGCATAGCCAGGAGCCCGCACGCCGGATGCCCCGACCGCCGCCGCGAGGGCTGCCGCAAACGCCGGCACTTCGCTGGCGCGCAGCGGAAGCCGGTGCTCGGCCTTCATGCCGGTCGTGGTGGGCGCCGACTCGATGGAGTAAAGGCGATTGAGCTTGGAGGGATCCTTGCGGCGCGCCGCGTATTCGCGGGTCAGCTTGTGATGGCCGGGGTACGCCGCGGTCGAAAGGAAGTCGGCGTCCAGCGAAACAATCACGTCCGCGCCGCTGAGATCGAACTGCGGCACCGCGCCGCTGGCCAGCGCTGTGCCAGCGATCGCCGGATCGTACTGCACGAGTTTGGCCTGGGGATTGGCCTGCTGCACGGCCTTCCACTGGCGAGCCAAGGTCGGCGAGGTGATGGTCGGCGTCAGGAAGTACACCCCTGTACCCCCATTGCTGGCGGCGACCGCGTCGCGGAATGTGCGCGCGAATTCGGTCCACTCGCGGTTCTCCCCGCGATAGGTGACGCGCTTGGAACGGTCCGGATCGTAGAGCGAAAGCAGCTCTCCCTGCGTGTATACGTCCGACGATCCCTGGTTATAGGAGTGCTCGGGGTTGCCGTCGATCTTGATGGGCCGGAACTGGTCGGCCTTCACCAGCGTGGGCAGGGAGCCGGCTGGCCAGGGGTGCGCCGTGGCGAAGTACATGGGCTTGCCCAGTACCAGGTCCTCCGGCTGCTTGATGTAGGGGAAGATGGGCTCGTCGGGCTGCTTGGTGCAACCGGCCAGGCCAGCCAGCGCCATCGATGCGCCCATCAGCTTCATGAACCCGCGCCGCGACACCGGGTCGACCCACTCCTGCGCCGCGGCCGGAAATTCCTGCTCCACGGCCTTCTGAAATTCTTCCGTGCCGGCCAGCTCGTCCAGGGAGCGCCAGAAGCGCTTGCCCTTCGCCCCGTTAAGCTTCGCGCGCACCTCGGCCAGCGTCAGTGGCTTCGTCTGCGCCTGATTCTTGTCCTGATTCACACCGTTCTCCTGCGCGCTCATCGGTGGCAGACCTCGCAGCTCTGGAGATCGCGCGGGTTGCGGATTTTGTACTGCTGGAGCAGAAAGTGCCCCAGCTCATCCTGGCTGGTAAATTTCCGGTACGTTACCGACGCGGCCTGCACCGCCGGACGGACATCGCCCGCGAGCCCGGGCTTGCCCGGAAGTTGCAGCGAAGCCACCTGCGGATTCTGGGGGCCCGAACCGACCGGATTCTGCAAGACGCAACTGACCGCCTCGGCAGTCGGCTGCCCATCCTTGTCGCCGTTCACCGCGCACCACACCGGCCGCTCATCGGCCGGCGCTTCCCATGCCATGTTGTAGATCTGGCTGGTGGGGCGAAGGTTCTTGGCCGGGTTGCGATGGCAATCCAGGCACCACTCCATCTGCAGCGTGTTCTCCGCGAACATCAGCGGCATCTGGTCCACGCGGCCGTGGCATGTCGAGCAGCCCAGGCCCTTGTTCACGTGAATTTCGTGGCTGAAGTACACGTAATCGGGAAGATCGTGCACCTTGGTCCAGGCCAGCGATTGTCCGGTAGCCCAGCTGGCGCGTACCGGCTCCAGCAATTGAGCGTTGGTCCAGATCTGGGCGTGGCAGTTGATGCAGGTCTTGGTCGGCGGGATCCCGGCGTAGCTGGACTTCTCTACCGTGGTGTGGCAGTACTGGCATTGCAGCCCCAGCCCCTGGACATGGTGCTTGTGACTGAAAGGCACCGGCTGGTCGGGACGCTGGCCTTGGCGCGTCACCCACGGCGACCGCTGCAATTCGTCCAGCGTCACCCCCAGCGCGATTACGATCAGCCCGGTCAACACCAGGCTCATACGAGCCAAGGCATTCGAGCTGCGGTCAAATATCTGAGCCATCGAAGCTTCCTGGTTGATTAGTTGCGTTTGTTTGGAGGGCTCGTGTTGCTCTCACAATGTGTCCGATTGTGCCGGCGGTCACACAGTTTGCGTGCAAAAACAAAGGGAAGCGCTACAACACCGTCGGAGTGGAAACCCCGAAATTTCAATATAGCAGTGCAAGACGGGCTCACAAGCATCCGCAAGCCTCTGAAACGAGAAAAAACCTTCCCAAAATGGCTCTTGTAAT
Organism: Occallatibacter sp.; assembly: GCA_036502905.1. Taxonomy (GTDB): domain Bacteria; phylum Acidobacteriota; class Terriglobia; order Terriglobales; family Acidobacteriaceae; genus Telmatobacter. Next base: position 9,955 of record DASXXV010000066.1, on the reverse strand, counting down.
CTGCTGAAAAGAAAACAGCTTGTGATTAACCCAGAAGCGGGGGATACGCCGCCCTTCCCTGCGATGAATGTCCCAGAGATTGGTATTCGCGATTGAACTTAGCATGTATGGCCCGGTCGCGGTCAATGCCTGAATGCAGGTGGAAACCGGACCGCCGTTTCGCGGTCGGGGCAGAGCTGACAATTCACATCCAATGCATCTCGGCCACACGCCCGATACGAAGAGAATCCCGCCCATGCCTGGCTCAGGAACCCCAGCGCTACCGCGAGTGCCTGATGGTCGCGATCCAGACGAATGTACATGGGCCATTATGGCCCGCGTAAACCCAGGGAACGCGCAAGGACGTCAGCGACGGGTTCGCGCCGACAGCCATCCAGCGCCTCCGCACAGCGAGAATCCGTGTTTTAGTATTGGATAAAGACGTCATTCACTCGCCATCATCTGTAGCTCATCGATTCGCCGCAGGCAGCCGCGGTTCTTTCCATCGCACACAGCCTATTGCTGGGCTTCGTTATACCCCAGAAGTCTGAAAGGCACGGGACATGAAATATGCGGGCCTGCTGGTGATGCCCACCGGATTCTTTCTCGCCCTCGCCGCGCTGATCCTGTTTCCTGATGGGGGGATGCGCGCCATGTTCGTGGTGTGCGGGGTTGCTGTGGAGTTACTGGGGCTTGGCGTAGCGGTCCGGGGCCACATGGCGCGGCGCACGCCCGAGCCGGGCCATGCGCGCGGAGCGAGCCAGCAATGACCACGCCGGCGGCCCCGTTTTCCGATTCCATGTTTACCCTGACCCTGGGGTTGTTGTTCATGGCCCCGCTGGCGATTGCTGGCGTGGCGCTTCTCAACACCGGCCTGGGAAGGTCGCGCTCCGCTGCCCAGTCGGTGCTGGGATGCGTAACCATGGTGGGGGTTGCCGGAATTGCGTTCGCGGTAGTTGGATCGGCGCTGTCCCGTCCGCCCGGACATACGTTGACGATTGCGGGAAAATCGTGGGGCTGGATCGGCGGGGCTCCCTTGTTGCTGATGCACTTCAACGCTCTGCAGCCAGAGAGCCAACTGCAGGTGTTGTTCGAGTTTTTTGCGGCCGGTCTGGTGGCGATTATTCCCTGGGGATCGGGCGCCGATCGTCTGCGCCTGCCGGCGGGCTGCGCGATCACGGCGGTTCTTGCCGGTGGAGTTTTCCCGGTGTTCGCCCACTGGGGCTGGGGCGGAGGGTGGCTCGCAAGCCTGGGGACTAGCTTCGGGCTGGGCTCCGGGTTCCTTGACCAGGCGGGCGCAGCGTCGGTGCACGCGTTGGGCGGATTGAGCGCGCTGGCGGTGGTGTGGATCGCGGGCTCCCGCCGGGGAAAATTCCCCAAAGAGGGCCTTGCGACCGCGATGCCCGGCCATAATGCGGTCTATATATTGTTCGGCTGTCTGCTGGCGATGGTCGGATGGCTGGCCTGGAACGCGGCCGGCGCGATTTTATGGCTGCGGGTTTCAACCGGCGGCCTGGCGATCACCGCCATCAATACGACCCTTTGCGCGGCAGCCGCGCTGGTGGCCACCTTTACGGTGACGCGCACGCGATTCGGCAAACCCGACGCCAGCATGTGCGCCAACGGCTGGCTGGCGGGGTTGGTTTCCTCCAGTGCCTGCGCCGCCATCGTGAATCCGGCCGAGGCCATTCTCGTGGGTGCTATCGCCGGCATCGCCGCGCCTCTGCTGGTGGAAGTGCTCGAACTGGCCCTTTCCATAGACGATCCTTCGGGGGCCATCAGCGTTCATGCGGTCGGCGGGTTGTGGGGATTGTTCGCGGCAGGTCTATTCGCACCCCGGCCGGGCCAGCTCCTCGGGCAATTAGTGGGGATCGGGACTCTGCTGGGTTTTGTCTTCCCCCTGGTATATCTGCTGTTCGCGATCCTGAACCGCATCCTTCCCTTCCGCGTGGATCCCGATGGCGAGCGCCTGGGCATGGACTTGCACGAACTCGGCGGCGGCGCCTATCCCGAGTTCGTAATCCACCGCGACGAGTCATACCGCTGAGCCCGTCTAGCGAGAAGGTAGACGCCCCATAAGCGCAGGCCGGATGGGCGCATTCGCGAGCGAATGCGGGTTGGGGCGCTCGATGTCGGCAGTTCGATGCCCTCGTGCGCCAGAAGAATTTGAGATGGAAAAATAATCAAATGGTCGGGACGGGCAGATTTGAACTGCCGACCCCTCGCACCCCAAGCGAGTGCTCTACCAGGCTGAGCCACGTCCCGACACGATCAAGCCGGCTCGGGTGAGCCGGCTTTTGGGGTCTCAGTAGAGTCTACACCAGTGCGGGCAGGATGTGCGTGGCCTTCACTTTCATCAAGCCGAAGGGGGCGCTGCGCAGCCTGCCGCTTTCAATGAGAGGGCGGAACGTACTCGCTGGGCAGCGCCGAACCGCTTCCAAAGAAAAACTCTTCCATCTGCTCCACCAGGAATTGCTGGGCCTGCGGAGTCCAGGGCTGCAGCCGGTATTCGTTCAATAACATCTTCTGCCGGTCGACCCACTCGCCCCACGCTTGTTGGGAGACGTTCTTGTAAATCTTCTGACCGAATTCCGAGTCGAATGGTGGCTCGTCCAAGCCCTCCATCTCGCGCTTGTAGCGAACGCAAAAAACCATGTGCGCCATTGTGATTGCGGCTCCTTACTTTCCAGAGTTCATTGTATTGGATGGGGTGCGACGCGCTTCCGGCGCAAACTTCCGGCCGCGACGGCCGCCCCGGCACGGCTGAAACGGCCCGCCGGCGAGATTCACTTTACCTTGGCCGTGACGAAGGTTTTGCTTGACAGCCGTTGGTTTCCGCGACTTATATGTTGGTGCTCGATCCCGGCCCTTGCACGCGAAAACCGGCCACCTTCTCGTCCGAGTCAATTCACATTTTTCACCCACAAAGGAGCCCCTGTGTCCGAACAAACTGTGCAGACCGGCCTGAGCGATAACGCCGCCTCCGGCCTCGCTTATGTCACGTTCATTCCGGCGATCGTGTTTCTCGTCACCGCGCCCTACAACCAGAACAAGACGATCCGCTTCCACTCCTGGCAGTCGATCTTTCTTTTCATCGCCTGCGTGGCGATAGACGTTGCCCTTTCTGTGCTCCTGCGAGTGCCGTTCCTGGGGTTTATGACGCTGCTTCTGTGGCCACTCGTCGGACTGGCATTCTTCATCGTCTGGATCCTGCTGCTCATTAAGGCCTTCAACGGCCAGCGGTTCAAGCTGCCCATCATCGGCGATCTGGCGGAGAAGCAGGCCTCTGGAGCAGGCGTATAAGAAGGTCTGGCGATTGGATGGTCTAACCGCGCCTCCCGGCAAAGCGCCCGGAGAGGTGGGGTGCCCGTATCAACCGCGGCGTCCCCGGCCTTTGCGGCCGGGCGGCTTTTTCCGCCGGCCACCATCGGCGGCAGACTTTTCGGCGTGCTTCTTGCGGGCTTTCGGCGGCTTGCGCGATCCGGTCCGGCCGGTAAGCGCGAGGCCCTCCTCGGCAAGGGAGAACTGCAGGCGGCGCTCCTGGGCAAGGATACGGTCCAGGATTACCTGGACGCGATCGCCGGCGCGGAAGCGCCGTCCCGTCCGGTCGCCGACAACTTCATGGGTGTTCTCTCGGAACGTGTAGCGGTCGTCGCGCAGCGTGTCCATGGGGACCAGGCCCTCGACGAACAGGTCGGTCAACTCCACAAACAGGCCGTACTTCGTGGGGTTGAGGACCAGCGCGGCGAATTCCTCGCCGACGCGGTCTTCCATGAAGCGCACCTTCTTCCACTCCACCAGTTCGCGCTCGGCGTCGGCCGCGCGGCGCTCCGTCTGGCTGGTTTCTTCAGCGATCTGGGCAAGCTCGGGTTCAGGGATGGGCGCTTCAATTGCGGCTAGGGGTGCCGCTATGGGCACCGTCCCCACCTTACCGCGCTCTTCGGCCGCGCGAAGGTGGGGCACCCGCGGTGTAGGCAGACCTTCGTGCGTATGGGTCCAAGGAGAGCTGTGGCGGCCGGGAGCGACCACACCTTCTCCGGGCACTCCTTCCCGCAATAGCGCCTTGGTAATGCGGTGAACAATCAGGTCGGGATAGCGGCGGATCGGCGAGGTGAAATGCGTGTACGAGGGCGCAGCCAGGGCAAAATGACCCTCGTTGAGCTCCGAGTAACGCGCCTGCTTCAGTGATCGCAGCATCAGGTAACTGAGGATGCGCTCTTCGGGCTTGCCTTCAATCTTCGCGGCCAGCCGCTGGTACATCTTCGGCGTTACCGCGATGTCTTCGGGCACTTCATGGTGGCGGGGTTGACGGCCGGTTCCGCGCGATTCTCTTCGCTCGCCGCGAGTCTGGATGCGCTTGACTGGTAGCGCGCCCAGGCCAAGAGAAAAGCCGAAGCTGGTAGCGATCTCCTCGAACTCGACCACCCGCCGCGGCTCCGGTTTCTCGTGAATGCGATAGAGCGAGGGGACGCCCAGGTCCTCCAGCCACGTGGCTACACACTCGTTCGCAGCCAGCATGAATTCTTCGATCAGCCGGTTGGCCCAGGTGCGCTCGGCCCGGGTAACGCCCCGCATCTGGCCGTTCTCGTCGAACTGGATCACCGGTTCGGGCAGGTCGAAGTCGATGCTGCCTCGTTCTTCGCGCCGGCGGTTCATCAGCATCGCCAGGCTCCGCATCCGTTCGAAATCGGCGCTCAATTCGGGGTATGCCGACCTGGCTTCCTGGTCGCCCTCGAGGATGGCGTGGACCTTCGTATAGGTCATGCGCGCCGCCGACGCGATCACTCCTTCGCAAATCTCGTAACTCTCGATCCCGCCCTTGGCATCGAGTTGCATCAGGCAGCTCAGCACCAGGCGGTCTTCTTCCGGGCGGAGGCTGCAAATGTCGGTCGAAAGCTCCTGGGGCAGCATGGGAATGGCGCGATCGGGGAAATAGACGCTTGTGCCACGCAGGCGCGCCTCGAGATCCAGGTCCGTACCGGGGCGAACGTACTCGGCCACATCGGCGATGTGCACCTGCAGCTCGTAGCCGCCGTCGTCGCGCTGCGTCACCAGCACGGCGTCGTCAAAATCGCGAGCCGTTTCGCCGTCGATGGTGACGATGGGCAGTCCGCGAAAGTCGCGGCGTCGGGCGATTTCTTGCCCATCGAGATGGGCCACGCGCCGCGCCTCCTCCAGGACGTTTTCCGGAAATACACGCGGAAGCTGGTGCTTGCGAATCATCATTTCCACATCGACGCCGAAGTCGTCGGGATCGCCGAGCGCTTCGATAACCCGCCCAAAGGGTGGCTTGGTGGGAGTGGGCCAGCCGGTAATTTCCACATCGACCACGATGCCTTCCAGATCGTCCCAGGAGAACTGCTGCGCTTGTGCCTCTGCGCCCAGCACGCGATGCGGCGTTCCAGCGTCCTGGCGCGCCGGAATCTGGTCCCCCTCGGGAATCAGGATCGGCTGCGTCATCCGCTCGTCAAAGGGAACCACATGATTGACAGCCGCACGGAGCGAGCCGGCGTACTCCTGCCCCGGCCCGGTAAACCTGTTGCTCGGAGGACCATAGTGAAATGTGCCAACCACGGTCCGATTGCGGCGTTCGATGATGCGGGCGATGCGCCCCAGCCGGCGTCCATCCGCGCGCGGCGGCGCGAGTTCCACCAGCACCTGGTCGCCCTGCATCGCGCCGTTGATCTCGTTGGGAGGAATGAAAATATCATCCTCACCCTGGGCCTGGCGCGCAAACGGCCGTACGAATCCATAACCGTCGCGATGCAGATCGAGGCGGCCGGCGATAAGGTTGTCCCGCGAACCGCCGACGGACGTTTTACGCGGAATGCTCCACATTTCGCGATCCAGGCTGGCGAGTTCGCCGCGCGCGGTGAGGCGCGCCAGCTGCTCCAGCAACAGGCGCCGCTCGCGTCCGCCGCCGAGGCCCAGTTCGCGCACCAGTTGCTTGTATCCCGCTTTGGCGCCGGGGGAGCGGGCAATTCGCGCGACCAGTTCGCGATCGGTCATGCTTCAAGCGTACAGGGACTCGGGAGACCGAGGAAACACGGCACCGACCAGGCCGGGAATTAGCCAAGCGCGCTGCTGCGATTTACACCACGTAGGACGTCCTTTGCGCTTCGGTAATCTCGGGCCGGGGAAGGACGCGGCCGGGAAGCCGCAGTAATCCGGTTACCTGTTCGGCGGGCAGAGGCCGGGCAAAAAGGTATCCCTGCCCGAAGCCGCATCCCAACTCGCGAAGCACCTGATACTGCTCACTGGTCTCAATGCCCTCCGCAACCACGTCGATCTTCAGCACCCGCGCCAGCTCGATGATGGTGCGTACAATCTGCAGCGGCTGGTCGCCTTCACTTATGCGCCCAACAAACGACCGATCGATCTTGAGAACGTCAATGGGAAACGAGTGCAGATAGCTGAGCGAGCTGTATCCGGTGCCAAAGTCGTCCATGGAGATGGAGATGCCCAGGGCGCGCAGCCCTTCCAGAACTTCCAGGGCAGTACCCATATTCGGAATGAGGCTGGATTCGGTCATCTCCAACCCCAGCTGCCGGCTCGAAGTGCCCGACTGCATCAGGAGCGACTCTACGTGATCGGCCAGGCCCTGGCGCGAAAACTGTCGCGCGGACAGGTTGACGCACACGCGCAGCGATTGGTTGTCGGGATTCTCGTGGGTCCAGGCCTGGATCTGGCTGCAGGCTTCGGCCAGGCCCCAGTCGCCGATCGGCAGAATCAGGCCGCAATCCTCGGCAGCGGGAATGAAGTCCATCGGTGTCAGCAGGCCCCGCTCGGGGTGCTGCCAGCGGATCAAAGCTTCCAGCCCGACGATCTTCAGGGTCTTCATCTCGACCACCGGCTGGTAATACAGCACGAATTCCCGGCGGTCGATGGCGCGGCGGAGATCGGCATTGCGCAGCCACGATCGCGACAGCGCCCGCACCGGCCGCGGCTGCCTTCCCCGCTGCTTCTTGGTGTTGGCGCGCAGCTTGTGTAATTCCAGCTGGCTGCTGACCATCGTGGCCAGGTTGTTGAGCGTGCGCAACTCGTTTTCGAGCAGCGCTCCGCGGGTTTGCCGGCGGAACACGGCCAGCATGCCGACGACGCAATCATCCGCGCGCACCGGGACGCCTGCCAGGAAAACCACCCCCTTGGCTTGCAAATGCATCTTCTGCCCACGGAAGTCGGGATGCTCGCGAATGTCCGGAACCACCACGGGGCCGTCCGCGGCCAGGACGAGGTCGAATACGGAGTGGGCGCGCGGCAGTTCCCGAAGCGCTCCTCCGCAGTGCGATTTCACCCACACCCGGGTCTCGTCGGCGAATTCGATGACGGCCGTTTCGGCTTCAAAGTAATCGGCAGCCAGGCGGGTGATGGCGTCGTACCCCGGCTCGGCCGGCGTGTCGAGGATGGCGAGCGATTCCAGCGCCGCCAGACGGGCCATTTCCCGGTCGCCGCCCACTGCGCCCAACTCCAGTTCCGCCTGTGGCATTATTCGCTCCGGGTTCCGCGGACAGGGATTCCACTGTATTTCCGCTGTCCTGCCCCACGTCTGGACATATCGGACCGAAGATAATGACTCTTTAGGTTACGTGAGGCGTTGCCCCAAGGTAATGGGCTCACTGTCGTAGCCGTCGAACGCTTCGCGCGCAGATTAACGCGGGGTGCGGTCGCCCTGGCCTCCCTGGCTTGGTCTGGGCAGGGATTGATCAATTACAAACCTGGCGAACTTCAGGATCTCGGCATTGGAACGATAGGGGAGGCGTCCAGTCGTCGCCAGTTTGGCGATGCCGTGGACCATCGTCCAGGCGAGCAAGGCGAAATCGGCAGAGCTCCCCTCTGGCAAACTTCCCTCGTCCTGGCAAGCTCTCACCAGGCTGAGGAGAGTGTCGAAGGCTTGCTTTCCAGCCTCTTGATGGCCATGATCCTCGCCATTGGGCGCCGGCGCGTCGAACATCACTGCGAAATGTTCGGGCCGGCGCAACGCAAAAGCCACATAAGCCGTTCCCGCCACCTTCAACCGATCCTGACTCCTGGATTCCTGCGCGGCAGCCGTTACCATTGCCTCGTTCAACTGCCGGAAACCCTCGCCAGCCACGGCCCCAAGCAAGTCATCCCTGTCCTGAAAATGGCGATAAGGCGCATTGTGCGATACGCCGGCGCGGCGTGCAACTTCGCGCAGCGTAAATGCGGTCGGGCCAACTTCGGCAATCAAGCGGACCGCTGCCTGCAGCAGGTCGGCGCGCAGGTTCCCATGGTGATACGGTTTGTGCGGGTTCATGATCTTTAATTCATTTTACTTTGCCGATGTTGACACCAGCAACATTTCCTTGGTATAGATGTGGACACTGCCCACATTGGGCAGCCATTTCGAAGAGGAGATGTGCAATGGACGCGAAGAATCAAATTCGGCGGGGCGGTGCGCGGAGCACCGTCGATTCATTCATCCATGCAAGAAATGCAATGATGGCGGTGCTGATCGGAATCGCTTTGTTATGCGGCGCCGTCGGCGTAAACGCAGGCTCCGGTCAAAACCAGGAACCGGCTGAGCCCGATCGGGAAATCCCCCCCGGCTCGAGCAATGCTGCAATCGAGAGATTCTGGACTGCCTATCACGGCAACGACTATGGCGCCATTCCCGCGGTCGAAGAGAAACTCCAGGACGCCATTCAGAACGACCCCAACAATCCCACCCTGCACGCCCTGCTGGGCGCTGCGCATTTCTGGCACATTGGTGAGGCATCTCGAGATGCCAACAGGCAGGATCCCGTACTGGCAGAGGATATGCCGGAAGCCGTCATGGATTTCGGCAAAGCTCTTGATCTCGACTACTACACCCCGCACTTTATTGGCCACATCAACGACGATCATCTCCCCGGCTACCTGGGCATCACGACCGTGCACCTTGGCCAAAGGTCCGGTGACCCCGATCTTATCGCGAAAGGGGATCAAATGCTGGATTTCGCGGCTTACCAGTTTCCCGAGTTCAACAATTTCAATCGCTGGGCTGCGCATAACACCGATCCCAAAGACAGCGAGAGCTACAACCAGGCATTGAATTCTTTGTGGGAGGGCATAGACAACTGTGTCGGGACCAGGATCGATCGCACCCATCCGGACCTGACGCCATATCTGCACCTTCTTACTTCCGTCGGGCGCAAAAAGGCGTGCTGGTGGGGCGGCGAAATCGCTCCCTACAGCTTCGAAGGCTATCTGCTCAACCTTGGCAATGGGTTGGTGAAGGCTGGTCAAATCAACGCCGCAAAGGTTATTTACAAGGATGCAACGCTCGCCGCCAATTACCCGACCTGGCCATATCGCAGTGCTCTCGAGACGGTCGCGGCCTCGGACCTGAATGCTCGCGCTGCGCTGTACGCCGATGCGGATCCTGCAAACGATCCTCCGCTGGGCGTTCCCAACCGGGGATGCTCGTATTGTCACGCGCGAGTTCCAGAACCCGGCAGCCGTTAAGACCGGGATTGAATGCTGCCAACCATGCCGCCAACCGCAGGCAGCTCGATATCATTTCAGACTTCCGGGACGTCGCCTAACCCATCCCCGACAGAAAGCTAAGTCCTTCCGGGTGGGGCGGCGACTCACCTGGAACAGCAATTAATTGTCCCGCTTGGAGTTCCCCCGCCGTCATGCTAAGCGGAGCGAAGCATCTGCCGTGAAGATTGCTTCAACCAATCCGACACCCTGTCATCCTGACCCTGAGCAACGCGAAGGGGAAGGATCCGCGGTTGTGAAACCACGTTCCATGTTTGACTGCGGTCGTCTCTGTAACTTCTGCTTTGGCGGTGATACACCAACTTCACCGCTCGCCCCTACGCTGTCATGTTGAGCAGCCTGACTCGCCCAAGTCGAGTTACGGATGGAATGAACGAGCACCGAGCCGGTTAAACTGCAGAGACTGTGGATCGCGGAAGTAAGCCGGCTGCGCAGTGGTGCGTATCGAGCCCGATGTTGAGCATGGTCCCAG
>DASXXV010000065.1:0-3555 GCA_036502905.1 Occallatibacter sp. | reverse complement strand
ATTCCCGGAGTCGCTGGACTTCCTGGCACGTTCCATGCGGGCCGGCCACGCCTTCTCCATCAGCTTGGAGATGCTGGGCGAGGAGATGGCGGATCCGCTGGGTCAGGAATTCCGCGCGCTGTTCAACGAGCAGAACCTGGGCGCACCCATCGATGTCGCCCTGCGCAATTTCAGCATGCGCGTTCCGCTGCTCGACGTCCGTTTCTTTACGTCGTCGGTATTGCTGCAGAAGCAGACGGGCGGCAACCTGAGCGAGATTCTGTCGCGCCTGGCGTATGTCATCCGCGAACGTTTCCGCCTGAAGGGGCAAGTCAAAGCGGCCAGCGCCCACGGACGCCTCACGGCTACGATTCTCACCTTGCTGCCGGTGGGCACGATGCTGGCGCTGCTGTTTGTGGCTCCTGGGTACCTGCAGGGCATGGCCGACGACCCCGATGGCAAGTACCTGATTGGCGGCGCCGTCGTGGCGCAGGTGCTGGGCAATTTCTTCATTAAGAAGATCATCAACATAAAGGTCTGATATGGCTCATCCGGCATTATTCGCTTCGTGCGCGTTCCTCATGCTAATGCTCATCCTGAGCTGGGTGGGCTATCGACTGGTCTACAGGCCCGGCAGGTTCATGCACCAGTTGGGGAGGCCGGTGATCACGACGGATTCGCAGCGTGTGTTGGACCCACTCGGCGATCCAGAGCCAAGCACGCTGGTGACGTTCCTCAACGTTGTGGGGTCGCGCGTGCCGTCTTCGGAGGCCGAAGTCGCCACCTTGAAAGCCGACCTGGTCCGCGCGGGGTTCCGCTCGGATAACGCGCTGCCGGTGTTCTATGGCATACGCATCATGGTCACGCTGTTGATGCTGGTGTTGTGCATCATGCTGGAAGCCAAGATGCCTCCCAACCCGGTGATGAAGCTTGGGCTGATGGCATCGGGCATTGGAGCCGGCTGGGTTCTGCCGCGATTCTTCCTGGAAAAGAAAGTAGCCAAGCGGCAGGAAACTCTCCGCCTCGCGCTGCCCGACGCGCTGGATCTGATGGTGGTTTCGATCGAGGCAGGCTTAGGCCTGGACCAGGCCATCCAGCATGTGGCGAGGGAACTCCATAGCAGCCATCCGGAGCTGAGCGACGAGATGTCGCTGGTGACGCTCGAGATGCGCCATGGCAAGCGGCGAAGCGAGGCGCTGCGAAATTTTGCCGAACGAACGGGCGAGGCCGAGTTCCGCAAGCTGGTAGCGATTCTGGTTCAGAACGACCGTTTCGGCACCAGCATGGGGGAGAGCCTGCGCACGCATTCCGATTTCCTGCGGGTGCGCCGCCGCCAGGAAGCCGAAGAGCGCGCCGGCAAGGTGGGCGTCAAGCTCGTATTTCCGATTTTCTTTTTCATATTGCCGTCCATGCTGATTGTGGCGGCGGGGCCAGGCATCCTACAAATCTTCAAATACCTATTCCCCATGATGAAATCAGTAGGTTGACACGTAAAAGGAGCACAGAAACGATGACTGACACAATTATGCAGGCAGGCATTTGGATTGCGGCCGGGGGCATCATGGTCCTCTTTTTGAAACGGCGGCGATCCCGCAGAAGTACAAGATAGTAAAAAAGACAAACCATTACCACGAAGGGAGGAACGAAATGGAATTCGCGTTGCAAGGAGCGATCTGGCTGGGCGCGGGCATTACCCTGGTCATGCTGCTCTCGCGCCGCCGCAGGCGCCGGATCGTACACTGATTTTCCAAGTGGGGATAGCGGGCGTGAAGCGGGCAGTCCGGTAGCTTTTGACGCCAGCCGCAGTGCTTCGATGTCGATCCAACTAGTGGTGAGCAAACAGAATCGGGATGGTGGTTGGCCCTACGTCCGCGGAAGCTCGCGTACGGAGCCGACGGTCTACGCCGTCCTGGCACTGCTCTCCGCGGGCGAAGTGGAACCTGCGCGCCGCGGGCTCGCCTGGTTGCGCGCCGCGCAGTTGCCGGACGGAGGCTGGCCGCCACAAAACGGATTCGACGAAAGCACTTGGGTGACTGCGCTGGCGGCCCTGCTTCCCAGAGAGCAACTGGGAAGCGCGATCCATGCGCGCGCTATCGACTGGCTGTTGGGCACGACCGGGGAAGAATCGTCCTGGACCTATCGTGCGCGTATGTGGCTTCTGGGCAATGCGCCCTTGCCCGAGCAGGAATTCCCGGGATGGCCGTGGATCCCCGGCTCGGCGGCGTGGGTGAGCCCGACGTCGCTGGCTATTCTGGCTCTGGAAAAAGAAATGACCAGCCGGCCCTCGGTGGCGATCCGCCAGCGTGTCGCTGAAGGCCGCCGGTTCCTGCTGCGGCGCATGTGCCACGGCGGCGGCTGGAATCACGGATCTGTGCGCGCGCTCGGCTATGAATCGACGCCTTACCCGGAGACCACCGGTCTGGCGCTGACGGCCCTGCGAGGGGTGCGCACCGGCGAAATCGAGAGCGCCCTGGCGGTGGCGGAACGATTCCTTAGCGAGTGCCGGTCCGCCGACGCGCTGAACTGGCTGCGCATCGGTCTGCTGGCCCACGGGCGCCTGCCCGAGGGTTACTGTCCGCCGGCGCAACTGGCTTGCCGGACGCTGCCGGAAACGTCGCTCGACATGCTGGTGGCGGGGACGCAAAAAGGCGTGGACTTTTTCTGGGTCTGACGATGGCACAACAACTCACCAGACGCCAACTGTTGACCGCTGCCGCGGGCGCCGCCATGGTGTCCGCGTGCGGCGTGCAAACGCGCGCGATTGCGCCGGCGCGGGTTTCCATCGTCAAAGCGCCCTACTACGACCAGACCGTCTACGACACCATGCGCCGCCTGCTGACAGAGCACTTGGGCGACGTCCGGGGACGCAACATCCTGCTCAAACCGAACCTGGTGGAATTCGAACCGGAGAGCAGCATTAACACCCACCCCATACTGGTTCACGCCGCCTACGAGGCATTCCGCGCGATGGGCGCCGCCACGGTGCGCATCGCCGAGGGACCCGGCCATCGCCGCAATACGCTGGACCTGGCGGAAGCCGCCGGATACTTCCATACCATCCCGGAGTTTGAGGATCGCTTCGTCGATCTCAACCTGGACGAGGTCACGCGGGTTTGGCCGAGCGCGCAGGTATCGCGGATCAAGAAGCTCTACCTGCCCAACAGCGCGCTGGGCGCGGACCTGCTGGTCTCCATGGCCAAGATGAAGACGCACCACTGGGTGGGCGCGACGCTCTCCATGAAGAACCTGTTCGGCGTGGTGCCCGGCGGCATTTACGGTTGGCCCAAGAACGTGCTTCACTGGGCGGGAATCGACGAATCGATTGCCGACCTGCACGACGCGTTCCCGCGCCACTTCGCGATCGTCGATGGCATCGTCGGCATGGAGGGCAATGGTCCCATACAGGGTACGCCCAAACACGCCGGAGTGCTGGTCGCGGGATGCGATCCGGTGGCGGTGGACGCCACGTGTTGCCGCATTATGAAGATCGACCCCATGAAGATACGTTATCTGCAACTGGCCTCGCGCCGCGGCACGGAGGCTCAGATTACCGAAGGCGATATACGGCAAATTGGA
>DASXXV010000064.1:0-15380 GCA_036502905.1 Occallatibacter sp. | reverse complement strand
TACTGCGGGCTCTCGCGTGAGCAGATGAAAACAATAGCTTGTCATCCTGACCCTGACCCTGAGCTTGCGAAGGGGAAGGGGAAGGATCTGCGGTTGCCTTCGACCAATGCTGGTAATGAATTCTCTGCGACAGGCCACTAGAGCACCACCCGCCCCTCGCCCTGCTTCCGCGTCACGCGCGCGTGGTCCAGGTACTCCAGCAGCGGAATCGCGAACTTGCGCGAGAGCCCGGTCATCTGCTTGAACGCCGTCACGTCGATGAGCGTCCCACGCAACGGCGCCATGCGCCCTGCCAGCGCCTCCAGGGCGCGCGCATGTATGAACAGGTCGTCGCTGCCCATGCGGACGATGGTCTTCTGCCGCTGCAGAACGGTAATAATGCGCCGCATCTCGGCCTCTGCCAGGCGGAAGCGTTGCACCAGTTCGGGCACCGTCGGCGCGGCCAGCCCGGCAGTTTCGTACGCTTGTGCAACCTGGGCCATGCGCCCGGAAACGGCCGCGGACCCCTCGGTCTTCCCCGCCGGCCAGACATCTTCGCCTTCGATCCGCAGTTTTCCTTCGGCCCCAAGACCGCTCATCACGAATTCAAAAACTTCGCGAATCAATCCGGTCTGGCTGCGCAATTCGGAAGACCGGATGCGAGTGGCTGCGCGATCCGCGGCCAGTCGAGCGATGCAATCCATCACCGCGGCGCTGGCCGCAGCCGTTCCCTCGCGGCTTACCAGCAGGTCGCCGGCCGCAGCCACAACATCTCGTGCCTGCATCGCGGATTGGAGATGCTGACGCGCCGCATCGCTTGTGAGCCCCGATTCACGCGCCAGAGCCGCAACGCGAATACCCGCCGCCGCCCGGCGCTTCACCCGCATTACCAGTTGCTCTGGAATCGCCGCTCTGCCGGCCTGCTCCAGCCACGCCGCGGTTTCGCTTTTTCGCTGCCGCGAAGCGGGATGGCAATCAAGAACGCGTCCCCCGCCAATGGTGGCAACCGGAGTCGGCTGGCGCAGCACGAAACGATCCCCGGGCAGCAGGATTACCGGCTCATCCAGTTTCACTCGCGCCAGGCGAGCATCGCCGGGGCGCAGGCTTTCGTTTCCATAAAGAGAAACTCTCGCCATCACCTCCGACGTGAACGCATGAAAGTGAATGCGAGCTCCATGTTTCAGCGGCGGAGCGGCGGGAAGAAGAGTAATTTCGGCGTCAAGAACGTCTACCGGCGAAACGGTCTCCGGCGCAACCAGGGTTTGTCCTCGATGCAGCTGGGATACATCAACGCCGGAGAGATTGACGGCCACTCGCGTACCGGCATGTGCCTCCTGCTCAGCCCGCCCGTGCGTCTGCAACCCGCGCACCCGCACATTGCGCGCGCCCGGTTCCAGCACCAGCCACTGTCCCTCGCGAATCGTCCCCGACAGGAGCGTTCCAGTCACGACGGTACCGAAGCCCTTGATCACAAATGCGCGGTCGACCGGGAGCCGCAGAATTCCATCCCCATTGGCTGCATGAATGCGCAATGCGACCTTCAGCAGTTCATCGCGCAGCGCCTCCAGTCCGTCGCCGCTCCGGGCGCTCAGCGGAATAATGGGCGCGCTACGCAGGAATGTTTCGCCGACGAGAGAGCGTACGTTCTGCACCACTCGATCCAGTTGCTCGGTGCTCGCGCAGTCGCTCTTCGTGATTGCGATAACGCCCTCGGTGATTCCCAGGAGCTCGCCAATGGCAAGGTGCTCGATGGTCTGCGGCTTGATGCCTTCATCGGCAGCGACCACGAGCAGGACCGCAGGAACGCAGCCTGCGCCCGCCAGCATGTTGCGAATGAACAGGGCATGGCCCGGCACATCCACAAAGCTGATGCGAAACGGCGCGCCCCCGGGCTCCGGCAACTCCATCGACGCGAAGCCCAGGTCGATGGTGATCCCGCGCCGCTTTTCTTCCGGAAGCCGATCCGCGTCAATGCCCGTCAGCGCGCGCACCAGGGTCGTCTTGCCGTGATCGATGTGGCCGGCCGTCGCGATCACCAGGGTACGGGGTTGATGATTCAAGCTCATCTTTCAGGTGTCATCCCGGGCGCATCAGGCGCGAACGTCCGAACCGCGCCACCGCAAGATCAGCCCGCGCCACAACCTTGCATTCGTCATTCACAGCGGCCGCTGGGTGGAACGATCGGCGTGGCTCTCATGGTTCGCTCCCAGCCCGCTCAACAACAATGCGATCTCCCCGTCAAAGTGCGGGTGAACGGTGCGAAGATCGAGAAATACCGCGTCCTCGCTGATGCGGCCGACAATGGGCGGCTGCATGCTGCGCAGCGCCGACGAAAGTGCTTCCGCCCCGAGCGATGCATGGCGCAGGGCCAGCGCACAGCTCGGCAAAGTTGCCTTGGGCGCAGTTCCGCCTCCCACCAGGCTTTCCACCGGCACTACCTCGATGGCCAGCAAACCCGTGCCCGCCTGCCCCGCGATTTGCTGACAACGCTGCATAATTTCTTCAGGCCGCGCGCGCATCATGCGATGGATCGGAAGAGCCTCAGGCGATCCCGCGACGTAGTCCAGGAGGGTGGCTTCCAGTGCCGCATAGGTCAGCTTGTCCACACGGAATGCACGCAGCAGCGGATTGTTCTGGATTTTTTGGATGAGCTTCGTACGACCCACGAGCATTCCGCACTGCGGCCCGCCCAGAAGTTTGTCGCCGCTGGCGGCAACCAGGTCCACACCTTGTTTGAGCGAGTCGGGCAGAGTGGGTTCGCCCGCAACTCCATAGCGCTCCATCGACAGCATCAACCCCGTGCCCTGGTCTTCAAACAACGGCACCCCCGCGCGCGCCGCCAGGGAGACAAGATCCGCAATCGTGGGGCGCTCCGTAAAACCCTCGATGCTGAAGTTCGAGCGGTGCACGCGAAGAACCAGGGCCGTCGCGGGAGAGAGCGCGCGTTCGTAATCGGAGATCCGCGTGCGGTTGGTTGTGCCCACCTCTTTCAGCACCGCGCCGGATTTTTCCAGGATCTCGGGAATCCGGAATCCGCCGCCGATTTCCACCAATTCGCCGCGCGAGACAATCACTTCCTGCTTTTCCGCCAGTGAGTTCAGAGCCAGAAACGTGGCCGCCGCGCAGTTGTTCACTATGAGCGCGCCGTACCGTTCGGCATCCATTCCCAGCAGGCTTAAAAGAAGAGCTCCGGCATGCACGTCCCTGCGGCTGCGGGTTCCCGTCTCCAGATCCAGTTCGAGATTGCAGTACTCCCGCGCGACCTCAGCGATGTGTTCGATTGCCGCCTCGCTCAGCGGAGCGCGTCCCAGGTTGGTGTGCAGGATGACGCCCGTCGCATTGATCACCCGGCGAAGAGAGTAGTTTCGCGGAGCGGACAACTCCGCGCGGACGCGATCCAGCAGCGCGGAGGTGACCTCATTCAGGCTCTCCGCCGAGTACTTTCCTTCAGCAATTTCCCGCCTCACTGCATCGAGCTTCGCGCGGACCGCATTCAGAGTTCGCTCCCGCGGAAACGACTCGAGCAGCGTCCGGCACGCGGGATCCTGCAGAACCTCGTTGACGCCCGGCAGCAGCCGATAAAGATCCTGCAGGTTCTGGGTCGCGGATTTTTCGAGGCCATCCATGCCATCGCCCGCCAGCGCCGTGCTGCACTCTCTCCGCAGCACTGACGCACATATCATCGCAGAACGATCGCCCCGCCGCTATCGGCTTCCGGCCTGGCCCCCTGCACTCGTCCTATGATTGCCGCGGGAACTCCGCCGCCGCGGAGAGAATCAGCCAGCAGCGACGCGCTTTCAGGGCTCACAGAAATCAGCAACCCGCCCGCCGTTTGGGGATCGTAGAGCAATGTGCGCACGTCATCCGCAATCGCGCTTGCGGCAGCATCCGCGACCATGCATTCCGCGAACTCGCGATTGGCAATCAGGCCGGCGGGAATCGCTCCCCGCCCCACCGCCTCCAATGCCCCCGGGAGCAGCGGCACCGCCGCAGCCTCGATCTCGAGTACTACGCTACTGCCAAGTGCCATCTCCCGGCCGTGGCCCATCAGGCCAAAGCCGGTGATGTCGGTGATGGCATGAACGCCGGGGTTGGCCACCGCCAGCCCCGATGCAATGCCGTTGAGGGTGGTCATGGAGCGCACCGCTTCCTCCACCCACGCGGCCTCCGCCTTGCCCTGCTTCAGAGCGGTGGTAATCACGCCGGTTCCGATCGGTTTCGTCAGGATTAGCACGTCGCCAGGCTGGGCCGCGGCATTGGTGTATATGCGCGCGGGATCGATCAGGCCCGTTACGGCATAGCCGAATTTCATCTCCGCGTCGCGCACCGAGTGCCCGCCCACCACCGTGCAATGCGCCTCTGCCATCTTGGCCAGTCCCCCGCGCATGATCTGTTCCAGGATGCGGAGGTCGGCATCCTGTGGATAGCACACCACCGCAAGCGCCGAAATCGGGCGGCCGCCCATCGCATAGACATCGCTCAATGCGTTCGTCGCAGCAATCTGGCCGAAGGTGAACGGGTCATCCACCAGCGGAGTAAAGAAGTCCACCGTCTGTACCAGCGCAACGTCGGGCGCGATCTGGTAAATGCCGGCATCGTCGGATGTCTCGAAGCCCACCAGCATCCTGGGATCGCTCTGTGCGGGAAGCGCCGCCAGCACCTGGCGCAGCGATCCGGGCGCGAGTTTGCTGGCGCATCCGCCGGCTTTCACCTGCTGGGTCAGGCGCACGGGTTCAGGTTGATTGAGTGAGACTGGGCTCAAGCGCGGACCGCTCCTCTCATCTCCTGTGTATCATCTTCGATGACAGGGCCGAATCCAACCCAGGATGGAAGTGCTTAGGTTCCGGTGAATCTCCCGGTCTTCAAAACCGGTGGTCGTCCTTCACGGGCGACGGTGTGTTCGACTCACACGCGCTTCCGCCAGATCTTTCCCGCCGAACCCGGGAAATCGCCACTCCCGCGCCCCGCGCCTCGCTACTTGATCGAGATACCGAGCAAAGAATTCGCCGGAATCGTGATCGGCGCCGTATAGGTGGTTCCCGATTCTGTGAGTTTGAGCGTGGTCTTACTGATCGACTTTCCGCCTGCCACCTGGTAGAGGGTTGCTGTGGGGTTCGCAAGGCCGGCGTTCTGGATGCGCAAAGTATCCGCGTAAGAACTCGCCGTGGGATTCACGATGACAATCGAATTCTGTTTAGCGTTGTAGAACGCCGTCGCCACAACGCCTCTTCCCGCCGGCAGCGAGGCGATCGACGTGGCCATATAGCCCCCCTGGTTCATGCCGAGGTAAGTGCCCGAGGCCATCAGTTGATAAGCGTAGTACTGCGGGTAAGGAACAGGACTGCCGGATGCGTGACTGCAATCCATGTTGGCGTTCCAGTCGCCCACCACGCAAAAATACGGCAGGCTCACCGCGGCGTAATAGGTCAACTGCCCCGGAAGGTGCGTCGTCCCCGAGTACACCGTATTGAGCACATCGCTCACATAGAGCCCGTTAAATACCGGGGAATAGGTGGGATCGCTCCGGCAGCAGTCCTTCATGAAAGCCCAGTTGGTGTTGAACTCGTCGATGTAGACCGGGGTCTGCGAAGCCTTCGGCTGCTTGCCTGCCGCTACCACTTGCGTCGCCGAGGCAAAGGTGGCCGCCGCGCCGGTCGAAGTGTTCTGGGTCAGGGAGTAGATGGTGCTCCAGGGGGCGGTGATATTGGACGATCCGGCAAAATACTGGTGATAGCTGACGAAGTCCACGTAAGGAGCCGTGGATGCGTTTGTGGTCAGCGCCTGAAACCAGCTTGGGCTCATAAGGGATGCTGCCGGTCCGCCTACCTTGACGTTAGCTCCATCCGCGGCGGCCTGTTGCTTGATCACCGGGGCCGCGGCCGCATACAAGGCGAGGTAAGAGTTGAGTTTGTTCGTGGTTCCACACATTCCGCCGGCGTCCGGCTCATTCCAGATCTCGTATCCGGTAACCATGCCGGGGAACTTCTGGTCCATGTGGGCAACAATCGCTTTGGCCAGCAGCGCCCACGCGTGCACATCCCCGGGAACCGCCTTGGTGTGGTCCGATCCGCATCCGCTGATATTGGATTGCAGCCATGCCGGCGTGAAGGCCAGCTGCATCAGGACCTTGAAGCCCGTGGCCTGCAGTTTGGTCATCTGCGGATCGATCGCGGCCCAGTTCGGCTGCGTGGTCGGGTAGATATCGGAGACCTTGGCGTAGGTACGCGACAGCGTAAACCCCGCCTGCGCTACCTGCGCCTCCTGGGCCTGGGCGTAGAACCAATCGGCGTGATTGATTCCCAGGATGCCGGCGGGAATGGGAAAACGGGTATCGGTACGAGAGCCGAAATCGGCCACAATGCCCGAAGTGACGGTGACTGCCGCGTTACTGGTGTTGCTGGCCGCGTCCACGGCCTGGATGGTGTGCGTTCCCGGCGAGTCCGGGGCGGTGTAAATGCCTGCCGTGGAAATCGTTCCCGCCGCGTCATTCCCCCCGGCAATGCCATCCACGGTCCACGTCAGGCCGGCAGGTGCCATCCCGCATGCCTGCCCCTGGAACGACTGCTGGGACGACACCAGCACCGTGGCCGAATCCGGGGTGACGGCCAGCCCCGGGGAAGGATTCACCGTAATGCCGGTATTGGCTGAAGCCTTGGAATCGGAGGCAGCCACCGCGGCAATGGTGTGCCCGCCCGCCGTGGAGGGCGCCGTGTAGAGCCCGCTCGCCGTGATGGTCCCCACGCTGGCATTTCCTCCCCCCACGGAATCCACTGACCAGTTCACGCCGGTTCCCTTCACGTTAGTCAGGGTCGCGGTGAACTGCTCCGTTCCTCCCGGCCCAACACATGGGCTCAGGGGGGTAATGGTCAGGCTGCCTGCTGTCGCCGGCGGCGCGGGGGTGGGCGCGGGTGTACTGGCTGCCACCCGGTAGTTCGAGCAGCCGGCCAGAAACGAAACCAGGAAAGCGGGCGCTGCGCAGGCACAAATCAACCGCGGGCACCGCAGAAGCGTGCGGAGTCGAGACATGGAGTGATCTTCAACCTGTTCCAGGAAAGATGACGTTTTCACTTGCACGCACATGGTTTCCGGCAGACTTCGACCGGACGCTGGATAGCTTTGTAGTTGCACGGAGAGCCCCAGCAGATGCTTCCCTGAGGCGAAGAAGATCATAATTTGATGAAATTCACAAGAAGCTTCCGCAACGACACCGCGCCGGATTTGTAACGGCGAAACGGCCCGGCAGGAGTCAGCCCCCCATTCACTCCGGCCGGAAGCCCGTCTTCACAGTCGGCGGAAAGCCTCCCCCGCTTTCAGAAACACCCCCACCCTGAGCTTGCGAAGGGAAGCGGAAGTGACCGGCTTTGCATTTCATCGCTCTGCCGTTTCTGGAACACTTACTTTGTAATAGGGCACGACCTCAACTCGTGCCGAACCGTCTCAAAAGGTTGAGGCAACGATTTGTCTGCATAGAACGGAGAACTCCTCATGTCCCCCACGCTCCATCTCCCCGGCGTTGAAGTCCTCGCTCCTGTCAGCGAAGCCCACGCGCAGATCCTCACTCCCGATGCCATCGACTTCATCGTCGATCTGCAGCGCACCTTCAACGTCCGCCGCAAGGAATTGCTGAATGCGCGCTACGAGCGCCAGAAGCGCATCGATGCGGGCGCCAGGCCGGACTTCCTCGAAGACACCCGCTCCATCCGCGAATCGGAATGGACGGTGGCGCCCATCCCCGCCGACATCCTCGACCGGCGTGTCGAAATCACCGGCCCCGTCGATCGCAAAATGATCATCAACGCGCTCAACTCCGGCGCCAAAGTCTTCATGGCCGACTTCGAGGATTCGAACACTCCCACGTGGAATAACCTGCTCGACGGCCACATCAATCTGCGCGACGCCATCCGCCGCACCATCACCTACGCCGATCCCGCCACCGGCAAGCAGTACAAGCTGAACGACCAGACCGCCGTGCTCTTCGTGCGCCCCCGCGGATGGCACCTCGAGGAGCGCCACGTGCTCGTCGACGGCGAGCCCATGGCGGGATCCATCTTCGACGCCGGCCTCTACTTCTACCACAACGCCAGGGAGTTGCTGGCGCGCGGCAGCGGCCCGTACTTCTATCTCCCCAAGATGGAGAGCCATCTCGAAGCGCGCCTGTGGAACGACATTTTCCTCCGTGCGCAAAAGGAAATCGGACTGCCCCAGGGCAGCATTCGCGCCACGGTGCTCATCGAGACCATTCTCGCTACCTTCGAAATGGACGAGATCCTCTACGAGCTGCGCGACCACTCCGCCGGCCTCAACTGCGGCCGCTGGGATTACATCTTCAGCTTCATCAAGAAATTCGCCGGAGACGGCCGAATGCTGCTCCCCGATCGTGGCCAGGTAACCATGGCAACTCACTTCATGCGCACCTATTCGAAGCTCGCCATCAAGACCTGTCATCGCCGCAATATCCACGCCATGGGCGGCATGTCCGCCTACATCCCGGTGAAAACCGATCCCGAGGCCAACGAAAAAGCCATCGCGCAGGTGCGCGCCGACAAGGAGCGCGAAGCCGGCGACGGCCACGACGGCACCTGGGTCGCACATCCCGGCCTGGTTCCCGTTGCCCTCGAGATATTCGACCGCCTCATGCCGCAGCCCAACCAGATATCAAAACAGTTGCCCGACTTCCATGCCACCGCCGACGACCTTCTGCGCGTTCCCGACGGCCAGATCACGGAGGCCGGCCTCCGCCAGAACGTGGCCGTCGGACTAGGCTACGTAGAGGCCTGGCTGCGCGGCATCGGCTGCGTCCCGCTCTTCAACCTCATGGAGGACGCCGCCACCGCGGAGATCAGCCGTGCGCAGCTCTGGCAATGGGTACATCACGGCGCCAGGCTCGCAGACGGGCGCCCGGTGGATGTCGCGCTCGTAGAGAGCATGATTGACGATGAACTCCGGCGGCAGAAGGCCGCAGTCGATGCCGATCGCTACGCCGCTTACGAGAAAGCCGCCGAGCTGATGCGCGAACTGGTGCGCGCCCCCCAGTTCATCGAGTTCCTCACCGTCCCCGCCTACCAGCGCATTCTGAAAGAAGAGAAATTCGTACCGGCGTAATTTCGGCAATCCGTGCAAATTCCGTGCCCCACCTTCGCGGAGTCCTTTCTCCGCGAAGGTGGGAGGCCACCGCTCCCTCACCGCGTCAGTCCTCTCCCGCATCGCCGGAGAGCGCGTCACGTCAGCGCCGCAGGCTCCCGCGCCGGTTCGGGCTCGGCCTTGGTCCGGCCCAGCAGCGCCGCCGACGTCAATTCATCCGCCCGGCGCAAGTCAGGAAAGAACGTCGACCACACCCCTGCCACAATCAGCGATCCCACTCCCCCGAAAATGGTCGCGCGAACCGCTCCCCACCATTGCGCCGTCAGGCCGCTCTCGAATTCGCCCAGCTCGTTCGACGCGCCCACAAACAGGGAATTCACTGCGCTCACCCGGCCGCGCATCTCCGGGGGAGTGGCCAGTTGCAGCAACGAGCCGCGAATAATGACGCTGATCATATCGGCCGCGCCGGTGATGGCCAGCGCCGCCAGCGAGATCCACAGGCTGCGCGAAACCCCGAACACCACCGTGGCCGCGCCGAAAATGGCGACGCATATAAACAGCCGCACGCCCGCTTTGCGCTGCAGGGGGAATCGCGCCATCACCAGCGACGTGCACAGCGCGCCCACCGCGGGGGCCGCCCGCAGCATGCCCAGCCCTCGCGGCCCGGTATGCAGGATCTCCTGGGCAAAAATGGGCATCAGCGCCACCGCCCCGCCCAGCAGGACTACGAACAGGTCCAGCGAAAACGAGCCCAGCAGCATGGGCCGGTTAAACACGTAGCGGAATCCGGCCAGCACCACCCGCAGTGAAGCGCTGCGGTGCTCCATGCGCCCCAGTCTCA
Source organism: Occallatibacter sp. (assembly GCA_036502905.1). Taxonomy (GTDB): domain Bacteria; phylum Acidobacteriota; class Terriglobia; order Terriglobales; family Acidobacteriaceae; genus Telmatobacter. Next base: position 5,479 of record DASXXV010000064.1, on the reverse strand, counting down.
CGCTCAGGCTCCCTACCAGGATCAGGAACCAGCCCAGCGTTCCCAGCGTGAATACATACACGATGCCCGCGCCTTCCAGCCGCGTATCGGGAACGAAGCGGGTCAGCGGCAGGGTAAACAGCACCCCGCCCAGCGCCGGCCCCAGGGTATTGGCGAACTGGAAGATCGCTCCGCCCCACGTCACCGCGTTGACGAAATGCTTTTCGGGAACCAGGTGGGGAATGAGCGCCGAGCTCGCCGGACCGGAAAATGCCCGCCCCATCCCGATGAAAAACAGGACCGCATAGATCGGCAGGACAGAGCGCAGGCCCATGCGCGTGAGGTACAGCAGGGTGGTCGTGCACACAATCTGCACGCTGTAGCAGACCAGGATGATCTGGCGGCGATCGAACCGGTCCGCCGCGTGTCCAGCCGGCAGCAGGAACAACAGCCCCGGCAGGAACAGCGCCAGGCCCGTGTACCCCAGATCGAGCGGGCGGTGCGTGATTGAGTAGACCTGCCAGGCCACCGCTACCGATTGCGCCTCGGCGCCCAGGATCACGGCTACCCGGGCCAGCTGGTATCGCCGGAAATCACGTGAGGCAAAAGACTCCAGGCCGCGCCGCGACGGCTTCTCGGAAGGGGAACCAAGCATCTATGTCTAGGGTAAATCTTCCGGAGCATTCTTCAGCTTGCCGCCGCAGTGCCCGACGTACCGTCTACCCCCAGGTTCGAAATCCCGAACGCCTCCCGAAGCCTCCGGTTTGGCACGTCTTTTGCGTCTGCCCCCGGAGGGATCAATCCGCCGCCTGGCCCGAACGCTGCGCCCGCCTCACCCCCGCCGCCCGGATCCTCTCGAACTGCTCCTCCAGAATATCCAGCTCCACGTCGCTAAGCTTTTCGATATTCATCATCTGGTCGCGAGCCTTGTCGATCGCCCGGATCAACTCGTCGAGCTTCAGGTTGATGGCCCGGGCGTCGCGGTTTTGCGTGTTCTGTATGAGAAAGACCATCAGAAAGGTAACGATCGTCGTCCCCGTATTGATAACCAGCTGCCACGTGTCGGAGTAATGAAATATCGGCCCAGTGATCGCCCAGACGATGATGAGGAGCCCGGCGCACAGGAAGGACAGCTTCGAGCCCAGCCAATACGAGGCGGCGGCCGCGAATCGCCCGAAACGATCCGTCGACGGCGCCTCTGACCTTATTTCTTTCATTTTTCTCGACATTGCGCCCTCCCCCGTTCTGTTTAGATGCCTGCACGACAGAACCGGGAGAAAAAACGGGGAAGAGGCGGCGGTACGATACACTTCGAACCGTAGGGAGAAGCCGTCTATTGGGTGTGCGTTCATTGATTTCCGGGGCCCTTCTCGGGTTCCTCCTGTTTCCCATTCATCTCCGCGCTCAACAACCTGCCCCGCAGCAGCCTGCCCCGCAGCAGCCTGCCGCGCAGCAGCCGGCCGCGCCGCAGCCCGGCGGTATGAGCGGCATCGCCGGCGGAGTCGCCGCCCCGGCCCAATACGACGAACAGAAACGCCCCATCACCGCCGGCGGATTTGTCGATAGCGGCCCGGTCGTCTTTCAGGACATCTCCAGGCAGTCCGGCCTGGCCGGCTGGACCCACAAGATGGGTGTCCCCCAGAAGGACTTCATCGTCGAAACCAACGGCTCCGGCCTCTGCCTGCTCGATTTCGACAATGACGGCTGGCTCGACATCTACCTGGTCAACGGCTCCACCTTCAATGCTCTCGACGGCAAGGAAGAACCGCCCCACTCCGCCCTGTTCCGTAACAACCACGACGGCACCTTTACCGACGTGGCCCAAAAGGCGGGCGTGGCCAACGACCGCTGGGGATATGGCTGCTCGGTGGCCGACTACGATAACGATGGCTGGCCCGACATCTACGTCGGCAACTACGGCCAGAACCGCCTCTACCACAACAACCGCGACGGCACCTTCACCGACAAGGCCGTCGAAGCCCACGTCGAGCTGGGCAACTGGTCGCCGGGCTCGAGTTGGGGCGACTACGACGGCGACGGCCTCGTGGACCTCTATGTGACCGGCTACGTCCACTTCGACCGCAACAGTCTGCCCATCGCCGGCACCAAGGCTGTGGGATACGCCAATTGCCAGTACCGCGGAGCGTCAGTTAACTGCGGTCCGCGCGGCCTTCCCGGCGAGCCGGACCACCTCTTTCACAACAACGGCGACGGCACCTTTACTGACGTCACCAGGAAAGCCGGCGTGGAAGACAAGGACCGCTATTACGGATTCACCGCCATATTTGTGGACATCAATAATGACGGCAAGCCGGACCTGGTAGTGGGCAACGACTCCGAGCCCAATTACCTGTACATCAACAAGGGCGACGGCACCTTCGACGACCAGAGCTACGTTTCCGGCTTCGCGCTCAACAAGGACGGGCGCGAGATCGCCTCCATGGGCATCGCCGCCGGGGACTACGAGAACAACGGCCTGATCGATTTCTTCGTGACCGACTTCGGCGACGACTACAAGGTTCTCTACCATAACGACGGCGACGTCAGCTTTACCGACCTGAGCTACAAGGCCGGCCTCGCCCAGACCACCATCCCCTTCGTCGGTTGGGGCGCCGGCTTCCTGGATTACGACAACGATGGCTGGCTCGACCTGTTCGAAGTCAACGGCCACGTGTACCCCCAGGTGGACCAGCACGACTGGGGCACAACCTTCGCCGAGCGGTCCCTGCTGTTCCATAACGTGCCCCTGGCGTCCGTCGCACCGGCCGGCGCTGTGGCCAGGGGAGCCGCACCGACCAAGGACCGCGGATTCGAGTACATCAAGCCGGTGAAGGGCACCGGGCTTGCAGACGTGATTCCGGGCCGCGGGGCAGCCTTCGGAGACCTGTTCAACGACGGCAGGATCGACGTGGTCATCAACCCGATTGACGGGCCGGCCATCCTTCTGAAAAACGTGAATCCCGACCATCACCACTGGGTGGAGATGAAGCTGGTGGGCGGCCCCAAAAGCCCGCGCGACGCCACCTGCGCCACCGTGTACCTGAAAGCCAACGGCATGCGCTTGCGCCAGGACGTACTCTCCAGCGGGAGCTACATCTCCTCCAACGACAAGCGGCCCCACTTCGGCCTGGGCGACGCCACCGACGCCGGCACTGCCGAGATTCACTGGCCCTCCGGCAAAGTGGAGAACTTGAAGCTCCCCGCAGTGGACCGGATCTACACCATTGAAGAAGGCAAGGGCATCACTGGATCGCTGTGCGGCGGAAAGCCCTGCGGGGACTCCCCAGCCGCCATGACGCCGGCCGGGAAATGACCTCCGCAGGCTGCCCCATGTCCCATGTCCGATTTTTGGACATGGGAACCACCAACCTCATCGCGCTTGCTTTGTAACGGGGCACGACTGGCCCCTCTTCCGCTCTAGAACTTCACGCTGGGCGCGTTGCGGGATGCGGCGCTCGCTTCGAAGTAGGCGTCGTTGGTGTGGAAACCCAGGATACCCGCCCAGATGCTGTTGGGAAACTGGCGAACGAAGGTATTGTAGTCGCGCAGCGTCTCGTTGTAGTGGCGGCGCGCCACGCTGATGCGGTTTTCCGTGCCCGACAGCTCATCCTGCAAGCGCAGGAATTGCTCGTTGGACTTGAGCTGAGGATAGTTCTCCACCAGCGCGAGCAGGCGTCCAAACGCCGAATCGAGCCGGCCGTTGGCCTGGATCTTCTCCTTGGGATCGTGCGCGTTCAGCAGCCCGGCCCGGGCATTCGCAATATCCCCGAACACCGTGCTTTCTTCCTTGGTAAATCCCTTCACCGTTTCCACCAGGTTGGGGATCAGGTCGGCGCGGCGCTGGAGTTGGATATCCACCTGCGACCAGGCCGACTTGACGTTCTCGTCCTTGGACACCATCTGGTTCTGCGCGCTCTTGAAACTGCCATAAACGAACAGCCCGGCAAAGACAAAGACCGCGATCACTACGAGCAAAACGACCAGCCCACGACGCATACAGTACGTTCTCCTTCGGGCCGCCGCAGCGCACCCGTTCCATTCAAAACTCACTGGCTGCCCCCACCTTCGGCGCTCCTTTGTTTTGCGCCTGAGGTGGCAACCGCCACCGCTAGCTCCCTCCCGCTTCATTCATCGGGATCGGAGTCCTGTGTTCAAAATCAAAGATGACTACCAGTCGCCTCCGGCTCCGCCGCCGCCGAAATCGCCGCCGCCGAAGCCACCGAAACCCGAACCACCGCCCCCGCCATCGCCTCCTCCGCCTCCGCCGAAACCGCCTCCGCCGAAACCACCCCCACCCCATCCGCCGCCGCCGCCGCGGTAACCGCCGGTGAGCAGGTTCCAGCCGAACAGGAAGGCCAGAAACCGGAAGCCGCCGAAGAAAACCAGAATGATGATGAGAAAGATGATGCCGCCCAGCGGAAAGCCGCGGCGCACCCGCCTGGCGGAATGGGGGACCGGTGCCCCCTGCTCTTCATCCTGAAGAGAAACATGGGCGTCTGCGGCGATCACCTGCGCAATCTCGCTTACCGCACCGGTCACCGCGCCGTCGTAGTCGTTGGCGCGCAGCATCGGCACCATCTCGCGCCCGATATCGCCCACCTTGCCGTCAGGCAGAATCCCTTCCAGCCCGTAACCCACGTCGATCCGCCGCTTGTGATCGTTGACCGCCAGCAGCACCAGGACGCCCCGGTCGGACCCCTTCTTTCCCATGTGCCACTTGTCTTCCAGCTGGCTGGCATAGTCGGCCGCGTCCTCGCCTTCCAGCGAACGCACCGTCACCACTGCAAGCTGCGCATTCGCCTGGGAGTGATCAAGTTGGCTGGCGATTCGATCGATGCGCGCAACCGCCTCGGGGGACAGCACGTGGGCATAGTCGCTGACGTAGTCGGTGGGCTTGGGAAGATCTTCAACTCGCTCGGCGGGAAGAACCGCGGCAAAAGCAAATAAAACAACGGCTACCACCAGCCGGAAGGGGTTCATGGACGAGCGATTGTCAACTTCCATCGCATTCAATTGTACGTGGGGGGACGGGGAAAGGTTCCCCAGTCAGCTCCCTTTAGCTCCTGGCTTCGAGGACAAACCCCAGCTCGGGTGGTGTCCCTGAAGTTCGCGCCATAACAAATTCGCGCCATAACAAATTTGTCATCCTGAGCGAAATTTGGCGCAACTCGTGCGACAAATGGAGTCGAAGGATCCGCGGTTGCTTTTCAAAGTACTTCGCGGACACCTAAAACTCAAAAAACCGGCGCCCCTCGCCATCGTCCGGGTACTGTTAACAGGCCCTACGGGCTAGAAGCCAGCAGCTGGAAGCTGCCTTTCTCACCCCACCGACATCACCAGTTTGCCGAAGTGGCTGCCTTCCTCCATGCGCGTGAAGACCTGCGGCGCGTGCGTCCAGGGGAAGTCCTCGCCCACCGGCCGCATCTGGGTCAGGGCGATGGCCTTGTTCATGTCCAGAAAGTCCTGTCTTGACCCCACGTAAATGCCCCGGATCCTCGCC
>DASXXV010000063.1:0-8235 GCA_036502905.1 Occallatibacter sp. | reverse complement strand
CACATCTCGATCCGAGGCGAAGCGCCTACGCCAAAAGCCATTACTCAGTACCACCGCAGGCGGAGCGTCATATTTTCCTTCGCACTCCTCCTTCGTAAACGAGCGTCCGATTTCCGGCTCGACTCCCAGCAAGGCGAAGAGGTTTTCGGTCACCGGAACGCCGGTGAGCCGCTCCGGCTCGCCGCTCCCTGTCAACTCCATGTTCCCGGTGCGGTAGTAGCCGGACCAGCCGGCCAGATCGGCAAAAGAATGATTCTGGTCTCGGAGGTCGATGAAGTGCTCAGCCTGGGTGCTGTAGGTTTCCCCGTTGGAAATCCAGACCAACTGGGACGGATCGCGGAAGGGCAGCGGACGTAACAGTAACGCATTGACCACGCTGAATACCGTGGACGCGCCGCCGATACCGAGACCGACAATGAGAATCGCAAAGATCGTGGAACCAGGATTGCGCCGCATCCCGCGCCATCCATAGCGCAGGTCACGCATGAAGGACTCGATCCATGCTCCGAACCAGACAGATCGCGTTTGCTCGCGAATCAGTGTGGAGTTGCCGAAGGCGCGCCGCGCCGCGTACCGAGCTTCCTCTCCCGATAGGCCTCGATCCAGCTGCTCTTCTTCTTCCAATTCGAGATCGGACTCGAGTTCCCGTTGCAGGTCCGCATCTTTTCTCTTAATTTGCCACCATCGCATATCAGCTCTCCTCCGCCGGGGGCCACATGACGCGCGCCACGGCTTCCGTCATCTGCTTCCACTGCGATTCTTCGACGACAAGCTGCTTCCGGCCCTTTTCGGTGAGCCGGTAATACTTGAACTCCCGGTTGCGGTCCGGGGCCGTCTCCCATTTCGAGGCGATCCATCCCTTCCTTTCCAAACGGTGTAACGCGGGATAAAGCGAACCGTGCTGCATCTGGAGGAAGTCATCAGTGCTGTGCTGAATGTGCTTACCGATCTGGTGCCCATGGGCCGGGCCCCAGGCAAGGGTGCGCAAGACAAGCATGTCAAGCGTGCCCAGGAGAAGGTTCACACGCTGTTTTGGTGGCATAGTAGACGCTCTACCCTCAACGTGACTTCACGGTAGACCGTCTACCATAGATTGTCAAGCCGGATTATATTTGAGAATTTGAGTAGCTTGGTTCGCCCTTTAATCGTAGGGGGCTCTTCATGCGTGCTGCCCAAAACCCAATCCGAGAATCCTGATCGGGGTGTTAATCAACAAGTAAACTTTGTCGCTCAATTTGGGAAACCGAGTATGTGACACATTTGCCGGCGATGAACTGGTAATGTGAGGAGGGAATAAAGATCATCGGGGTCCCTACAGAATTTGGAAGGACCTACAACTTCTGGAAGCAACCATAACCTTGCGGTTTGGCAAAGTTATGCTTTTTTTAGCACCACCACCCCTTAACGACCTGAGGCCCCATGCGCATCGGAATCACGTGTTATCCCACCTACGGCGGTTCGGGGGTTGTGGCTACCGAACTCGGCATCGAGCTCTCGGCGCTGGGCCACGAAATCCATTTCATTTCGTATTCGCAGCCATTCCGCCTGAGTGGACGGGACGGAGGCGTTTTCTACCACGAGGTGCCGGTTTCGAGTTATCCGCTGTTTGAATTCCCGCCCTACGACCTGGCGCTGGCGTCGCGAATGGCGGAGGTGGCGGAGTTCTACGAACTCGACCTGCTGCACGTGCACTACGCCATTCCCCACTCGGTGAGTGCGCTGCTGGCGCGGCAAATGCTGGCGGTGCGCGGCCGTCGGCTTCCCTTCGTGACCACCCTGCACGGAACCGACATTACGCTGGTGGGCATTGATCGCAGCTATCTCCCTATTACGCAGTACGCCATCCAGGAGAGCGACGGGGTCACCAGCATCTCGCAATATCTGAAGGACAAAACGCTGGGCGACTTCGGCATCACGCGCGAAATCGAGGTGGTGCCGAACTTCGTGAATTGCGACGTATACACCCCGGTGCGGGACGAAGGCGCGCGCGCCACCGCCCGCAAGCATCTTGTCGGCAGCGATGAGCCGGTGCTGATTCACCTCTCGAACTTCCGCCCGGTGAAGCGCGTGCTGGACGTGGTGAAGGTGTTTGCGCAGGTAACGCGCGCCATTCCCTCGCAACTGGTACTGGTCGGCGACGGACCGGATCGCTCGGCGGCCGAATGGCTGGTTCACGAACAGGGAATTCAGGGCCGGGTGCATTTTCTGGGCAAGCAGGACCGGGTGAACGAGCTTCTTCCCCTGGCCGACCTGATGTTGATGCCCAGCCAGCTCGAGTCGTTCGGTCTGGCGGCCTTGGAAGCCATGGCCTGCAAGGTTCCGACCATAGCCACGCGAGTTGGGGGCGTGCCGGAGCTTATCGATCATGAGGAGACCGGACTGCTGTACGCGGTGGGCGATGTGGATGGGATGGCGGAGGGAGCGATCGGTCTGCTGCAAGATCGTGACCGGCTGGAGGAGATGCGCGAAACGGCGCGGCGCGCCGCCCAGAAACGCTTTTGCGCCACCCTGGTGCTTCCGCAGTACGTGAAATATTACGAGGCAGTGCTGGGGCAGGCGGGTTAGCCAGGTCGCGGCTCTCAGGATTCCGATCGAGACCCGCGGATACCCAGATGCTCTAGTCGGCCGGCTGCGGCGTCGGCCGGCTGCGGCGATGGCTGCGCCGGTATCTTGGCATCCGGCTCCAATTCAAACCGGGGAAGGACACCGAGCTTGCGCCAGAATTCCTCAACGCAGGCGACGGTCGCGGGGCTGGTCAGTTCGGTGATGCGGAGGGTGATCTCAGCAGGGAGTGCCTCGGCCATTTGGCGCGCGTCGGCTAGGACGGCGACACACTTGTCGGGGCGATAGGTGCAGGCCGCCAGGTCGGCAATCGACAAGCTGGTGGTAGGGGTGGCGATCACGGTCCGCGGCGGCGCCATGCGATCCAGGAGCCAAAGTATCTCGAGCTTCGATTCGAGTTCATCCGGAACGCAGTCGATGGCCAGGTCGGCGTCGCGCACCGCGTCCTCGATGCTGGAGACAAACGCAATATGAGCCTGGCCAAGCCTGGCCGGGCTGAGTTGCCGGCGGATATACTCCCGGGCGTGATGAAGCGTGGCGGGCATGACGTCTTCCAGAAGCACGCGCATTCCGGCGTGGGCGGCGGCCAGGGCCAGCCGGCGTCCCAGCGGGCCCGCTCCAATGATCGCGACGGTCAGCAAGGTTGTCTTAATCGGAGAGGGCCTTAACGATGTCTTCCGCATTGGGCCGCGATTGCTTCAGGTGTTCGTGGACGCGGGCCCGTTCCTCGGCCGTGAGCGTGGGGATAAACGCCAGCACCCGTCGCAGGGTCACGGCAACGTCGTCAATGTAATTCATCAGGCGAATAGCTTCTCCGGAAAGCGGCATGTCAGTCATCCTCTGCAAATAGGTCTCGGTCCATTGTAGGGGGCGGAGTCGCGGGGCGGAAGGCGCTGGCCGAGGCGGGTGTGCAAATCTGGAATCCCAATCGTGCAACCGTCGGCGGCTGATCATAATCTGACCTCGGTACGGCTGCCGGGGCTCAATCTGCATCGGTAAGTACGTACCTTCTCGGAGTTTTTCTATGCATAATCCCTTGATTCTTATTGTGGGAGCCGGTCCTACGGGCATGACTGCCGCCATCGAACTGAAGCGCGCCGGACTTGATGTCCGCATCATCGATAAATCGGAACGCCTGGCGGAACATTCCCAGGCGCTGGCCGTGCAGGCCAGAACACTGGAGCAGTTTCAGCGCTACGGACTGGCCGAGGAAGCAATCGCGCGCGGCCGCAAGCTGCACGGAGGGCGCTTCTACAGTGACGGCAAGCAGATTGTTTCTCTTTCTTTCGACCAGCTTCCCAGCCGCTACCCGTACCTGCTGTTCCTTCCCCAGTCGGAGACCGAGGCGCTGCTGAACGCCCACATGGAGCAACTGGGGGTAAGGACCGAACGCGGGGTAGCTCTGGAGTCGCTTGAGCAACGCGATCGCGGGGTTTACACGAAGTTGCGGCATTCGGACGGGGGGATCGAAGACCTGAACGTACGCTGGGTCATCGGATGCGACGGCGCGCACAGCGCGGTTCGCGCCATGACGGGCACGCGGTTTGAATGCGGGGGCATAGGACTATCGTTTTTTCTTGGCGACATCGAAGCGGAAGGCCCGGATGTCCCCCGGGACGAACTGACGGTGCATGTGAATAGCGGCGACGTGGTGTTTATGGGGAGGATCTCCGACCGGATGGTTCGCATGATCGTGGCGCTCCATTCGGAACAGGACAAGGAAGAACACCGCAAGCTCACGGTGGAAGATTTTCAACAGGCAGTCGATCATATGGGATTGCGCGTTAAGGTCCTGTCAGCCGGTTGGACCAGCCCTTTCCGCGTAAACGAATGCCAGGCCCGACACTATCGCATCGGTAACGTGTTTCTTGCCGGCGACGCATCGCACATCCATTCGCCGGTCGGCGGGCAGGGCATGAACACCGGCATCCAGGATGCGGCAAACCTGGCATGGAAGCTGGCTGCCGTGGCGCGCGGAGCGGGAGATTCCCTGTTAAACAGCTACGAAGAGGAGCGCAGCCAGGTGGGCAAGGCTCTGCTTCGCTTCACGGAGCGCGGCCTGAAGATGGCAAGCACGAAAAATCCCTTGCTGGAAAGCCTGCGCGACAAATTCGTTCCCTTCTTCTCCAACTTGAAGCCGGTACAGCGCGCGGTCACCGGCTTTATTGCGGAAACGGCGATTGAATACAGCTCTTCCTCCATCGTTTGGGATTTTGGGGGCGATGGCGATCTTGGTGCGGGCGAACGTCTTGCCGACCTCACTCTGCTCACCCCCGGTGACCGTACCACGCTGCTACACGAGTGGAACCATGCAAGGCACCTGGCGCTGGTGGTGAACGGATCCGCCCTGGAGCTTGCGCAGATCCGGGAGGACCTGCCCGAAGCGGACGTGGTGCCACTCTATACGCCGCAATTAGACGATGAGGGCATCGGTCTGCTAGGGATCAAGAAGAAGGTCGTGATCGTGCGACCGGATGGTTATGTGGGATTCCGCGCTCCGATGAAATACCGCGGCGAATGGATCAAATATGCGCTGCAGGATGGGCTGGCGCCGGCAGTGGTTAAAATGGCCGCATGAGCGACCCGGTAACGAGGGTGGCGCCGGCATTCCTGAGAGCCATCAATCGGCCCGCTCAGTGCGACGGTGCGCGTCCCAGAAAGGCGTGGGCGGCATTTTTCCCCGAGCCTTGCCAGCGCCGGACGGTTTCGTAGACGATAGCCGTCGCATAGGTAACGGCGCACCAGATGCACACTTCCTCGATGGGCAAGCGGCTCCACGCGGTGATGTAGATTCCGATCATCTGCTCATTCCGGAAGCCCCACCAGCCGTAGGGCAAGGCCAGCGTGGCCTCCCACAAGAGACTGATAAGCAGGATGAGGAAGAATGTAAAGCCGAAGGCACGCCAGTTGATCACGGGCAGGGCCGACGGAAACAGCAGGGCTGACGGCCCCAGCGCGCCGATCACGAGGAAGATGAAATAGCCGGGGACGCCGGGCGGACCGGCCACGAGATTACGGAAGAGAATCGCGCCCGCGATGAGCACCATGCCGACCACCAGCGATTGGGGATGAAAACACAGCAGGCGGTTGAAATCCGTCCTGCGGGAAGCGTCCACCGGGATGCTATAGGCGGCGAGCCAGTACTCGTCGAGCCATATGTAGATGAGCAACACGGCGACGAACCCGGTGAAGTAAAACAGATACTCTTCCAGGGGAACTCCACCGCCCAGCGCAGGCGCCTTGATCCCGAGCGTGGCATTGGGGTTGGGAAACGTGAAGAAGCGGTGCGCGAAGAAGTAATCGAGGACTACGCCGAGGGGAAACAACACGGCGATGGTACGCCAAAAGGAGCGGCGCGAAACTTGCACGCCTTCGTTGGGCAGAAACCAGATGCTGATGACGAGGATGGGAACGATAAACAGCAGCAGGCTGATGGAGTAGCCATAAGGCGTCAGGTCGCGGGCATTCGGATCCACTGCCGGCGCGATGCGGGCGGTGTGCAGACTGAGCGCGGCGGGAATGACGATCATCACCAGAATTCCCATCACCAGCAGGAAACTGGCGCGCGGCGAGGGAGAAGGGATCGGTTTCGCCATGGACTGTCCTTGTGTGCCTGCAGCCGGGTGAAGGAACTATAGCATCCGGAGGAGGTCCGATCGGGTTCCTGCAACATAAGCGCGGCTTATCGTTCTCCCAAGTTGAAAGACTTTGCGCTACGGCCGTGGGAGCACCCAGACTGACAGGAGGAGGCCATGGATGGCGCAGACCTGGGATGCGGCGGCGTACGCGCGGGACGGAGCATTCGTTCACGAACTGGCGAGCGGAGTGCTGGAGTGGCTGGGAGCGCAGCCGGGCGAACGCATTCTCGACCTGGGCTGCGGCGACGGGCAGTTGACGGCGCGCCTGGCCGCGGCGGGATTGGATGTTCACGGTGTGGACGCGTCACCTGCAATGGTCGCGGCCGCGAGGGGCAGAGGGATTGACGCAGACGAAGCCTCCGCGGAAAAGCTTCCGTACGCAGATGCGTCCTTCGATGCGGTGTTCTCAAATGCCGTATTGCACTGGGTGCGCGGGCAGGACGAGATGATGGCGGAAGTGCATCGCGTTCTGAAGCCCGGCGGGCGGTTCGTGGCCGAGATGGGCGGGCACGGCAACGTCGCGGCGATTCACGTGGGGATGATGGCAGTACTGGAGCGGCATGGATTCGGGGACGCGGAGGATGGCGTGAATTACTATCCGACGCCGGCGAGATACACGCGCCGCCTGGAGAGTCATGGGTTCAACGTGGAACGCATGGCACTCATTCCCCGGCCCACTGTCCTGGAAAGCTCGGGCATGGCGGCATGGCTGCGCATGTTTCGCCGCGGCGTGCTGGAGAAGCTACCCGAACAACTGCGCGAGACGGTAGTTGAGGAGTGCTGTTCCCTGCTCGCGCCGGCGCTGCGCGACGAGGATGGAACCTGGGTGGCGGATTATGTGCGGCTGCGATTCGTTGCACGGCAAAAGCGGGCATAACCAAGCAGTGCAATTCAAGCCTAAAGGATGGAGGAACGTCACACCGGGTTCACTGTTTAAGCCAATTGAAATTGGATCGGAAGATAGAATGAATAGGTGGACTAAGTGAGGAGTAGTTATTCTAATCGCCTTGCATTTTCACCAGAACTATGCCAGAGTACTAAGAGCGTAGGAGAACGCGCCCGATGCTGAAGAAAACGCAAAACTCGATGCGTAGACTGGAGCGCCCCGAATCCGGGTGCACCGGTCGCCGGGCGTTGTTCGTCGATTATCACTAGACTCCTCTGCGCCTCCTACGCAAAGAGCATCCACAACTGAAAAGGGTTTCGAATCCATGCACATGGCGAAGGTGCGAGTTTTGCGCACCTGAGCCTTGCCTCTGGTTCGCGAAGCTGCCCGAGTGGCGAAGACCCCAGGTTCATCGACACTGAATCGACAAGCCCTGCGGCCGCTTGTTCCCTCGGGATATTTGCGAGTGAATGAAATGATTTGGCGCGGCGGTAAGTTATTTCGCTGCGCGCAGGATAAGTGCGCAGTCACAACGATGTTATCGCCGGTGGCGATAGACGAGAGTTACTTCCGCCTCAATAAGCAGGGCAGGAAACCCTGCCGGAATGCTCGCTCTCACGGGGCGGGGGCGTAGTCCCGAACAGCACTGGGGCCCCGGCGACCGATGTTTGTCGCTGGGGTGGCCAGAAGGCACCGTGAGATAGAGGTTCCGAACTCTTGTCGCCTGTTCCCCGGCAAATTTTCGATCGACCGAGTATGTGTGTGTGACGCAATCACGGCCGGTGGCGTAGATAACGGATACTTCGCCTGACAAGCGGGAGGCCGCGGGTTCGATCCCCGCCCGGGACGCGAGTTCCGGTAGCTCAGTGGTAGAGCACCTATGCCGTTATCGCTTGTTCCCCGGCCATTACCTTCCGGCGACCCCGGATTAGAAAGACTGCCATGGTCAGCGTGAAAGTGAAGAACGGAACGCCGGTCGCAGGTCCCCACCTGTGCAGGAACTGCAACTGGGGCCAGTACACGACCGGCTATCGCGAGTCCGACTTACTGGTGATCTGCACCAACTCCCGGCCGGCACGCCTGGTTCCGTTTGTGGTGCACGAGTGCACGGAGTTCGAAGACCGTCACCGGCCGGACTGGGAGCAGATG
>DASXXV010000062.1:0-5007 GCA_036502905.1 Occallatibacter sp. | reverse complement strand
GATCGGACAAGGAGACACGCAACCTCCACACAAACCTGCCGGTCAGATGCCAAGGATGAGCGCCTGCTGGGCAGAATCCCGGCACGATCAATTTCAAATCTGTGAGCAGCTCAACGGGCTCAGATATAGATTCGTAATATTGCTTACGATCTCGGCATCGGTATTGCCGGGCTTGTGCGAAAGCTCCTTCCACGCGGGATCGCCCGCAAACGCTGCCCAATGAGCTGTGAGAATCGGCAAGTCAGGGAAGGTCAGCATATAAGTCAGGTTTGGCATGCGTGTGCCGATCACCGTATCCGCAAAGAAGACCGGATTCAGCCCTGCCTTAGTAAACAGCGCGATCTCCGCTTCGTTGAACATCTGGATCTTGCGCGTATGCGCCACCTGGCTCGGGCTCTCGTAGGTACGCAACTGGAAGATGCGCTTTTCAAGCTTCGGAGCGGTCAGGTTCGGCCAGCCGGAAAAGGCCGAGAGGATGGATCGTTCCGCGCGTACAAATGCAGGCGCTGACGCCGGGGCGTCCCGAAACCCGGATGCGCCCTTCACGTACTCCGGATCCTTCCCAAGCAGGGTGTCGAGCGAGAGCAGTGTCTCGACGGAGGTCGACGGAATCAGCACATAATAGGTGGGCGTCTCTGGCCCAATATCGAGCTTGAAGGTCCCTACAGGCGACATGCCGAGTCGGTTCAGGGCCGGAATCAGGGCCCGTTCGAAATAGCCCTGGGTGAGCCCAAGCTGCGGCCCCGTTCGCAGGGTGTAGGCTCGCCACTGATAGTACTCCTGATGAGGTCCTACCCCAGGCCCTGTTTCGGACCCAAACGCCGCCACACCCGAAGCCGCTCCCGCGGTAGCCAGCGCTGATCTCACAAATTCCCTCCTCTGCACGCGCCCTCCTTAAGGTTGTTCGGTCTCAGCTTACGACAGCAGCCCAGGCATGGAGCAATCCATCACTGGTACTGTTCCGACCAGTATCTGCAGACCGCGCTGAGCAACGGCGATACGATTTGGCACGGATTTATCGTCACCTGAGGGCGGTGAACCCACCCGTTCATCACGAAAAGGATTGACAGGATCTGCTGTAGCCCGGACACTGGCATAGGTAAACTATGTTAATGCGCCGGAGGACTGTATGGCTGCGCTGATACGCCGAACCCCTGATCCCGACGGCGACCGCGACGAAATTCCCCCAGGCACGCTGTACCTGCTCATTCTGAAGTCGCTCGCCGTGCGCGGCCGCTTGCACGGCTACGAGATTGCGGAATTCATCGAAAACTGCTCCGAAGATGTTCTGCAGGTAGAGGAGGGTTCCCTCTACCCGGCGTTGCAGCGCATGCTGATCAAGGACTGGGTGAAAGCCGAATGGGGCGTGACGGCCGGCAATCGCCGCGCGCGCTACTACACCCTCACGTCGGATGGAAAAAAACAGCTGAGCGTTGAACTGTCGCAGTTCGAGCGGGTGATGGGCGCCATTTCCCGGGTGATCCAGACGGCGTGAGGAAATGCGATGAGACTTGGCGGTGAACTCAGGCGGCGCGTCCATATGCTGCTCCATCGCGCCCGTTTTGAGCAGGATCTCGAAGAGGAGATGCGCCTGCATGTGGAATTGCGGCGGGAGCAGAGGATTGCGTCCGGGTTCTCGGCGGAAGAGGCAAGGCGGGCGGCGCATCGCAGGTTCGGCAACGTTACTCACATGAAGGAGCGAAGTCATATGGCGTGGGGCTGGAATTGGCTGGAAACATTTCTGCAGGATGCCGGGTATGGGGTGCGTTCGATGCTGCGCACGCCGGCGATCACGTTCGTTGCTCTGCTCTCGCTGGCGCTGGGGATAGGGGCCAACACTGCCATCTTCAGCTTTCTCGATGCGGTGATGCTGCGCTCGCTGCCGGTACGCGCTCCGAAACAGTTGGTCAAGCTTGGCGATCGAGATGCTAGCGGCATTACCGACAGCTTCGCGGCGACACAGCTCTACTCTTATCCGTTCTATCGGCAGTTTCAGCAGAAGAACGCGGTTTTCTCCGACACCGCCGCCTTTTACAGCATGAACAACCACCCACATGGATTCGTGGATGGCCGCCAGGATCCGGAACCGATCAACGTGCTGACGGTTTCAGGCACTTACTTTCAGACTCTCGGGGTGGAACCGCAACTTGGCCGCGTACTGAACGAGAATGATGACTCCAGCGAAGGCGATCATCCCGTGGTGGTCGTCAGCAATGGCTTCTGGAAGCGGCGGTTCGCATCCGATCCTGCGATCCTGGGGCACAAGATGAGACTGGGCAGCGCGGTTTTCGAAATCGTGGGGGTTGCCCCGCCGGAGTTCTTTGGTACCCAGGTGGGCGACTCTCCCGATGCGTTTGCGCCGCTGTCCATGTCCGCGGTGATTCCTCCGGGTTGGGGCGGGTATAAGGACAACTTCAAAGAGTCGCTCTACATCATCGGCCGTCTTAAGCCCGGCGTAAGCGTCGAACAGGCCACGGCCAACGTAAACATCCTGTTCCGGCAAATCCTGCCCAGTTTCCCCGACGCCAAGCTCAACCAGGAAAACCTTTCGCGGCTGAACAAGAATCATGTGACGCTGAAATCCATGGAGCGGGGGCTCTCCTATCTGCGCCGCGCCTACTCCGAGCCGCTGCAAGTGCTGATGGTGATTGTGGCCCTGGTGCTGCTGATCGCGTGCGCCAACATCGCCAACCTGCTGCTTGCCCGATCGACGGCGCGGGCGCGTGAACTGGCGGTGCGGCAGGCGCTGGGAGCGGCGCGGACGCGGATCATGCGGCAGTTGCTTACTGAAAGCCTGCTGCTGGCGTTTGCGGGCGGGGCACTGGGAATCGGATTTGCCGCCGCGGCCAATCGTGTTCTCCTCGCAATGCTTCCGCACGGCGCGGACACAATTCCGCTCGATGTCTCGCCTAACCTGCGGCTGCTGGGGTTCACGTTCGCGGTCACGGTGTGTACGGCGGTGCTGTTCGGAACGTTCCCGAGTCTCCGCGCTACGCGCGTGCAACTGACGGAGTCGCTTAAGAGCGGTTCGGGCGCAGCCCCGGCTGCGGCGCGCTCGCTGCTCGGGAGAATTCTTGTCGCGTCCCAGGTTGCGCTCTCGCTGGTGCTGATGGTGGGTGCATGCCTTTTTCTGCGCACACTCGTCAACCTGGGCCGCGCCAGCATGGGCTTCAACAAGGACCACGTCCTCCGGATGGATATCGACTACACGCTGACCGGCTACAAGGATGACGATCCGCGGCTCAAGCTGCTCTACAACCAGATCGAAGCTCGCGTGAACGCGTTGCCTGGGGTCGAAGCTGCCAGCTTCTCAGCGTTCACGTTCAACGAAGGTAGCTGGAACTCCATGATTTTCGTTGCGGGGATGCCGATCGACCGCAATGTGAACGTTCCGCACAATATCATCGGGAACGCGTATTTCAAGACGATGCAGATTCCGCTGGTTGCCGGCCGCGCCTTCGGCCCGCAGGACACCGCAACCTCGCAGCGCGTCGCCATCATCAGCGAGAGCATAGCGAAGAAGTATTTCCCCGCCGGCTCGCCGATCGGGCGGACCTACTCCATCGGCACTCCCGATGCGGGCGAGACTGCGACGCAGGTGCAGGTGATCGGCATCGCGCGCGACGTAAAGTTCGACGACATCCAGGAGCCCCCCGCCTATATCGATTACCTGCCGTACTCGCAGCGCGAATGGGGTTTCGGCGACCTCGAAGTGCGCTACAGAGGGGATTTCAGCACCATCTCGGCCGAGGTTCAGCAGGCGATTCACGGCATCGATCGCAGTTTGCCCATCACCAATGCGATGACGATGGATGAGCTGGTGGCGCGGTCGTATGCCAACCAGGGGATCATTGCCAAGCTGTCGGCATTCTTCGGGATGGTAGCGGTGTTTCTTTCATGCATCGGCTTGTATGGCCTGATGTCGTACATGGTGGGTCGGCGAACAGGCGAAATCGGAATTCGCATGGCGCTGGGCGCGGGGCGCTCGCAGGTGGGCTGGCAGGTGATGCGGGAGACGGCGGTGCTCGTGCTGGCCGGAATTGCGGTAGGTCTGCCGGTGACGCTGGCCGGAAGCCGGCTGGTCGGCGACCTGCTTTATGGGCTGAAGGGAACCGATCCGCTCAGTATCGCTGGTGCGGTTTTCCTCCTGTCCTCAGCCGCGTTGGTCGCGGGATACATACCCGCGAGGAGGGCCTCGCGAATCAACCCGCTTTCGGCGCTTCGCTACGAGTGAGAAAGGAGTCTTTCGTTCAGGCGGAACGCGCTTGCGGGCGGCCGAGTTTGGAACTCTGTTACTTCCGCATAGCGACCACACGCCCGCCATCCCGCCCACCAGGAAGCCGGGTTGCCATCGCGCTTCGGCTGGCCGCACGATCGTTACACCACGCCAAGGACTACATGGGGGAGTGCTTTCGTCGTATATGCCGGAAGCTCGGCAAATCTCGGGCCATTACTGCTACAGCCCATAAGCTCGCGAGAATCGTCTACCACCCGCTCAACACCCGATAGTCATACGACGAATCCGTCTTCCATAGATGCGAAGAGGAGGCGCTGAAACGTGCCGAGATGCGGCTTCGGCGCCGGGCTGCTCACCTCGGATTCAGGATCGTCATCGTCTCGACCACCCAATCGATGGCATCCTTCAGGCGCGATCCCGGAGGCAGGTTCCCTGCGAAGATCCTCAGGTGAGAAGCTCCAAGAGTGTCTGTCACATCAACCCACTTATTTATCTGCTTCAGGCTCTCCGCGCGGCTTACTGCGTCAGCCTGGACCATGCTCACGCCACATGCTGCGCCCGAGAATGCAACGCCATGTCTGTAAGCTAAATTTCGAAGACCATGCAGATACCCCTGTTCCGTTGACTTCAGGTAATACCCCGTCATGTCCACGGCCAACACCCGCAGGTCCTTCGCTTTCAAGATGAAATCTTCCAGGGTCATCGTACCGTGCCGAAGGTCCTCGTTGTAGGAGTAGGCGCAACATCCCGGAATTAACCTGGCTTCGGCG
>DASXXV010000061.1:0-10618 GCA_036502905.1 Occallatibacter sp. | reverse complement strand
GTGAACGAAGGCGAGCCCTGTCCCGTCGATAATTGTGGGGGCAAGTTGGTCGTCGGCAAGGCCGTCGAGGTGGGGCACATCTTCAAGCTGGGCTACAAGTACTCGGAATCCATGGGGGCCCGTGTGCTCGACCCCAACGGCAAGGAAGTCACCCCCATCATGGGCAGCTACGGCATCGGCATCGAGCGCATCCTGACTGCGGCTGTCGAGCAGTCCAATGATGACAAGGGATTCTGGCTGCCCACATCGATCGCGCCGTTCACCGTGGTGGTCACCGTCACCAACATCGCCGACAACGCCTTGAAGAACACCGGCGAGAAGCTGGCCGCCGAGTTGGACGCGGCCGGCATCGACGTCCTGCTGGATGACAGAGACGAGCGCGCCGGCGTCAAATTCAAGGATGCGGACCTGGTCGGCATTCCATTTCGCATCAATGTAGGCAAGAAGGCGGCCTCCGGCCAGGTGGAACTGGTGGAGCGAGCCACTGGCCGGAGCGTTGATGTAAGCATCGACGACGTGATCACGCAACTAAAAGCACGAGTCGCAGAAGACACTCTCCTGGAGGGAGCCACCGATTAGCCGGGTGCCTGCGAACGCCGAACATGAACGGCCCCTTACGGCCGAAAATCGGCGTGGCTCGCTAAGAACTGATCGCTGACCACTGTATCTATGGCTTTGAAAATCAAATTCCGAATGCCCACCCACTCCCACGGCTGGGCTTCGCTCGCGCTGCGCATCGGACTCGTCCTGGTTGCCCTGGGCGCCGCCGCGGCTCTGACCGTGGGCGGCTATTTCTATTTCAAATACCAGCACATCGTCGACGAACGGCTCAAGCAGCCGTTGTTCAAGAACACCGCCAAGATCTTCGCCGAGCCGCGAGAAGTGCGTCCCGGACAGAAGCTCCCGGTGCGCCTCATCGCCGAGGAACTGCGCCAGGCCGGGTACTCGCTGAAAGGCTCGCAAAAAGATGCGCCCATGGGCACCTTCAGCGAAAACGACGGCGGCGTCACCATCTATCCGGGCCCGCAGTCCTATCACGCGCAGGACAGCGCCACCATCCATGTCAGCGACGGCGTGGTCGATTCCATCACTGACGATCACAACCAGCCGCTGGCCAGCTATGAGCTTGAGCCGGTGCTCATTACCGGCCTGAGCGAAGACGCCAATCGCACCAAGCGCCGCCTGATCACCTACGACGAGATTCCGCAAAACCTGGTGCAGGCCGTTCTGGCCATCGAGGACCGCCGTTTCTTTGAGCACAGCGGCGTGAACTACTTCCGCCTCATGGAAGCCGTGTTGCGCGACGTCACCACCGGCCAAAAGCAGCAGGGCGGCTCCACCCTCACCATGCAGTTGGCGCGCGGCTTCTTTCTCACCCCGGAAAAGCGCATCAAGCGCAAGATCATCGAGATCGTCATCACCTTTCAGCTTGAACACCGCTTTACCAAGAAGCAGATCTTCGAGCTGTACGCCAATCAGATCAACCTCGGCCAGAGAGGCAGCTTTGCGATCAATGGATTCGGCGAAGCCTCCCAGGCCTATTTCGGCAGGGACGTGCGCCAGCTCGACCTGGCGGAGAGCGCGCTTCTGGCCGGCATGATCCAGAGGCCCAACTACTTCTCGCCATTCCGTCATCCGGATCGCGCCATCGAGCGCCGCAATCGCGTGCTCGATGCCATGGTGGAAACCGGCGCCATCACCAAGCAGCAGGCCGAGCGCGCCCAGTCCGAGTCGCTCCATCTCTCTACCGCCAGCGTGGACGCCAGCGAAGCTCCCTACTTCGTTGACCTGGTCCACGAGCAGCTGCTGCAGAAAATTGGCGAGCGCGACTCCAACCTGGAAGGCCTCCGCATCTACACCACGCTCGACCCCGATCTGCAGCGCATCGCCACGGCGGCGGTCGACTCCACGGTCCATGTCATCGACGAGCAGGTGGAGAAGCTCCATGCCCGCCGCAACCGCGTGAAGAAGGGCGAAACGCCTCCACCGCCCACCCCCATTACCTATCCGCAGGTCGCCCTGATCGCTCTGAATCCGCATACCGGACAGGTGCTGGCGCTGGTGGGCGGCCGCAGCTACGGCACCAGCCAGGTGAATCACGCCGTCGCGCACCGTCCCACCGGCTCCATCTTCAAGCCATTCGTGTATGCCGCGGCGTTCCAGACCGCCGTCGAGGGCACGCCCCTTCCCGGGCAGGATAAGCTGTTCTCGCCCGTCACCATGCTGGCCGACGAGCAGAGCACCTACATGGTCGGCGACAAGGAGTACAGCCCGCGTAACGACCACAATAACTACCACGACCAGGTCACGGCCCGTTATGCCCTGCAGTATTCCTTGAACAACGCCACCATCGGGCTGGCCTCGATGGTGGGTTTTGATCGGGTGGCGGCCCTGGCGCGTGAAGCCGGCATCAAAAGCGCCCGCGGCACACCCTCCGTCGCCATCGGTTCCTATGACGCCTCGCCCCTGGACATGGCCGGAGCCTACACCGTCTTTGCCAACGGCGGCGTTCACATCGATCCATGGATGTTGGCCAGTGTGCGCACCGCCAATGGCGACGTCATGAGCGACTACACTCCCAACGCCCGCCAAGTGCTGGATCCCCGCGTGGCTTATCTAACCACCAGCCTGATGGAAAATGTGATCAATGCCGGCACCGGCGCCGGGGTCCGCGGACGCGGATTCAAAGCCCCCGCGGCCGGCAAAACCGGTTCCAGCCACGACGCCTGGTTCGCCGGCTTCACCAGCAACCTGCTCTGCGTGGTGTGGGTGGGCAACGACGACTACTCCAACGTCGTGCTGGAAGGCGCCCAGTTGGCGGGGCCCGTCTGGGCCGAGTTCATGAAGAAGGCCGTCCAGTTGCCGCAGTACTCCGACACCAAGGAGTTCAATCCGCCCGCGGGCGTTGACCTCATCAACCTCGACAAGGGGACCAATCTGCTGCCTGATGGCGCCTGCCCCGAAACCTACACCGCCGCGTTTCTGGAAGGCACCGCCCCCACCGACACCTGCAGCCACCCGCCCGACCACCGCAACATCCTGCAGAAGATCTTCGGCGTCGGCAACAAGACCGGCAACTAGTGGCCTGTCGCGTTGAAAACGTTAATGCGGGCTCTCGCGTGAGCAGATGAAAACAATAGCCCGTCATCCTGACCCTGACCCTGAGCTTGCGAAGGGGAAGGGGAAGGATCTGCGGCTGCTTTGACGAATGCCGGTAACGAATTCACTGCGACAGTCCACTAGGTCCCTGGCCCTGTCAAATCGTTCCTGAAGCATCGGATCCCAGGTCTCAAAATCGAGACCTGGGGCACCCGGCACCCAGGATGGATACAAGATTCAACGCGAATCGGCTAACGCGACAAAGCCAACCCCGCCGCCATGGTTTTCACCATCGTCCCGTTGGCGTCATCGTCTTTCACCGCCCACACGTAGGCGCCTCCCAGGCCGCCCGGAACCTTCAGGTCGATGTACAGCATCTTCAGATAGGCCGTCTGGGGATTGTCGAACGTGTAGAAGGTTGCAGAGTTTGGATTGTAGAGCGAAACCGCCAGCCTTCTGGGGTCGAAGGTCTGGCTATAGCCCTGGGCCGCCAGGTTTGAGAGCGTTCCATATGTGGCCAGCCCCGGGGTCAGCAGCGGATCGCATCCGGCGGTGGTATCGGTACACAGCCCCTGCCCGTTCGCCAGCAGCACCGGCGACGGCCCCGTCGAATCCTGGTAGAGCCCGTGGTTCACGTTGGGAACGCCTGTCCACCCCGCTCCATAAAGGGGCAAACCCATCGTGTACTTGCGCGCAGGCACACCCGCGGCAAGATATGCATTGACCGTGTCGTCAATATCGAGGCCTTGTCCAAACAAGGGATCCTGGCGGCTATCGAACAGCGGTGATGCGTGGTTGGTCTGCGTGTCCCATGAGCCGGAGTAGTTGTAGCCGTCGACGGTGATGAAATCCACCTGCTGCGCGGCGTGCTTCAGGTCGATGTTCACATAGTTCTGCGCGCCCGCCGGGCCGTCGAACGACATCACGTAGCGGCGCCCGGTGCTCTTGCTCAAGGCGTCCAGTTGGGTGCGGAACTCCTTCAGCAGTGCGGTGAAATTCTGCTTGTCCGCCGCGGAGGGAAACTCCCAGTCGATATTGAAGCCGTCGAACAGGCCCGGCGCCGTTACTCCGGCCGCGATGTTTCCTTTCACGAACTTGTCGATGCAGGAAGCGGCCAGTGCCTGGCGCCCGGAGGCGGTACTCGCGGCAGTTGTAAATGCGGCCGTGTTCGACGCCGAAGCTCCGCCGATCGCCATCAATACCTTCAGCGACGGGTGAAGCTGCTTCAACTGTTGAATGGCCCCGAAGTTCCCAAAAAGGGGAGCAACGTAAGGAGCGCCGCTGACACTCGGCAGATACGGCGTTTGATAGTCCGCCCAGCTATCCGCGATGGCGCAGGCAGGAGACGGCGTCGCGGTGACATTGGCAAATGCGTACATCAGGTGAGTGACTTTATCCGCCACCCCGTTCTGCTGCATGTTCGCAATGTTGTATCCGGCGTAGTAGATACCCCATTCCTCGAAATACGCCCCGAGGATCTTGCCGGAGTCTTTCTCCTGGGCGGAAACGAAGAGGGTGGAGGCCAAAACAAACAGGCCAACGCAGGCGGTTCTGGCCGCCAATCGCAGCAAAAGCTTGGACATAGACGCTCCTTGGGGTATGGAAGACTGAGGGACAGCAAAGTATAAGGTGGCGTAGACAGCGACTGTCGATGATTATTTTCGGTGCAAACGATCAGTATTTGGATAAGACACCCAACCAGCTTTGACATTGGAACGCCCTGCTGATTGATATCGCCCGAAACCACCATCCAACCCACTCACCGGGACGCAGGCCGACCACACCACCAGGTCCAGACCTTCCTTCATCCGTCGATCTCTCGTCCATCCGGCATGGGTTGGCAACGGGGGCACCAGTACGTGGCGCGTGCATCGGCGCCCTGCAGCCGCCGGCGGATAAGTTCGCCGCACCGGCGGCACGGCTGCCCCTTGCGCGCGTAGACCCACAGGCTCTCCCCCGGATGGGATTCGCGGGTGGTGCGGCGCCGGCGCCCCCGGTAGGTCACGATCTGATTGCCGGAATCCTCCAGCACGTTCGATCCCAGCTGGCGGCGCGCCATGAAGACGATTTCGGCTGCCTGTTCGCGCGTCAGCGAGCCCACGCTCTGAAACGGATTCAGACCGGTGGTGAAACAGATCTCCGACTTGAACACGTTGCCCACCCCGGCCAGCACCCGCTGGCGCAACAGGGCATCGCCGAGTTCCCTGTCGCTCTCTGCCAGCAGCCGCTCCACGGCCGCGTCCTGGTCGAAATCGGCGCCCAGCACGTCGGCGCCCGCCGGCGGGATCTTTTTCTCCCGCTCCAGGGTTTGCGCTGTGTGCATCTCCGCGATGGGCACGTTGAATCCAACCGCGACGAAATCGGCCGTCTCGATCACGATCCGCATGGCCGAGACAGGCAACTGCCACCGCTCGCCGGGACGGTAAATATGCCAGCTGCCGTTCATAAGCATGTGGGTAACGAGAATATCGCCGCCGGAGAAATAGACCAGCAGCCATTTGCCTCGTGCTTCCACCCTCTCAATTGTTCGACCGGTAACGGGCGTGTTGTCGTGGAACTGGGTGAGTAGCGCGTAAGCCGATTGAAAGCCAGTGACGGTTTTGCCGGCCAGCGCGCGATGGAGCGTACGCGCGGAGCGAAAGATGGTGTCGCCTTCGGGCATTCCTTTACTGAACCTCGTCCGACCTAGACTCGGCGGGCGGGATGGGCAGCGGCACCCGGCGCAGATGCATGCCCAGCGGTCCGGGGTGGAAGCCGGCGTCCATCAGGAACCGCGCCATGGGATGCGCGGCCACCGGTTGGCCGTTGATGGTGGTGATCAACACGCCTTCGCGGCTTCCCGCGTGCATGCGGTCCTGCCCATGCTGCCAGAGAAATTGCGCCAGCCCGGAACCGGCCTGCGAGCGATCGGGCTCCTCGACAGGAAGAAATACCAGCACATTCGGATTGTGGCGGCGCAGCCAGGCGATGAGCTTGCCGTTCCACAAAATGACTTCGGCGTAAGCCGCGCGGGTAAGCACCCGGGGCGCTGACTCCGAATCTTCTGCCGCGACCGGCAGCTCAGGCCACGGCAGGATTGAGCCGTAGGGGTTGGCGGGGTCGGCGGCCGCCAGTTGCACAAACTCCGGCTTCTCCGGGTCAGGTGCCAGGCGCATCTGGCGAAGAAGATCGACGGCCGCCGGAAGCGCAAATTGGGTCGCCCCCAGCCCGGCAACAAAATAGCCGCGGCGGATGCGGCCGCTCTCCTCCAGGGCCTTGAGCACATCGTAGACAGCACTGAAGCCGCCTGGGATGTTTTCCGCGGCAACCGATTCGCGCATCAGCACCCCATACCGATTGAGCAATTGCATGGCCAGCGCGTGGCTGGCTTCCGTAGTGCTGGGCGCGGCCGGCATGGTTGACGCTCCGTGGACCGGCAGCACCGGCGGCACCGGCAGCACCGGCAGCACCGGCAGCAGCGACCATCGGCCCTGTGCGGTTGGAGGCGTGGTGCGCCGGGAGCGAAACACTGCGCCCGTTTGCAGGCGCCGCTGGGTTCGCGCCGTCTCCGGCCTGGCGATGTAGGCCCTCAGCGGATGGAGCGAATCGTTGGTGACAAGCCCCCGCCACACCAGGCTCCAGAGCGCGTCGATCGACTCGCCGGGATACCCGCCGCCCGCGGCCTGGTGCAACGGATCGAAGAAGCTGGCGCCCCCGGATTCGAGCGCCGCCAGCAGCTTTTGCTCCCGCTCGTTGAGCGGCTCCTGGTTCCCGCCCCCGCTGGCGCGCACGGATGCGAGCAGCGGCAGCTTGTCGGTGAGATAAAGGGCGATCCGGCCGTCGCGCTCGCCCAGTGCCTCCACGCCGGTCCACGTCACCTCGCCGGCGGCAATCAGCGTATCCAGTCCGGAAGGTTCGTAGCCCGCCACGCGCGCGGGCAGAACGGCAGTCTCCAGCAAGGATGCCGGGACCGGCGCGCCCTGCAGGTTTTCGAGCGCGTCCAGCAGCACGTCGAGATGCGCATGGCTCATGCGGCGGGGATTGACCAGCCCCTGCCAGTGCGTCAGGAAACGGGCCAGGGTGTGCTGTTCCACCGGCTCCACTTCCCGCCGCAGGCGGGCCAGGGACTTGCGCCGGATCTGGCGCAGAATTTCGGCATCGCACCACTCCCGGTGCAGGCCGCCGGGGCGGAAGCCTCCCTCCAGCACCCGGCCTTCCACAGCTAGCTGGCGCAGCACGTTTTCGATTGCCTGCGCGTCCAGTTGGAAGCGGGCGGCAACATCCCGGACAGTGAATGGACCGTGGGTGCGTGCAAATCGCCGCACCAATTCGAGCACAGGATGCGCAACCGGTTCGAGCAGAGACTTCGCCAGCCCGGGAGGCAGCGGGACTCCGAGGGCGTCGCGGTAGCGGGCGCCGTCCTCCGCCGCGATGAGCCGGCGTTCCCCGGCAATGCGCAATTCGAGAAGACGGCGGGCGCGGACCAGCCGGTCCACCTGCTGTATCAGGTCAGGGGCCGCGAGACGGGCGGCCAGTTCTTCGCGCGAGAGATCTCCCAGGCGAAGACACAGGTCGTGAATGCCATCGGCGGAGCGGGCGCGAAAGTTCTCCGAAAGGCACTGCGCGTTCTGCTCCACTTCAGCGATTACCTCCGCATCGAGCAGTTCGCGGAGATCCGCCTCGCCCAGGATTTCGCGAAGCTGGTCCTGGTCGATGGTGAGAGCCTGGGCCCGCCGCTCGGCCAGGGGCGCGTCGCCGTCGTAGATGAAATTCGCCACGTAGCTGAACAGCAGCGAAGACGCGAACGGCGAGGGCTTGCGCGTTTCCACCACGTGTACGCGAAGCTGGCGCTGCTCGATGGCGCGCAGCGTTTCCAGCAGGGCGGGCATGTCGAACACGTCCCTCAGGCATTCCCGGTAGGCCTCCAGGAGGAGGGGAAACGAGGGGTAGCGCGAGGCCACATTCAGCAGGTCGTAGGAGCGCTTGCGCAGCTGCCACAGCGGCGAGCGCGCGTCGGGCCGGCGGCGCGGCAGCAGCAGCGCGCGCCCCGCGGCCTCGCGAAAGCGTCCCGCGAAGAGCGCCGTCGAGCCGAGTTGGCGGAGCACCAGGTCCATGGCTTCCGCCGATTCGACCAGGAACCAGTCGGCATCGGGCGGTGCCTCGGTATCGGGGAAGCGCAGGACAAAGCCGTCGTCACCCCAGAGAGTCTCCACGTCCGGCCCGCCGGCAGCACGGATGCGTGCCGCCACGGCCATCGCCCACGGGATGTGGATGCGGCTGCCGAAGGGCGTCAGCACGCAGACGCGCCAGTCTCCCAGCTCATCGCGGCACCGTTCTATCACGATGGTCCGGTCGTCGGGAACCGCCCCGGTTGACGCCTCCTGGTCGGAAAGAAACTGGATCAGGTTCTCAGCCGCGCCCGGATCGAGGTCGTGCTCCGCTACCAGGCGCGTCATGGCGGCCGGCTTGGGCATGGCCCGCAGTTCGCGCACCAGGGCGCCGATGCGTCGGCCAAACTCCAGCGGACGTCCCGGTCCATCGCCCTTCCAGAACGGCATCTTGCCCGGTTCGCCGGGGGCCGGTTCCACCAGCACCCGGTCGTGGGTGATGTCGACAATGCGCCACGTTGAAGCGCCGAGGATAAATGTCTCGTTGGTGTGCGACTCAAACACCATTTCTTCATCGAGTTCGCCCACCCGGACCGGCTTGCCGTCGGTATGCGCCAGAAACACTCCGTACATGCCCCGGTCGGGGATGGTGCCGGCGTTCAGGATTGCCAGCCGCCCGGCGCCCTCCCGGGCCGTGACCACGTTGCGCACCCGGTCCCAGGTCAGACGGGGACGCAGCTCGGCGAATTCATCGGAGGGGTAGCGGCCGCTGAGCAGGTCGAGAACCCCCTCGAACGTCGATCGAGTGAGTTCGCCGAAAGGAGCGGCCCGGCGGACCAGGTCGTAGAGGGCGTCCACGGAGACTTCCGGCTGGCTTGATGTCTCTTCCTCAATCCCATCCTCGTAGTCCCCGGCTCGCCGGGTCCGCCCGTCCTTACTCGCTGGCTTCGCGGTCCCATGCTCCCTTGCTTTTTCCGGAGGGTGGGCCACGATCGCCACCATCTGCTGGGCAAGCACGTCGAGTGGGTTGCGGGGGTAGCGAGTGGATTCAATGTGACCGTCATGCATCGCCCGGGTCACCGCCGCGCAGGCCACCAGGTCCGCCCGGTACTTGGGAAAGAGGACGCCTTCGCTGACCGCATCCACCGAATGCCCGGCACGGCCGATTCGCTGCATTCCGCTGGCAACCGAGGGTGGGGCTTCGATCTGGATGACGAGGTCCACCGCGCCCATGTCGATGCCCAGCTCCAGGGTTGAGGTGGCGCACAGAGCCTTGATCTGCCCCGCCTTCAACTGTTCCTCGATCACCGATCTCTGCGCCGCCGCCAGGGAGCCGTGGTGGGCGCGTACGATCGCCTCCCCGGCAAGCTCATTCAGGGCGCCCGCCAGCCGCTCTGCCACCTGGCGGCTGTTGACGAAGAGAATGGTGGAATTCCGCTCCCGGATGAGTTCCAGAAGGCGGGGGTGAATGGCGTTCCAGATGGACACGCGCCGGGGGGCCTGGGATGCCGGTCCACTGGGGATTTCCTCCAGGGTTCCGAGGCGCGCCATATCCTCAACTGGAACTTCAATCCTAAGCTTCAACTGCTTGATTGCCGAGGCATTCACGATGGTGACCGGACGGGGGGTCAGGATCGGGGAATCCACCTCCATAACCGCCGGTTCGGGCAGGTTTTCCACAGACGCATCGAGAGCGTTCGCGATCCGGTTCAGATCATCAGGCCCTTCCTTTGAGAGCTCATCTTCTACTTGAGAATCCGCCCCGAAATTCGCTGTTCTGGAAGGAGTTGTTTCCGAGCTGATTCCGGACCGGCCGGAAAAGAAATCTATGCCCTTAGGACCCAGATCCACTCCCCCCAGAAACCGGGCCACTTCTTCCAGCGGGCGCTGCGTGGCTGAGAGCCCGATGCGCTGCAAAGGCTTCCCTGCCAGGGCCTCCAACCTCTCCATGGACAGGGCCAGGTGGGCGCCGCGCTTAGTAGGAACCAGGGCGTGGATCTCGTCGATGATGATCGTATCCACGGTCCTCAGCCCCTCGGCGGACTGGGAGGTGAGGAGGAGGTATAGCGACTCGGGAGTGGTGATCAGAATGTCAGCCGGATGGCGGCGGAAAAGCGCGCGCTCCTTTTGCGGGGTGTCCCCGGTGCGCACGCTGATGGTGGGCTCGCGGAAAGGAACGCCCATGCGGCGGGCCATGTTGGCCATCCCGGTAAGCGGCGAGCGAAGGTTGCGCTCCACGTCCACGGCCAGGGCTTTCAGCGGCGAGACATACACCACGCGTGTCCCGTCCTGCTGGCCGCGGGGAGCGGGGTGAAGCATCAGCCGGTCGAGGCACCACAGGAACGCGGCGAGCGTTTTGCCCGTACCGGTCGGCGCAAGAATGAGGGCGCTTTCCCGGCGCGCAATCACCGGCCATCCCAAACGCTGGGGCG
>DASXXV010000060.1:0-19561 GCA_036502905.1 Occallatibacter sp. | reverse complement strand
TCCGGATTACGCCACGAGCACGCAGGGCCTTACATGGGGAGTGCAGATGGAAAGCTGGTGGTAGGCGAACAAGATTCCCCCTCAAATTTTTGCCGCTTCGATCCAGTTCCCTGTCGATTGGTTGCGAGAATCCCGATGATTATCAGTTCAGACGGTCGACGATAGCGTCGACGACTGTTCGGCCGTTCTGGAGTTCGCAATGAGGAGCCCATCGCAGGTGTGCCCGTGTTTCGATTCTGGACACTGATTCGGATCAGGGTTTGGCGTCATCATCTTCCGAGATACCGGCTACCCGCCAACGAAGCTTTACTCATGCCTCCAGATTGGCAGTGGATTGTCAGCTGGCCGGCGCAGCGATTCAAGAAGTACATGATCAGGGCTTAGGCTGCACACTGGATCTATTGCACGGGCATCACCCGTGAGTAAGAACGACTGGCATCGGCAACCGCCGAAGTCTTGCTCTTTCCGTGAGCAGGAACGGCACGTTTGCGGCATCCAACTGTCTCCCCGGAAGCATTCGAAGGCTTCGGAGTTGTGCCATATCCACGGGATATCGTGCTCGCGTACCGAGTCGAACCGTAATCCTGGGAGAACTCTCGCAGCATGACAAGGCAAAGCCAGGCCTGCGGGGTCAACGAGGATTACCTGCCTTCCCCAACCCCCATGCATGCCTTAGGAAATCGTCCATAATAATCGGGTACAACGGCTTCGAGGTGGATTTTGCCTTCGAGGCGTTTGCGTGCCTTCTCCATCACCGCGAGTGATGACTGGACTTGCAGCGGTGTGGGCATCAACAGGTGACGATTCTTGAGCGCCCATCCGTAATATTGGACGTGAGCGATCTCCAGCCGATCCGGCTCGAAGCTCTCAGCGAAAGCAATGAATTCTTCGAGGCGATCGAGGTTTATGCGATGGACGACAAGATTTATGGTGAGGGCCAGGGGAAAGCGCTTCAGAATCGGAATGAGGGCGAGTTTGTGGGCGTGGGCGCGGGTTCCCGCAATGCGATTGGCCTCGGCTTCCTCTATATCTTGAAAGCTGAGCTGCAGGTGTTCCAGCCCGGCATCGACCAGGTCCGACAGCCGCTCTTGGGTCAGTCCGATGCCGGAAGTAATCATGTTGACATAGAGACCGGCTTCCCGCCCGGCATGCACCAGCTCAGGAAGATCCTTACGGGCGAGCGGCTCGCCTCCAGTAATGGTCGCTCCGAAAGTCTCCATTGCAGCCGGGCTGCGGTATCCCTATGCCAGCGGGTTTCCGGTGGCCTGTGCAAACAGACCGCTCGCGGGAGCACAAGCACCGCGACAATGCAACACCAGCAACGAGCCTGTTGGCCTGATCCTTGAAGAGGTCTCCGTCAAAGTTTTCCCCGGTCGGCTGCGTTCCAGGCACACGGCAAATGCCCGCATGCGGCACCATGAACCTGACATGCACAACCGTAACCCTACTCGTGCTTTCCCGGCGCACCATTCCTCCGAGGTAATTGCAGGACGCCAACGCCAGGCGCGCACCATCTTTCAACAAAGAGTTAACTCCTTCAGCGCCGCTCGTAAACAACCTGCATCCAAGGTACAAAGACGCCTGAGGGCAAGATGCCCCGAGGCGCTATCCAGCCAAAAGGAGTGTGTGCATGCTTTGGACGATCTTTGTCATTCTTCTCATCCTGTGGATTCTCGGCTTCAGTTTCCATGTGGCCGGAAGTTTGATTCACCTCCTCCTCGTCATCGCCGTAGTAGTGCTGATCATCCAGCTCATCACCGGCCGCCGCGTGGTATAAGTGTGACCGCCTGAGCGGCCGCATCCTGGCGGCCTCTCGTTGATTGCCGAATTGCGACGCGGGCTGCGCAATGTTCGCAGTCCCGCGCGCGGGCCTTTCCAAACCGGCCTCCCCCCACGAATCCTCTCCCCTGCCGCGCTATTCCGTTCTTCGGAATCAGAGTCTCCGCGCCTTGACTGCAGGCGCGTCTCTGCCGCACTGCGCTTCGTGTCTGCCGCAGTGCGCTTCTCTCGAAGTCCCGGCTGCAATAATGATTTCGACCACCCCGATGGCACGGCGCGACTCAAGCTCCGCTCCCATCGGGGCGGGCAGCGCGGCCACAAGTCCCAGAGAAGAGGAGAAACGGATGGCCTATTACCTGGCCGTCGATGCAGGCGGATCCAAAACAGAATTCCTGCTTGCGGAAGAGGATCGCGAACTTGGCCGATCGCTGACCGGCACCATCAAGCGCGTCAACGCCGAGGCCGAAACAGCCGCGCGCAACCTGCGCGATGCGCTCGCCGATTTGCAACGCTGCACCGGAGTGTACATGACCAAAGTGGCGCGCACCTGTGTGGGCACATCCGGCAACACGGTTCCGCTGGTCACTGACTGGCTGCGCGAGGGCTTCGCCAAGCATGTGCCCGGCCCGTTGCTGCTTGTTGGTGACGTGGAGATCGCGCTGGATGCCGCTTTCGTTGGAGGACGCGGGGTCCTGGCGCTGGCCGGAACGGGGTCCAATGTCGCCGCCCGGGCCGGTAACGGCGAGATCATGACGGCGGGAGGATGGGGGCCGATTCTCGCCGACCAGGGGGCCGGCCATTGGATCGGCATCGAGGGTCTGCGCCGGGGGTTTCTGGCCCGCGACCAAGGCCGGCCCACAGATCTTCTCGAAGCCGCTCGCCGCTTCTGGAATCTTCCCTCGGTCGATGCACTCATCGAATTCGCCAATACTCAGCCATCGCCGCGCTACGGCTCGCAGTTCGCGCGGGAAGTGGTGGCCTGCGCCGACCGGGGCGATGAAGTCGCGCAGGAGATTCTCGACCAGGGCGGCAAGGACCTGGCTTACCTGGTGCGGCTGCTGATCGAACGAATGCGCGCCATTGAGGGCAATGCCTTCGAAGTTCCCGCAGTGGCTTTCGCGGGTAGCATCCTGACCCATGTTGAGCGCATGCGCAATTCCATCGAGTACTCACTTCGCCTGCGCTACCCCGACATTCGCATCATGGAACAGGCCGCAGATCCGGTGCGCGGCGCCCTGTGGCGCGCCATGCGCGGCGCATAGCCACGGGCGTCGGCTACTCCCTGCGGGAGGCTCTCAGCACCGTGAGTTCGGTACCCGGCACGACTTCAGTCGCGCCCCAAGCAGCCAAGGAGAAACTGGGCTTCATGCCCTGAGGAATCCTCGCCATGAATCAAGTTCTAAGACATCCGCTATGCCGTCTTTTGTTGCTCGCGACTATGACATTACGGCTCCTGCCAACCCACGGCCAGGACTCCGCCGGCGATATCCGGCCCGCCCCCTACCAGGTCGCCTGGCAGGACCTCGAATTCGGCGTCATCATTCATTTTTCGACCAATACCTTTCTCGATCGCGAGTGGGGAGACGGCACCGCCAGCCCGTCTACGTTTAATCCCACCAACTTCGACCCCGAGCAGTGGATGAAAGCCATCCGCGATGCCGGTGCGAAATATGTCGTACTGGTTGCCAAGCACCACGACGGATTCTGCCTGTGGCCCACCGGGCAGACCGAGTACAGCATCAAGTCGAGCCCGTGGCGCGACGGAAAAGGCGACGTTGTCGGGGACGTTGCGCGCGCCGCCCGTAAGTACGGCCTCAAATTCGGTGTATATCTGTCGCCATGGGACCGCCACGAGCCGCGCTACAAGGACCCTGCGGCATACGACCGCTACTACAACGCCGAACTCGAGGAACTCGCCACGCGCTATGGCGACCTGGTCGAATTCTGGCTGGACGGCGCAGGCAGCGAAGGACACGTCTACGACTTCAAGAAGATTATCGAGACACTTCGCACGTACCAACCCGATACCGTGGTGTTTGCCGACACCGGCCTGTTCGAGTATGGCGACGCGCGCTGGGTGGGCACAGAGGCAGGCAGCGTCGATTATGAGAACTGGAACGTTATCGACCGGCACGGATACCGCCGCTGGCGCCCGGTCGAGGCCGATACCCCGCTGCGCAAGCTGCACTGGTTCTGGCATCCGAATGACGAAGGGTCGCTAAAGAGCCTGCCGGAACTGCTAAAGATTTACGACACGACGGTTGGACGGGGAGCGCAGCTGATGCTGGGGCTCGCCCCCGATCGCCGCGGCCTTCTGCCTGAATCCGATGTTGCGCGCCTCGAGGAATTCGGCGCCGCACTGCTTACGCGCAGCGCTAAGAATCTTGTCTTGCAGCATGCGCAAAAGGACCCCGGCGTGCTTTCCGCCCTGGACGGCGACCCGGACACGTTCTGGTCAGCGCCGCCAGGCTCCCATCATGCCACGCTCGAAGTAAGTTTTGAGCGCCCTGTCACTTTCGACCACGCTCTGACGATGGAATGGCTTAACGATGGCCAGCACATCGAGAAATATGCCATCGAGGTCTGGCAGGAATCGAAGCACAAATGGGAACCGGTTGCCGAAGGCCAGGCGATCGGGCATAAAAAGGTCGACGCATTTCCGGCAGTGACGGCAGCCCATGTGCGATTGAATATTCTGTCGAGCACAGGCGAGGCGCACATTCGCGAATTCCAGCTTTATGACTGGACCAATCCAGGATCGTGATCGAGGCTAAGATTCCGGCCGGGGCATTCAATAGCCTCGCGGACTCTGGCAAAAGTGCTAGTTGCCCCGCGGTTGCCGGGTATTTAGATTCACTTTCAGCCTAGTTATCCAGGTGTCCTTGGGGCCGTGCGGTCTTAAAGCCGTTCACGGCCTTTTTTTTGGATGGGGAACGCGCTTTCGAATCCTTACCGGAACTCCGATGCGGTATGCCTTAGGCCGCCGGCGGTTTGAGATTTCGATCATCGCCTGCGGTCGCGTGGCAACCGCAGGAGCGGCGGATTACCAGTTCCAGGGGAAGGACCACTCGGTGTCCCTTGGTGGGAAACTGGCCCCTCGAGATCCGCTCAAACAGGAGGTTGGCTGCCGTTTCTCCGATCTGGTATACCGGCTGCCGAACCACGGTAAGCGCCGGCTGCAGTACGTCGGCGATATCAAAATCGTCGAATCCTGCGAGCGCGATCTTTCCCGGCACATCGATCCTGAGCGCGCTGAGGGCGTGCAGCATGTATCTCATGGTGAGGTTATTGCCGGCAAACAGGGCCGTCGGGGCATTCCCATCCGTGAGCAGCGAGTGAAGCGTGGTAATGGTGCTCTCCTGCGAGACACAGTCGATGTAGTTTTCAGGAACCAGGCCCCTTCTGGTCATGGCTTCCTTGTACCCGGCGTAGCGCGCTTGAAACGTGAACAGCAACTTGTTCAGGCCCAGGAAAGCAATCTTGCGGTGGCCATGCTCAATAAGGTGGGTTACACCCGCCCGCGCGCCGGTGCGGTTGTTCACCACCACAGAATCGAAACGCAAATCGGGAGCGGGCCGGTCGAGGGTCACGATGTGGGTGTGCGAGAACATTTCGTCCCGCAGATATTCCTCGGCATGCGGCGCGGGGATGATGATCATGCCGTCGATGCGCCGGCGCAGCATGAGGCTCGCCTGCTTGCGTTCCACATCGGTTCTTTCGTCAGACGTGGTAATCAGCACCGAGTATCCGTGTTGCGTGGCCACCGTCGAGATGGCGTGCGCGCAAGTGGCAAAGAACGGATCGTAAAGGTAAGGAAGGATCAGCGCAATGGTTTTCGAATGGACCGAACGCAGGCTGCGGGCCAGTTCGTTGGGCTGATAATTCAGCATGCGGATCGCCCGCTGCACCCGTTCCGCAGTGGCTTTGGAAACGTTTGCACTCCCACTCAAAAAACGGGAAACCGTCATTTTGCCGACACCGGCAAGCTGGGCCACGTCGGCCATGGTAGTGTTCCGGCGGATAGAATCCAGTTCCCTGTGGGGTGATTGCGGCATGGCAGTAATTAGAAGTAAATCTCTTCCCTTCCAATGGACGCCGGCGTCCAGGTGCAGCAAGCCGCTGCACAATTGTGGTGGTACGTTTCCGGCCACGCTGCCTTTGTAAACCAGGCGCTCGAATGGCCCTGACTCTTCGCCCGGCGAGTTTGGCAGGTCCGCGTTCAGACGCGGCAAAACCATGCGTTTCAGCAGATAACGGTCTGTTTCTTCTATTCCGCCGGGCTGCATACTCATACTAGTTCACGCATGCTCCCGCGTAAATGGAAGAGTTCCCGTGGTTTGTTCCGCTTCCTCCTGCAACCTTCGTTTTGCATCGTGGACGCGGAACGGCAGTCGCATTCCATCCTGCCCAGTCCGGTTGATCGAGTCGAACGCGCCGGGTACGCTAGACTTCTAGGTGAGAACGAAGCAGCCTTTCCCTTTGGCGCGGTGTCTGTTGGTCACCGCGTGGTCGCTGGCGGGTTCGCCAGGCACGGTGGGTTGTGTCCGGAGGCGATGGGCGCGCGCCCCTGTTCGTGCATCCGTGCAGGACCGGAAAAAGGAGTGGATATTGCATCTAAGTATTTGAAGATAAGGGTACGTCGATGTTTTTCCTGCGGAGCGGCTCCGCCCGCATTCCGGCCCTTGGACGGGCAAGTCCAGGTGCCGGACCGATAGAGATTTTCACGGCGGCTCGCAAACGGAACGCTGTCGCTACTCTGCAAGGTAAGATTTTGCACGATGCTCGTATCACTACGATTCAAAGCTTCAAAAGAAGGCTGGAGAATGTGCAAGAAATTCTTTGTGATTGTGGCGGCAGCGCTGGTTGCAGCCGTTGCGTCTGCCCAGCAGTATCCCTCTTCCCAGCAGTATCCCTCTTCAATTCCCGAAAGTGGAAACAACAACCCCCTGGGGCAGGGCAATTCGATCAATTGTTCGGATCCGCTCATGGCCGCATCCGCGCTTTGTACGGGCGATCTGAATTCCAACAATCGCGGCGGCCTGGGTTCTGCTTCCACTTACACCGGGACCATTCTCCCCGGTCCATCGCAAAACCAGGTGGTCACCTACACCGATGATTTGGGACATCCCACGACGCGAGAGAAGAGCGCCAGTATCCCTCTCGCTCCCCAGTTCCTGACCGAGTTTCAGAAGTTCGCCGCATCGACGACGGGCATGGTGCTTCCCATCTTTGGCGCCGACCTGTTCCAAAACGTGCCCTCCACGTTCGCCCCTGTGGACAATGCCCCCGTCCCTCCCGACTACGCCGTCGGTCCGGATGACATGGTCCGCATACGGGTTTGGGGCCAGGTCAATTTCAATGCCAACTTGCGCGTCGATCGCTCCGGCAACATCTACGTGCCGCAGGTGGGCGTGGTGCACGTCGCCGGCTCGCGTTTCTCGGATCTCGACCAGATGCTGCGCGCGGCGGTGGGAAAGATCTATCGCAATTTCGACCTGTCGGTGCAACTCGGGGATATCCGCTCCATTCAGATTTACGTTACCGGCGATGCCCGACGCCCTGGAGTCTATACGGTCAGTTCGCTCAGCACGCTGGTGGACGCACTGTTCTCGAGCGGCGGACCCTCCGTCGAGGGCTCCATGCGGCACATAGAATTGCGCCGGGGACCCACGGTTGTCACCAACTTCGACCTTTACCGTTTTCTTCTCGCCGGGGACAAGACGAGTGACTCCAAACTGCTGCCGGGGGATGTAATTCACATACCGCCGGTCGGTCCCCAAGTTGCCGTGCTGGGCAGCGTACGCCGGCCCGCGATCTACGAATTGCTGCCCGGCGAAACTATCGGCGATGCCATCAAGGACGCGGGAAATCTTACCGCCCTGGCCTCCGAGGCGCGGGCCTCCCTGGATCGCACGGTGGATCGCAGCGGCCTGCAGGCGATGGAGGTTCGGCTCGACACCACGGGCATGGCAACGCCCATGCGCGACGGCGACATCCTGCGGGTCATTCCCATCGTCTCGCGGTTCCAGAAGACGGTCACCCTGCGCGGAAACACGGCCAATACGGGCCGCTTCGCATGGCACGACGGCATGCGTCTAAGCGACCTGATTCCCGACAAGGAGTCGCTCATCACCCGCGATTACTGGTGGAAGCGCGCCAGCCTCGGCCTGCCCTCGCCGGAGTTCCAGCCCGTGCCCGCATTTTCGGCTCTGCGTCAGCCCTCGAATCCGATCGACCTTCGTTTGCAGCAGTCGCTTGCACGCCGGCGGTCGAACCGGGCAGAAGCAGTCGGCGTACAAAACGGGAACACTGCGAACCAGACCGCGGCGCGGCAAGTTCCCCCGACGGACTCCTCGTTTTTCTGGGAGAACTCCCCGGAAGCGGCCGCCACCGAGGCCGAAAGCCAGGTCCAGGGAGACAACGGGCAAACTCCACCTTCGGGCACCCCGCAGACCTCGGCGCAGTCCAACCCGCAAAGGCAAGCAGGTCCGCGCGGCAGCCAATCAGCCCTGGCAGAACCGGAAGAAGAGAATCAGCCTCAGGGTCAGCTCACTCCGCAGGCGCAGACCCGCACCGTAGTTAAACTCAGCGTGCCCGACATCGACTGGAGTTACGCCGTCATCGAGCGCATGAACGCGGAGAACCTGAAAACCGAACTGATCTCGTTCGATCTCGGCAAACTCGTTCTGCAGCACGATGCCACTCAGGACCTCGAGTTGAAGCCGGGCGACATCGTGACGGTGTTCTCGCAGGCCGACATTCACGTTCCCCTCGCCGAACAGACCACCCTGGTGCGACTGGAGGGCGAATTTGTGCACGCCGGAACCTACAGCGCCCGTCCCGGCGACACGCTGCGCACCCTGGTGGAGCGCGCCGGCGGTTTCACGCCGCATGCTTATCTCTACGGCTCAGTTTTCACGCGCGAATCCACGCGCGTGCTCCAGCAGCGGCGCATGGACGAAAACGTGCAGGCCATGATTCTCCAGATGGAGCGCGGCAATCTCGCCCTGGCAGCGTCGCCGGTCAGCACGGCCGGCGACCTGGCGGGGGTGGCCGCAGCCCAGGCGAGCGGGCGCGAATTGGCCGCCCAACTCCGGCTACTCCGTGCCACCGGCCGAATTGTGTTCTCATTCGTGCCCGGTTCGACGGGCCTGGATGTCATTCCCGACATCCCGCTCGAAAACGGAGACACCTTCCTCGTCCCCTCGGTGCCGTCTACCGTGAATGCGGTGGGCGCGATCTTCAATCAGAATGCGTTCCTCTACCGCCCGGACGGGCGCGTGGAATCCTACCTGGGCCTGTCGGGCGGTCCCAACTCAAACGCCGACAAAAAGCGCATGTTCCTGGTGCGTGCGAACGGCTCGGTGGTCAGTCGCGAGTCGGTGAAGAGCGCATGGGGCAACGAATTCATGCATCTGAAGCTGAATCCCGGCGACACCCTTATTGTGCCCGACAAGACCATCAAACCGTCCGCTCTGCGGGGTGTGCTGGATTGGACGCAGATCATCTCGCAAATGGCGGTGGGCATCGCCGCATTCACGGTTGTGTTCTGACGGGATTGACGGAGCGGAGGAGGCCGTGAACTGACGGCCGCGCTCCGCGGTATGCGTCGCCGCTCCTATGGGAACAGACGCGGCCGCTGCCGTTCCGCCTCGGCAGCCTCACAGCGCCCGGGCGGGAGAGAGTCCGCCCCGGCCTTGCACAATACGGAATCGGGAAGAACACGGAATGGGTTCGCCTTCCAATTGCGCCCGCAAAGTCACCGTGGCAACATCTCCCCACCGGTCGGCGGCAACCGTTTGCAGCCGCCCATTGGCCCGCATGATTTAGTCTTTTGAACAAGATTCTTCGGAGCCGATTCACGACTCTGACAGCGCTGAGGGTTTGCTCGCGCTGGGAGAATCGCATTCCCACCCGGGAGCGTGCATGCCGCCCACCACTGCCACGGAATTGAACCTGCGTCTCTATAACCGGATTCTTCTTTTCGTCGCCGGACTGGGCGGCCTCCTTTACGGGATCGATGTCGGCATTATCGGCGGCGCGCTTCCCTATTTGGAGGCGACCTCGCACCTGACCCCCGCCCAGCTCTCCATCATCGTGGCGGCGGTGCTGCTGGGCAGCGTCTTCTCCACCTTGTTTGCCGGGCTGCTGGCGGACTGGATGGGACGCAAGGCACTGATGATTCTGAGCGGCACCGCTTTCGTGCTGAGCATTCCGGTGATTGCATTGTCGGGCAGCTACGAATCGCTGTTCCTGGGACGCCTGCTGCAGGGCTGCAGCGCCGGGCTGGTGGGTATCGTGGTGCCGTTGTACCTGGCGGAGTGCCTTCCGGCGAGCAAGCGCGGCAGCGGCACGGCCGTCTTTCAATGGCTGCTCACGATGGGCATCTTCGTGGCAGCCTGCATCGGTATTTACTACAGCTACCATGTCGCGGACATCGAGCGTACGGCCTCCGCAGCCACCCTGTGGGAGGTGAAGAACAATGCCTGGCGCCGCATCTTCTGGATGTCAATGCCGCCGGGGATCCTGTTTGTGCTGGGCGGATTCTTCGTCTCGGAATCGCCGCGCTGGCTTTTCAGCAAAGGACGGAAAGACGCGGCTCTGGCGGCGTTGCGCCGGTCGCGCACGGAGGAGCAGGCGGCGGTCGAGATGGACGAGATGGAGCAGATCGCACGTCAATCTCACCCGGCAAAACAGGCGGGGGCGAGACGCGAGTCGCTACTGCAGCGGAGATACATCCTGCCGTTCCTGCTGGCGTGCGTGATTCTGTCGTGCAACACGGCCACCGGGATCAACTCGGTGATCGGGTTCAACACTAACATTCTTCTGCAGAGCGGACTGTCGGACCTGAGCGCCCACTGGGGCTACGTGGTGTTCACGTTCTGCAATTTCCTGTTCACCATCGTGGGCATGACCCTGGTGGACCGGAAGGGACGCAAGTTCCTGTTCATGGTGGGAACTTCGGGCATCATCGTTGCTCACCTGTGCACCGCGGTCATGTTCATTCGCTCCGAAGCGCACCGCTACGAGGTGAAGGATGCGCTGCAGGCGCTGGTAACGCCGGAGCAGAGCCTGACATTCCACTATGACGAGAGCGCCGCCCGGCATCTGCTTCCGGCGGGTACCCTGAACGGGGAGCGCACCTCCCTGGCGGTCATCTATTCGTACGGCAGTTTCACAGGGACGACGATGCCGGTTCGCACCGGTGAAACGGGCGCGGCCACGGTCGAAATCAAGCGCGCGGAAAGCGTGCCGGCGGGGAAAGTGCAGGCATTCTTCTCCAATCCCTTCGCCGATCTGGATGCGGCACGCAGCGCTCCGCTGCGGATTGAGCATGCTTACATTTCTCCCGTGCCCAGTGCCGCCAATGGCTGGCTGATGGCGATTTTCCTGTACATGTTCGTGGCCT
This sequence comes from Occallatibacter sp., assembly GCA_036502905.1. GTDB lineage: Bacteria > Acidobacteriota > Terriglobia > Terriglobales > Acidobacteriaceae > Telmatobacter. The sequence goes on along the minus strand of DASXXV010000060.1, from coordinate 8,373 downwards.
TTTATGCGACGGGGCCGGGCGTGTGCGTCTGGCTGGCGCTCTCCGAACTGATGCCCACCCGCATCCGCTCCAACGGGATGAGCATTGCGCTGGTGATCAACCAGTTGGTATCTACAACCCTCGCGGCCATCTTCCTGCCGGTGGTGGGCAAATACGCGTACTCGACCATGTTCTTCCTGTTCGCGGGCTTCACGGTGATTTACCTGCTGTCGGTGGCTCTGTTCCTGCCGGAGACGAAGGGCAAGACGCTGGAGGAGATCGAGAAGCACTTCGAGCGGGTGTAGGCGGGGATCCAAGTATTTTCGACTGTGAAGTGGTGCGGAGAAGTCTTTGCCTTTCAGTGGTTTGCGGACCAACGCCTCGATGTATAGGCGGGGAAAACTGTGAAGTGCTCGCGGCCAACTCGTATGGAATGAGCTACCTGGCACCTGCTCCACAGCTTCACAGCCCCAAATCCCGGGAAAAAAGATTTCCCTGGCAAAGGGCGACGGCGTGCTCGCCCCATGGGATCCTGAGGTGGCTAGATTCTCGGAGAACATGTCCCGAGTGTGGCACATTGCGGGTCAATATCCTGCAGGGAAGATTGCCGGTAAATCTCTGCGATTCAGCAGAAAACACCGCCTCCCGGTTGACAGGATGGGATGAACCCCCGCAGCAGATCTCGATTCGATTCGTCTGGTCAATGCGTCATGGCGTAGATGACGTAGTTCACGCCGATCTTGGTGCCCAGGGCGGAGAACTTGACCGGGTAACGCGGGTCGTCGAGGAACTCCCACGAATCGCCGATATCGGAATTGAGCGAGAAGGCCACCATGATGCGCCCCTTGTCGTCGTAAATGCCCTTCCAGTGCGCCACGTATCCATCTTTTTTGTGACCGGTGGCGAGGTGCTCGGCGCCGGGAATCTGGAAGCGGTCGTCGAGGTCGAACAGGGTGTGAAAGATGGGGTCGTCGCTGGGGATGTCGACGAGGTCGCGATCGGGAAACACCATCTTCATGGTCTTCTCGAAATAGGCCTGCTCGGCGGAGCCGTGGCAATCGTCGGCCATGAAGAAGCCGCCGCGCAGCAGGTAGTCGCGCAGTTTGTTGGCCTCGCGCTGGGTCAGTCCCCATTCGCCCACCTGCACGGCGTAGAGGAAGGGCCAGTTGTAGACCTCGTCACCATCATCGAGGTTGACGCTCTGTTCCACCGATCGCGCATCGATTCGGGTGAGCCGGTGGATGGCATTGGCCAGCGCCCGGTCGGCGCGGGGATAGTCCTGGGTCCAGAGGGAGAGGCCTTCCTGCCAGGGTCCGTCGAACCGGCCCGCGTATCCGTCCAGCGGCCCCGGGGGAAACATGAGGCGCGCGAAGGTCCACTCCGCCGGCCGGCTCCAGTCGTCGGGTAAGGGTATGGATTCTCCATACTCCACGGAGGGGTACTGGCGGAATGCGCGCTGGGCAAACATCGCCGTGATGACCGCGCCGGCCAGGACCACGGAGCCCGAGATTTTCCAGAACTTCTGCATGACACCCCGTTCGTGCTCCGTCCCGAACCCCGCCTGGACGCCGAAGTCCCCAGGCTTTTCCCTATTTGACGCGGCATGTGTCATGGTCAGCACCGGAAATTGCCAATTGGGACGACCGGATTCATTTCCGGGCTGAACTGAGGGTAAACTGAAATGGTAACGTTTCCGCAAATCACCGAAACGTCGCTTGACGGTGAGGGAGTATAGGCCGGAGGCGTCACGAACTGTCTGAATATTATGGAATTATTGTTTATCCGAAGGCTCCTTTTGCCTTTGGTTTTGTTATCTGCCGCGGCTTTGCGTCTCCCGGCCTCCGGGCCGGTTTCGCTCCCGGATGCCCCGTCCCCGGCGCGCTCCGTGGACTCGGCCGGCGGTTCCCATGGTGAGGGCGCAGCGGGAGGCGGTATAGCGCTGCAACCGGCCCGCATCGTTATCCCCCACCTGGATGCCGCTCCCGCGCTGAAGGATTTCACCAGTGCGGCCTTATCGGGCTCCGCCGAGCAGATGCTGCGCGTCTCCAATTTCGTCCAGCGCTTTCCCGACGACGGCCAGGTGGCCACCCAGCCTACCACCGCATATCTGGGCTATACGCACGAGGCGCTGTTCGTCGCGTTTGTGTGCGCCGATGCCAATCCGCAACTGATCCGGTCCCACATGCTGGCCCGCGATTCGCTGGGCGACGATGACAGCGTAGCCGTCTTTCTCGATACGTTTCACGACCAGCGCCGCGCATTCGTGTTCCAGGCAAATCCGCTGGGCATCCAGGCCGATTCACTGTTCAGCGAGCAGAACGGCTTCGATTCGTCGTTCGACACAGTTTGGGACACCTGGGGCGAGCGAACCAATGGTGGATACGCCGTTCTGATGCGGATTCCGTTTGCGAGTCTTTACTTCGCCAAGGTGGATCCCGGGGAGATGCGCACCTGGGGCATCATCCTGCAGCGCAACATTCCCCACAGCAGCGAGAATGTCTTCTGGCCGCGCAGCAATCACGACATCGCCGGCCGGCTCACGCAGGATATGAAGGTGGAGGGCTTTCGCGATGTCGAGCATGGGCAGAACCTGCAGTTCCAGCCCTATGTGCTGGCGCGCAACCTGCGCAACCTGAACAGCGTGGATCCGCTGAACCCGTTTTTTGAAGACCGCCACCTGCAGGGATATGGCGGGCTGGACGCAAAGTTCATCCTGCACAACAGCCTGGTGCTGGACACCACGTTCAATCCCGACTTCAGCCAGGTGGGCATCGACAATCCGGCTGTGCCCAACCAGCGCTTTCCACCCTTTTTCGCCGAAGTGCGGCCGTTCTTCATCGAGAACAGCAGCTATTTCATGACGCCCATCAACCTGTACTACACCAACAATATTGTGAAGCCCCAATACGGCGCGCGCCTTACCGGCAAGCTGGGAGGATGGGCAGCGGGACTGCTGGGCGTGGACGACCGCAGCCCGGGGCAGATGGTAGCGCCGGACGACCCCGCGTACAACAGCCGCGCCCATGTTTATATCGGCCGCCTGAATCGCGATATCGGTTCGCTTTCCAACTTCGGCGTGATCTATGCGGACCGCGAGTATCTCGACTCGTTCAACCGCGCGGGCGGGATCGACTACCGGGTGCGCCTGAAGAACCGTTGGACCATAACCGGCCAGGGCCTGACCTCGGAAACCCGCAACGCCAGCAACAACACCAATGGCGAACAGCCGTGCCTGACATATGCATTGAGTTGCAGCGGGCAGGCGTGGGTGCAAGAACTCAGCTACTCCGATCTGCACTGGAACTGGTGGGCGGCCTACAGCGATACTTCGGCCGGATTCGTAACCGACAGCGGCTTTTTCCAACGGCCGGACGTGCGCGAGCCCAACGGGCGCGTTGCGTATACGTTCCGCCCTGCCCACGGGCCTCTCCTCGATCACGGTCCCAGTTTGTACAGCGAGCGGATCTGGGACCATACCGGAAAGCCGCTCGATTTTTACGTGATTCCGCGCTACAACTTCGATTTCAAAAAGAACACATCGGTTTCGGCCAACCTGGAGTTGGGGCAGGACCGCCTGCGGCCCATCGACTACTCCGCGCTTCCCCAGGATGTCGAGTACCAGAGCCAGACCGGGGGCATACAAATCTACACCGCCCCGGTGCCTTACCTGGCGGTGAGCGGCGGATTCTGGAAGGGCGATACGGTCAACTACTCACCTCCGGAAGGCAGCGGCCCGGTGCCGGTCCGCGTGGACTCACCCAACCTGAATGTGGAAGTGAAACCGCTGGGCGCGCTGGATCTGCAAAACAGCTACGTCTTCACCCATTTCACGGATCCAGGAACGGGCACGCTGGTGTACGACAACCACGAACTGATTTCGCGCTGGAACTACCAGTTGACCAAGGCGGCATCGTTCAACCTGATCGGGCAGTACATCTCGACGTTGCCGCACGCCGACCTTACCGATGCGCCGAATTCCAAAACGCTGTTTGGCGACGCCCTGTTCACTTATATGCCGCACCCGGGCACGGCGCTGTACTTCGGCTATATCGGGAACTTCGCCAATCTGGACCGCGCGCTCTGCACCCGCGAGACCGGGGGCATGTGCAATCCCGGCGCGCCCATCCTGGCGCCCACCAATTCCTCGATGATGAACGACGGCAAGACCATCTATATGAAGATCTCGTACCTGCTGCGGTTCTAAGCCTTGGTTAGTCGCAAGAGCTACCAGCAGATCCTTCTCTGCGGCCGCCACGGCGAGCTCCGTTCAGGATTACATACATCGTTTGAGCCCGCGATCTATTCCAGCGGCTTCAGTTCCCCGAACACGGTGGGAATGAGTTCGGCCACGGTGGGATGGATGTGCATGGAGTGGGTGAGCAGGGACGCCGGCTGACGCGCATACATGGCCGTAAGGATGCAATGAATGGCCTCGTCGCCGCCGGTGCCGAACACAGTCGCTCCCACGATATGCTGCGTTTCGCGATCCACTAGGACTTTCATGAAGCCGAAGGTCTCGCCTTTCTCGATCGCGCGGCTCACGCGCGTCATGGCCCGCTTGCCCATCAGGACGGGTTTCCCGCTGTGGCGCACTTCGGCTTCCGACATGCCCACCCCCGCCAGCGGCGGATCGATGTACAGGGCGTGCGCGGGGATCCGGTCGCTCACACGGCGTGAGTCTCCTTTGAGCAGGTTGTCGGCCACGATTTCGTATTCGTTGTACGAGGTATGGGTGAACGCGCCGCGGCCATTGCAATCGCCCAGTGCGAAGATGCCGGGCGCGGTGGTACGCAGCTGGTCGTCGACCTTGATGTACCCGGCGGCGTCGGTCTCCACTCCGGCGGCGGGGAGATTCAGGTCGTGGGTATTGGGGGTGCGGCCAATGGCCAGCAGCACGTGCGATCCCTCTACGTGCGGAGCGCCCTCGTCGCATTCCAGGCCCACGCTGACCGCGTCTTCGCGCCGGTCGAGGTGAATGCAGTTCGCGCTGAGGCGGACGTGGATCCCTTCCGCATCAAAAATCTCGCGGATCACCTGGGAGGCATCCTCATCCTCGTGCATGGCGAGGCGCGGGTTCTTGTCGATGACGGTGACCTCGGAACCGAAGCGCCGGAACATCTGCGCAAACTCGAGCCCGACGTAGCCGCCCCCGACCACGACCAGGTGGCCAGGTAGCTCTTCGAGATCGAGGATGCCGGTGCTGGTGAGGAAAGGCACGGAATCCACCCCGGGCATCTTCGGTACGGTGGGACGCGCGCCCACGTTGAGGAAGATGTTGCGGGCCTCGAGCACATCGTCTCCCACGCGGATCGCGGCCGGCCCTTCGAACACACCCTGCCCGGTAAAGACGGTGCAGTTTTTGGTGCGGCGCAACCATCCCTCCACGCTCGTCCGGGATTTCATTACGATGGCGTCCTTGCGGGCTTTCACGGCCCGCATGTCGACAGAAACGGGGCCGGCGTGAACACCAAAATCCTGTGCCCGCCGCGCGAGATGGGCTGCGTGCGCGCTCGCCACCATCGCCTTGGTGGGAGTGCAGCCGGTGTTCACGCACGTTCCGCCGAAAAGATGGCGCTCAACGAAGGCCACCTTCCATCCCGCGCCGGCCAGAGCCACGGCAAGGGACGGCCCGGCCTGCCCCGCGCCGACCACGATCGCATCAAAGCTGCTTTTCATGCCTACCTCACTGCTGCCCAAATATTAGCCGGAGCACCGGCTCATCCTTATGTATAGATGGAAACGACAGTCCGCGCGGCAGAAGCGCATGCGGGACGCTGCTTAGGATGAAAGCGGACGGAGATAAGTTTCGAGTATTCGCGGAAACCGATTGCGCCAGGTGATTTCGATGCCAGCGGCGATGGGCCGTGGGGGTTTGGGGAACGAACCCCTGGCTTCTGACCAGGGTCATCGGGGCGCCACGAAAACCACGCCCGGAAATTTGCAACGAGAGTGTCGATAGCATTAAACCACAAGGAAGCAAATTCATGTATGGCCGGCAGCACCCGCCCGTGTCAGGGCAGATATCCCGAGTTCAGACGACTGCCCTCCCCAGATTGCGGCGATGTAGATAGACTGAGGCGGTAATGGGATTCGTGGCTGCCGGGTTTCCATAACAGGGAGGTTCTGTGGGACCAAATAACGAAAAACAGAAGTCCGGGAAGAACGCAACGGCGACCGGCAAGACGGTCAAGGGATTCACGGACCAGGAACGCGATGCAATGAAGGAGCGCGCCCAGGAGCTGAAGGCGGAAGCGCGCCGAGCTCCGCGGGCGAAGGAGGCGGACGGGGAAGGTGACGTGCTCGCGAAGATCGCCGAGATGCCGGAACCGGATCGCGCCATGGCCGAGCGGCTCCATGCCATCGTCAAAGCCAGCGCGCCAGCCCTCTCGCCAAGGACCTGGTACGGGATGCCGGCGTACGCCAAGAATGGGAATGTCGTGTGCTTCTTCCAAAGCGCGCACAAGTTCAAGACGAGATATGCGACGTTCGGCTTCAGCGACAAGGCGAACCTCGATCAAGGAACCATGTGGCCGGTCGCTTTCGCTCTGAAGGAGCTGACCGCCGAGGACGAGGTAAGGATCGGCGCGCTGGTGAAGAAAGCGGTGGGCTGAGGAAGGAGATGGTTCTGCGCCGGTCGCCTTAGAAATTCAAGAGATTGCCAGCAATGTAAGGCGATAACCTGGCGGCATTTCTATGTCCGAAGCGGCGGGTTCTGTGACATAATCCGGGGGTCCGGTCTAAACGAATTTTGGAGCGCACCCGACTGTGCGCGGCGTAACCACCCGCCATCCATCTCCTTCCTGTCATCGCGAGGTCAAAGATGAGCAACATCAACGGCAAGGTGTACGCGATGAATGCGATCACGCCGATGAAGCCGTGGAAGACCTGGATTGTGCGTGTATTGCTGTTCGTTCTGAGCAGCGTCAAGTCATCGCAAAAAGACTTGGTGAACCTGTCGTTCATTGAATTTGCACGATGGGTAATCGTGCCGCGCAAGGGCCTGCCTTTTCTGGGGCGCGGACAGCAGAAAGAAGAGCTCAAATACGACTACCTGCTGTTCTTCAGCAATTTCAACGGCACCTGGAACCAGTACATCGATGCTTTCTCAGCCGTCCTGAGCCAAAGGCTGAACCTGGTGTGGCGATGGAGCGAGAAGTTTCCGGGCTCGCTTCCGGTTACGCTTTTCAAGCAGTACATCGCCCATGTGCAGTTTGATACCGACTATTACTACGTGGCCTATCCTCACGCGACGGCAAACGACGTGAAGTCAGCCCATATCGTGCAATCGGCCCTGGACACGTTGAGCCAGGCGGCCGCACAGTGCACGCCCGAGCAGTTCGCGGATGCCTATCTTGGCTTCGTGTTGCAGGTGCAGACGCATCTTGGCGAGACAGGAGAAGCTCCGGTCGCCGGATAGAACCCAACCATGTCGAATTTGAGCGGAAGTGTTTACGGACTTACGATCCTCTCGCCGATCATCGATGATGCGAGGGCGACGCCCTCGCACGATCTCCAGATTCGAAAGTATCTCGCCGAATTGTCCACCCGGGAAGAGAGTCCATTCGCCCAGGCTCCGGGGACGCACCTGGCGCGGCTGGTGGTGGTGGACGATGTGATCTATGTGGGCGCGCCAGTTCGAGAAGAGCACCTTAATTCGAAGTACCTGGTTCTCGAGGCAAACATCGACGGAGACTTGGACAGCTATCTCAACGGCCTGGCCGCCGGTGCGCCTCAGCATGTCGACGCGATCTGGGGACATTGCGTCGGGTACCCGGGTGCGGCGAATCGCGGGGCCTTCGTCGACTACATGAAAGCCTGCCAACTCACCACCACTTTCTACTTTGCCGCGGTGAACGACAAGACGGTGACGGAGACGCTGCGTGCATTACAGACTCAGACCGCGGTCGCCGATTTTATTGCGACACATCAAGGCGCCGACCCGGCAACGCTGCAGCGGGAATTCATCGAGTTCGCGGCGCTACTCAAATCGCAACCGGCTCCGCAGCCGGGTTCGATGGGGCCTCATCGCGTAATCAAGACTGGCGGGGCGAGATGAGCAAACTCAACGGCACCGACATTCAGGGCTTTGTGTTGCGCGGCTATAACCTGCCGGTAGCTCGATATTTCTTTCTGCACTTTGAAGATGCCACAAGCGGTCGCGGGCTGGTGGGGCGGCTGCTGCGCGGAGTAACCACCGGACAGCGCTGGGATGGAGGCAAGCCGGACAGCACGTTGAATATCGCGTTCACTCACCGCGGACTGGAAGCCCTGGGGTTGCCGGCTGCGACCCTGCTCACGTTTCCAGTTGAATTTCAGCAAGGGATGAAAGAGCGGGCGGCCATCCTCGGCGATGTGGGCGTGAACTCCCCGGAGCACTGGGACCAGGTGTGGCGC
>DASXXV010000059.1:0-34855 GCA_036502905.1 Occallatibacter sp. | reverse complement strand
AGAATCACCAATGCATCGGCATCTTTCATGGCCGCATAGGGATCGCCCACAAACGCAATCTCCTGGTTGGGGAACAACTGGCGCACATTCTCCGTCGCGGCCGGGTCATACGCCGTGATCATGCAGCCTTCCGCGAGGAAGCTACGCACCAAGCTGATGGCGGGGGATTCGCGGATGTCGTCCGTGCCGCCCTTGAACGCCAGGCCGAGCACGGCGAGCTTTTTGCGACGCAGATTCCAGAGGGTCGAGCGAACCTTTCTAAGGAACAGCTTTTGCTGCCGTTCGTTCACCCGCTCCACCTCCTTCAGGAGGTCGAAGGTGGCCCCCACTTGCTGGCTGATGGCGTAGAACGCCTTGAGGTCCTTGGGGAAGCAGGAGCCGCCGTAGCCCAGACCCGCCTTGAGGAAGCGCGGCCCGATTCGCCGATCGAGTCCCATACCGCGCGCTACTTCCTCCACGTCGGCGTCCACGGCCTCGCATACGTTGGCGACGGAATTGATAAAACTGATTTTCATTGCCAGAAATGCATTCGATGCATGCTTAATCAGTTCCGCGCTCTTGGCGCTGGTATGCAGGAGCGCAGGCGGGCCGACGTCGTTGCAGGGGCCCGGCAGGCTGTCATCCCGGCGGTAGTAGCTCCCGTCGGTCAACGGTCTGTAAATCCGCGACAGTACGCGAAACGCGCGGTCACTGCCTGTTCCCACGACGATGCGGTCGGGATGCAGGAAGTCTTTGACGGCGGTGCCTTCCCGCAGGAATTCCGGATTGGAAACCACGTCGGCTTCGGCTCGGGCCACGCCATGCCTGTAAAGCACGCGCGAGATCCAGTCGCTGGTATACACAGGAACTGTGCTCTTCTCCACGATAACGCGGTATCCATTCATGGATCGCGCGATCTCGACCGCGACAGCTTCGACATAGGACAAATCCGCATCGCCATTCTCGAGCGGAGGCGTGCCTACCGCGATGAAGATGGCCTCGGACGCGCGCGCTGCATCGGCCAGGGAGGTGCTGAATGTCAGCGCTTCCTTTTTCTGCCGGCGCAGCAGTTCTTCCAGGTGCTCTTCGTGAATAGGGATTTGACCGCTTTGGAGAGCCGCAATCTTGGCGATATCGTTGTCGACGCAAATGACCTTGTGGCCCATCTCGGCGAAACAGACCGCCGCCACAAGCCCGACATACCCGCATCCGACAACCGCGATATTGACCGCAGAATCGCCTGGCTCCGCCTGAGAAATTGAGGAAATCAACTCAACTTGTTGTGTCATCGATTGAACCTTCGCAGGGAAGGAGGAATACCATAACGTAGATGCAATGCGAGGTACATAGGTCGTATCGGTCCTTAACACTCATGTAACCAGCGGGATTGCCAGGATGTAGATGTATCAGTCGAGCGACGCCATACCCATTTTCCTCAACGGACGGCCGATGAAGGTCGCCGTGGGGACCACTGCGGCCGTCGCGATTCTTCAGGCGGGCGACAAGAGCCGGACCTCGTTGAGCGGTGAGCCGCGGATGCCGCTTTGCGGGATGGGTATTTGCTATGAATGCCGCGCCCAAGTCGATGGCCGGATGCACCAGCGCACCTGCCAGATAGTGTGCAGCCACGGGATGGAGATCGTCACCGGATGACCGGGAGCGCCGACGTGATCGTGGTGGGTGCAGGGCCAGGTGGCCTGGAGGCTGCTGCCACCGCGGCCGAAGCCGGCATGCGTGTCTGTGTGATCGATGACAATTCATCGGCGGGCGGACAAATATGGCGGAGCGGTCCCGGTGAGCGCAATCCTAAAACAGAACGCCTGCTTCGCCGCCTCGAGGCCGGCAGAGTCGAGATGCGCTTCCTTTCCCGAGCTGTGGCCACGCCTGCCGAACAGGTGTTGCGCATCGAGACGGGCGGTCGATTCACAGACATTGAATACAGTTCGCTGGTCCTTGCTACGGGTGGTCGAGAGCGCTTTCTGCCGTTTCCGGGCTGGACCCTCCGCGGGATATACGGCGCGGGCGGTTTAGAGGCCTTCGTGAAGTCGGGTTTCGACATTCACCGGAAGCGTGCAGTGGTGGCGGGCACCGGACCGCTGCTTCTCGCGATCGCGGCGCACCTGCGCGAAGCCGGAGCGCGCATTGTTTCGGTGGTGGAGCAGGTTCCCGCGCAACGACTCGCGCGGTTCTCCCTCGGGCTTCTCCGGGGGCATGTCGGCAAACTCATGGAGGGGGCCGCATACGGCTTGAGCATTGCCGGCATTCCGTATCGCACGGGATCATGGGTCACGAGCGCGTCGGGGGGAGAACAACTCGAGAAGGTCATGATTCGCAGCGGCTCGCGCATTCTGGAAGTTCCATGCGACCTGCTCGCGGTCGGCTATCACCTGGTGCCGAACATCGAACTGGCGCAGCTTCTGCACTGCGAACTAGAAGGCGGGTACGTAAGCGTGGATGCATTACAACAAAGCTCCGTACGCGGAGTCTATTGTGTGGGCGAACTGACCGGTATCGGGGGCGTGGATAAGGCAGAGATCGAAGGCCGCATTGCCGGGCTGGCCGCAAGCGGACAATCCGATGGTGCCAAGCCGCTCTTCATGGAACGGGACCGGCACGCGCGTTTCGCTCACGATCTCGATGCCGCGTTTGCCCTTCGGGATGAACTCCGCAACGTACCGACCGCCAGCACAATTGTGTGCCGCTGCGAAGATGTCAGCTACGGCGCTCTTGTGCAATGCCGTTCCTGGCGCGAGGCCAAGCTGCACACACGATGCGGAATGGGGCCGTGCCAGGGCCGGATCTGCGCTCCTGCAACGAAATTTCTTTTTGGCTGGACTTCTCCGGCTCCGCGGCCGCCGCTGTTTCCGGCAGAAGTGGAGACACTTGCCCATACGACGGATGTCACGGCTTAAAATTGGCTCGCATCGCAATCCGCCGCGCTGACCCGCGCACAAGAGAACGGCAGGAAGCTTATTGACCATGACGCGTATTTCGGCATCCGTTTTGGCTGCGCTGCTTTTTTGCACCGCGGCCGCTTTTGGCCAGTCCGAAACCTCCAGGCATACATTCACGGTATCCGGTAAACGCTTTCAGATGGATGGCCGGCCATACCAGATCATCTCCGGGGAAATGCACTACCCCCGCGTGCCCCGCGCCTACTGGCGCGACCGCTTTGACAAGGCGCGCGCGATGGGCCTGAACACTATCACCACCTATGTGTTCTGGAACCTGCACGAGCCCCGTCCCGGCGTCTATGACTTCCGTGGCCAAAACGACATTGCCGAGTACATCAGAGAGGCGCAGCAGGCGGGCCTGAATGTGATCCTCCGGCCCGGCCCATACGTTTGCGCCGAGTGGGAACTTGGCGGTTATCCATCGTGGCTCCTCAAGGATCACGGCCTTGTTCTCCGCAGCCGGGATCCAAAGTACACCGCGGCGGTTGAGCGTTGGTTCGCGCGGCTCGGCAAGGAGATCGCGCCACTGCTGCTCCGCAATGGCGGTCCGATCATTGCCGTTCAGGTTGAAAACGAATACGGCTCTTTTGGCGACGATCATGCGTACATGGAGGCGCTCAAAACCCTTCTGCAGAAGACCGGCATGGCGCCCGACCTGCTTTACACGGCTGACGGGCCCGAGGAAATCCCTAAAGGGTCTCTGCCGGAGCTACCCGCGGTGATCAATTTCGGCACAGGGGAAGCGAAACAGAGTTTTGCCGAACTCGATACGATGCGCCCGGATGGGCCGCACATGAGCGGCGAGTATTGGGCCGGATGGTTCGATCACTGGGGCGAGAAACATCACGAAACAGACGGCGCAAAGGAAGCTGCGGAACTGGAATGGATGCTGCGCGAGGGATATTCCGTGAGCATGTACATGTTCCACGGCGGGACCAGCTTCGGATGGATGAACGGTGCCAACAGCAATGGAAGCAATTACGAGCCCGACACCACCAGCTATGACTACGACGCCCCGCTCGATGAGCAGGGAACCCCGCGTCAAAAGTATTATCTGTTCCGCGACGCGATTGCCAAGGTAACAGGACACGCCGCGCCGCCCGTGCCGGCCGCCATTCCCCTGAAGACCTTTGACATTGCCGTGGAGAACGGATTGGCTTCGTTGTGGCGCAATTTGCCCAAACCCGTTGAGTCCGACACCCTGCTGACGATGGAAGATATGGATCAGTCCTATGGGTATGTGTTATATCGGACGCGCCTTGAGCCCGGGGAGGGCGGAGAACTGGTCCTGGATGGCCTGCACGATTACGCCCAGGTGTACGTGGATCAGAAGCTCGCCGGCACCCTCGATCGTCGGCTCGGAACCTCAAAACTGACGCTGCCGTCAGTCGATCACGCGACTACGCTCGACATCCTGGTCGAAAACACGGGCCGGGTGAATTTCACGACCGTAATCCGCGGCGAGCGGAAGGGACTCACGGGAACAGTCACGCTGGGCGGAAACGAGCCAAAGCACTGGCAGATATTCTCCCTTCCGATGGACGACGTCGCGCGCCTGCAATTCACATCATCAAGCTGTGAAGGTCCGTGTTTCCGCCGAATGCAGTTAACGGCCTCCGACGCCGCCGATACGTACCTGGACACAACTGGACTCCACAAGGGCGAAGTCTGGGTCAATCAGCAGCCGCTGGGACGCTTCTGGTCTATCGGGCCGCAACACACCCTTTATCTCCCTGCGCCCTGGCTAAAGAAGGGGACGAACGAGGTCATCGTCTTTGATTCGCTGAGCGACTCCTCGGAATCGGTCAGAACTTCCAGCAAGCCGAAATTCGATCGGAGCCCCGCGCGCAGCGAATAAGGCGTTTGCGGCCAGAATCTTCACACCATGGCAAGTCCTGACGAGCGATCTCCGGGACGTTGGCGCTTCCATGAACCAGTAGGACCGCCCAGGGAGCGCGAGAACGGGCGCGCGCCCCGGTGAGTGAGTCTGGAGCCAATCGATTGACATCCCCGAGTACTGAAACTCGCCGGTTCCACCACGCGGCCGGCCCCGGGAAATCGGTTTCCTGCCCCCTTCCAGAGCCCGTCGCAGGACCTGCAGACGGGCCACTCAAACGTATAAGTAAAGGGATTTTATTAAAGAGAATATGTCGGATTTGTAACGCCGCGCGAGTTGCCGGAATTCGCATTGACAATTGACCACCGGCGGAGTAAGAATTTGTCCGCCAAGTAAACGCTTGCTCGGCGGCGTCCCGGTTTCCCTGTTTCAACGAAATCCTACGAACATAGACAAGCCAACTTGGCGAGTAGCGTTGTTCAACCCCAAACCATCGCACGTGGGCTAGTGGGCGTAAGGGCTCGTTTGGGATCGAATCTCCTGCATTGCGGCAGGCGCGAGCGTTCGCCGCTGTGTATAACTCGAAACGCGACAAGCTCCCGATAAGCAGAGGCTGTCCATTCATAACAACGTAACGATACCTCAGGAGGCACACAATGAAGCGAGCCGCTGTTACCCTGCCGGTCCCCGGCAAACGGCCGGTGCGCTGGTCCATCGCGATCAACTGCGCGATCACTTTCCTGGCACTCCTTGCATTCGCCGCACCCGCGGCTCGTGCGCAGGACAACGCCGTCATCACCGGAACCGTCACTGACGTCAGCGGCGCGGTGGTTCCCAATGCCGCGGTAACTGTCACCAATCCCGCCACCGGGCAGAAAAGAGATGCCGTCTCCAACAGCACCGGCGCGTTTCGGTTTGCGAACATCGGCGTGGGCACCTACACCATGGACGTAACCGCACAGGGCTTCCAGAAGTTCAGCAAAACGGGCATTGTGGTCAACGTTGCCCAAACGGTGGAAGCAGATGCCGCTCTGGCCGTGGGCAGCACAGCGCAAACCGTTACGGTTGCCGCCGACGCACTGAACGTGCAAACAGAATCAAGCGAGGTCAGTACTCTCATCAGCGGCACGCAGGTTGAGCAACTGGCAACCAACGGCCGTAACATCACTTCCCTGGCGGCGCTGGGTCTAGGCGTTTCCAACAGCCTCCCGCCGTTTGGCGGCGTCAATGCGCTCACGTCCGCCAACGGCATCAGCTTCAATGGAACCCGCACCACCCACAACGTCTACATGATTGACGGTGGCGAGCAGAACGATCGCGGCTGCGGCGGCTGCTTCATGAACCTGCCCTCGCAGGATGCCATCGCTCAATTCCAGACTCTTGACAGCAACTACAAGCCAGATTACGGGATTGGGTCCGGCGGAACCATCCTCATGGTGCTCAAGTCGGGAACTTCGCAGTATCACGGCGAACTCTATGAGTTCAACCGCAACACCGCCTACAATGCCAACGATTACTTCCTTAAGGCCGGGGGCAAACCGCGGTCCAAGTTCCAGTTGAATATCCCGGGCGGCAATATCGGTGGTCCCCTGTGGATTCCTCACATCTACAACGAGAATAAGAACCGGACGTTCTTCTTCTGGAATGAAGAGTGGCGTCGCCTCATCCAGGGCAGTGCGCCTTCCGTCACCAACGCGATCCTGGCCCCGAACTTCCCGACCGCGGGCGCGGATCTCGCCTATACGCCGCCCAAAGGCGTCGCACCCGTGGTTCCGGTCACCACCGATCCTGCCAAACTCGCTCTTTACCATGCCGATGGTTTGACCCCGGGGCAGCCGTTTCCGGGCAACGTCATCCCCGCCAACCTGATCGACCAGAATGCCGTGCTCCAATTGAATGCCGGCACATTCCCCAAGCCGAATTTCAACAACGGAACCCAATACATCGCGTCGATTCCGCAGCCCACCCACGTTCGTGAAGACATTGTCCGCATTGACCACGCCATCAACAGCAAGTTCCAGCTGATGGGCCACTATCTTCACGACACGCTTGCCCAGCAGTACTACCCGCCTCTTTGGGGCAACAGCAGTTATCCAACGGTGGGCACGGCGATGAACAATCCCTCCTACTCGGCGGTCATCAAGTTGACCCAGACGTACTCACCCAACCTGCTCAACGAGACTGGGTTCTTTTACAGCGGCAACAAGATCACCCTGACTCCCGTGCAGGGCCCTGGAGGCGGCCAATTCGTCAAGCCGGCCGGATGGAACGCAACCACCTTCTTCCCGGACGCCAACAACAGATTGAACCGCATGCCTGAAGTTCAGCTACAGGGCGCTCCCCTCAACGTGACCTGGAGTCCCAGCTATTACCCCTGGAAGAACGGCTATGAAGGGTTCCAGTACAGAGACGATGTCTCATGGACTAAGGGCCGGCACAATTTCAAGTTCGGTGCGGGCTGGCTGCATACGTACAAGAACCAGGAACTCCAGTACAACACCAACGGAGTCACGATATTCAACTCCAGCAACTTCTCCGGCGACTCCTACGTCAACTACCTCCTCGGTATGGCCACCAGTTATTCCCAGCTGGAGTATCTTGCCGGCAAGCATTGGGTCAACAACAACTACTCCGGATACGCCAATGACGATTGGCATGTCTCGCCAAGGTTGGTTCTAAACGTTGGATTGCGTTATGACGGCCTGCCGCACGCCTTCGAGCGCTATGACAAGTTCTCGAACTTCGTCCAGGCGGATTACGACAGATCGCTGGGCAACCCGATGAATCCGGATGGCACATTGAACCCCGCCGCCCTGTCAACCTTCCCCAGTACCGGTACCGAGCAGTTCTATCTGAATGGCATCCGGGAAGCTGGCGTGAATGGTTTCCCGCGCGGAAACGTTCGCAACCACTACTACACCTTCCAGCCTCGGGTCGGATGGTCATGGGACATTTTTGGAAACGGCAAAACGGTATTTCGTGGAGGCTACGGCCTATTCTGGGAGCGCATCCAGGGCAACGACGTCTACAATGCCGCTTTGAACCCGCCGTTCGCATACATCCCGTCCGCCACCAACGTGTACTTCTCCAACCCCAACACCAGCGCCTTGACTGGTGCAACAACACTGAATCATTTCCCATCCAACATCACCAACATCCGTTACGATTACAACTCTCCAGGGACGGCGAACTACAGCATGGGCATTCAGCGCGAGGTCGCTCCGTCGATGATTGCGGTCGTACAGTATGTTGGCTCCGACGGTTTCAGCCAGAACAATGACCGCCAGATCAATACGCTTCCGCTGATCAACTTCGATACCACAACTCCAGGCGCCGATCCAAATAATCCCTATTACGATCGCAAACTGGTAGCGACCGGCAAATCCAACGCCAACCTGTTCCGGCAGTATCCGGGGTTCTCAAACATAAACCAGGAAGAGAACGAGACCAACTTCAACTACAACTCGCTGCAGGCAGGCTTCCGCATTGAGAACCGTCATGGTCTCACCACCCAGGTCGCCTACACCTGGTCGCACCTGATGAGCGTCGTGGCCAACGATCTCAACGGCATCTCCAACCCCTTCGACGCGCATTATGACTATGGTTCGGACACGGGTTTTGACCGTCGGCAGATTCTCAACGTCAGCTATGTGTACGCGTTGCCGTGGTACAACAAAAGCTCGAACCTGGCCGCCCGCCTGTTACTCGGAGGCTGGTCAGTCTCCGGCATCTCCTTCTTCGAGACAGGCTTCCCACTGCGTCCCGTTTATTCCGGCAGCGACACCCTGGGCCTAGGCGGTGGCACGTCCAACCGTCCGGACCAGGTGGCGAAGGTTGCCAAGACGAAGACGTTCAACCAGTGGTTCAGCACCAGTTCCTTTGCTGATCCGGTCGCTCCCTGGAACGGTGGGCCCAACCAGGGCTTTGGAAACGCTCGAAAGGACGCGGTGGTAGGGCCGGGAATCCAGAACTGGAATATCTCCCTGTTCAAATCTATTCCCCTCTCACCGGCAGAAAGGGTCCACTTCGACTTGCGCTTTGAGTCGTTCAATACGTTTAACCACACCAGCCCGCAAGGCGTCGATATGAACAACCACGACGCCAACTTTGGCAAGGTCACAAGTGACTACGGTCCCCGCACACTTCAGCTGGGCGGCAAGTTGGTCTTCTAGCAAAGTTAGTCTAAATTGACCGATCCTGGTCTCGGGGGCGCGGCAGTTCATTCTGCCGCGCCTTCCTTGTCTTTGAACACGGGGATGGGAATCCCTGGATGTTCCTCACCCGTGTTGTGGCAGGCGAGACGAAGCGACTCGGACAAAACCAGAGTTGCTGCGATCATGCCTGCAGCATGCGAGGCGGGCGGGCTAAGTGGATTCAATCATCCGGGATCGTCAGCAGAGGCGAGAGTCGACCTCCGGCAACCCCTAATAACTAATCTCCATCACGTTCACCGAGTACGGCACAAGGTGTGCTCAAACTTCGGTCCGTCCGCCTGGATTGATCCTGGCGGTTGAATGGTGGACCTGGATTGAGAGGGAAGGGGACTGGCCGGAGAGGGGGAGGAAACGAGGAGAGAGGCAAACAGGGGGAGGAGAGAAAATCGTTTACCCATGGCAGGGCAATGATAGGAGAAACCGCAAGACCTGGCCAATGGAAAAACGTTTTCTCGGATCGCGCCGTACAGGGTCCGGCGCGGGCCTTTCGCTCCCCCTGCCGGGCTAAAGATTCGCTGTTCGATTACCCGTAACGAGCCGCAGAAGCACGGTCAGAACGACCGCTCCTATAACCGCAATGATGATGCTTACGGTGAGGCCATGCTCGCTGACGCCACCGAATCCGAGGTGGCTCGAGATGAACCCCCCGATGAGGGCGCCGATCAGCCCGACGACCATGTCCATGATGAAGCCGAATCCCGAACCCTTCATCAGTTTGCCCGTGATCCAGCCTGCGATCACGCCAATGATGATCCACGCAATCAATCCATGTCCCATCTTGCACTCTCCTTGAGCGCTTGGATGCGTCCGGACACGTTGGTGAAGATTGCGCGCAAGTCGTTTCCACACCTGTTTGTACTTCCGCACTGGATCAACGCCTGGCGCCGGTTAGAACCTGATACGTGCCGAGCATGAATAGCACCGCGACCGCAGCGCGCGTTGCTTGCCGATCGCGTTTAGGGGGTATACCTTGGATTCACTTTCGCTTTGGTCAGGACTGTGCGTGTTTTGCTCGGGTACTCGTCTCCGGTTGATCGTCCCTTTGGTTTGTATATCAGCCTTGCTCCCTGCAGTTTCCTCGAACGGCCAACGATCCGTGGAGCCGTGGAGAGCGCCGCATCTATCACTCGCCGGGAGGGACCTGTACGCGGCAGCTACGGCCGTTGCTGCGCCCGAAGGTACGAATGTCGTACTGCTGGAAGACGACGAGAGCTACACCTTCGACGAAACCGGCAGGCTGACCCACGTGGGCTACTTCGTCTACAAGGTCCTAACGCAGAAAGGCGCGGAGGGCTGGGACGCATTTTCACTGGGGTGGCAACCATGGCACCAGGCGCGCCCGGAAATCCGCGTGCGCGTTATTACATCCGACCTTACCGAGCATCTTCTCGATCCCAAGACCATTACCGAAGCCCCGGCGCTGGAGGGTGAATACAAGCTATACAGCGACGCGAAGCGGCTGCACGCACCATTTCCCGCGGTGGCGCCAGGAGCCGTCATCGAGGAAGAGTTCATCGAGCGCGAAACCGAGCCGCTGTTCCCGGCGGGCCGCGCGGGGTGGACCATCTTCGGGCGGGAGCGCATTCCGGTGGAGCACAGCCATGTGGAGTTCGACGCTCCGGCCGCGCTGCCACTGCGCACCGGCACACTGCTTCTACCAGACGTCAAGCCCGTGCGGGAAGAATCAAACGGGCGCGTCAAGCTCAGCTTCGACATCGGCCGCCTCGAGCCCATGGATTCCCGCGCTGCAAACATGCCCTCGGACGATCCCGCTTACCCGCAACTCAGTTACTCTACCGGAGCCTCATGGCAGGCGGTCGCGACAACTTACGCGAAGGTCGTGGACGAGCACGCCGGCCCTGCGGCTTTGCAGGAGACGGTTAACCCGCTCATCGCTGACAAGAAAACCGTCGGCGAAAAGGAAACGGCAATTCTCGATTATATTGGGCGGGAGGTTCGCTACACCGGCATTGAATTCGGCGGAGCGGCCATTGTGCCGCACAATCCCAGCGACACGCTAGGCCAGAAATACGGCGATTGCAAGGATAAGGCGACGCTCCTGGTCGCGATGTTTCGTGCTGCCGGGATTCCCGCCTATGTTGCCCTACTGAATGCAGGCTCCGGCCTGGATGTGCCGGAGGATCAGCCAGGGATGGGGCTGTTCGATCACGCTATCGTGTATGTGCCGGGAACTGCGGGGGCGAAGAAATCCAAGACGGTCGTTCCGGATCTATGGATCGACGCCACCGATCGTTACGCGCGCCTGGGGCAGCTGCCCATAGCCGACCAGGGCAGGCTGGCGCTTATCGCGCGACCCGAGACGACGGCTCTCGCACACATTCCCGAGTCCACGTCGAAAGACAATGCGCTGATCGAATACCGCGAAATCCAGCTGAGCGAACACGGCCCGGCGAAGGTTACCGAGACGACACGGCCGGGCGGAGTATACGAATCGCGTTACCGTTTCTACTACGCCGACAAGCCGGACAAGGAAACACGCGAGAACCTCAAGGCATACGTCAATGCGCAGTACCTGGCGGAAGAACTGGGTGCCGTGGAGCGCACCGACCCCGCGGATTTGTCGCGGCCCTTCGAACTGACTATCTCCTGCGCGAAGGCACGGCGCGGCTACACGGATCTTTCAAATGCGGTGGCCGGCATCCGGCTGGAGGGCATGTTCTTCCGCTTGCCCGATGAATTGCGGCGCAAGGAGGACGAGGACCAGAAGAACCAGGAACAGGCCGACGAACATCCGCCGAAGCTGCGGACGGAGGACTGGCAGCTCACGGAGCCGTACGCCGAGGACTGGACCTACCGTGTCATTCCTCCTCTCGGCTTTGTTCCCAAGGAACTGCCCAAGGATGGGACGATCTCTCTCGGGCCTGCGCAGATCATGGAGAGATTTTCGACGGAAAAAGACGGAGTCGTCGTCGCTCATCTCACTTTCGATACAGGAAGGCGCCGCTATTCGATGGCGGAAGCCACGGAACTGCGCAACAAGGTCGCCGACATCATTGCCGGGCCGGCGCTGATGATCAAGTTCGAGCCCGAGGCAGAGGTGCTGCTGCGTGAGGGAAAAGTGCATGAAGCACTGTTGAGTTATCGCAACCTGGTTGCGCGGCATCCCAGTGAAGCGGTCCACCATCTGCAGGTGGCCAAGGTGCTGCTCGACGCGGGGATGGGGGAGGCGGCGCGCGAGGAAGCGCGCAAGGCAGTGAAGCTCGAGCCTAACTCTGCGCTGGCCGAAAAGGTCCTGGCGCAGATTCTCAAGTTCGACCTGGTGGGCCGCAGCATGCGGCCCGGCAGCGACCTGGCGGGTGCCGCAGACGCGTATCGTGCTGCCATCAAGCTGGATCCCGACGATCACGAGACGCAGGGCGACCTTGCCATCCTGCTTGAATACGATCCCGCTGGCCGGCGCTACAGCCGCCAATCGCGCATCGGCGAATCCGTCGCGGAGTATGAGAGCCTCGGGCAAGACAGGCTCAATTTGCTGAACCTGTCGAACAACCTGGCATTTGCCAAGTTCTACGGCGGCGACTTTGCGGGCGCTTGCAGCGCCGGGCAGTCGCTAAATCCGGAGCCCAAGGCACTGCTGGCCGCATGCGTTGCGGCACTACAGGGCAGCAAGGCCGGGCTGGCAGAAGCCAACAAACAGGCAAGTGATGAAAGCAATCGCAAGCAAATTGCGCACACTGCCGGCGAGATGCTTATGAACGTGCGCTACTATCCGGCGGCCGCGGACTTTCTCGAAGCCGGGGCATCGGGCGATAGCGCCGCGCAATCCGTGGGCCTGGCGTCCATGCTTCACGGCGCGCAGCGGCATGAAGACATTAAGTTCGATAACACGCCCGCCGACCTGGCGAAGCATTTCTTCCTCACATCCATGGATCCGGACCTGTCGGAGAGCAAGATTAAACCGCTTCTCAGCCGCGGCGCGCTGAAGGTTCTGGACAACCTTGACGAGGACGAGAAGAGAAAGGAACTGGAGGGAGGCCGCCAACTCAACAGTCAATTGGCGCGGGAAGGCAGCTTTCTGGACGTGACGCTCGACATCCTGGCCGCGGCGTTCGATCCCAAGGGCGACGGCAGCGACGCCGTCGGATATCGCGAGAAGGTCCAGATTCCGGGCGGCGCGAGCATGACGATGTTCGTGGTGAAGGAGGAGGGCCGGTACAAACTTCTCGACACGGCGGAAAAGCCGAACTCGATCGGGCTGGAGATCCTCGACCGGGTGGCTGGCGGGGATTTGAAAGGTGCCAAGCAACTGCTCGACTGGCTGCGCGAAGATGCACACCTGGAAGGCGGCGACGATCCGCTGGGCGGTCCGATCTTCCCCCGCTTCTGGACGAAAGGCGCAGCGCCCGATGCGCGCCGTCTGAAACTCGCCGCTGCCGCCATTCTTATCGGCACTCGGCCCACGGTCGCGCAAGGCGTGCACATTCTGGAAGAAGCACGCAAGAGCCCCGTAAGTGAGCAGGAGAAGACAAACATCCTGCTGGCGCTCTCGTCCGGCTACTCACTGCAGCAGAATTCTTCCGGGCTTCTAGATGTGGCCTCCTTGCTCCTCAAGCAGGCGCCTGAATCGCTTTACGCGTTCCTCGGGAACATCGAGGCACTTATCGGGCTGCGGCGCTGCGACGAGGCGATGGGCCTGTCCGACGAACGCCTGAAGGCGCTGGAGAACGATACGGACGCGCTGCAGGCCAAGATGAGGGTCGAGTCCAGCCGCGGCAACTACGCGGCAGCCCAACAGTGGGCGCAGAAAGTAGCTGACCAGGGGAAGGAGAATGCCGATTTGCTGAACTCGACGGCCTGGTTTGCGCTGTTCACCGGGAAGGTTCAGGAGAGCGACATCGCGAATGCCATCAAGTCCACGCAACTCGCGAAGGACAACCCGCACATCCTGCACACGCTTGCATGCCTGTATGCGGAAACCGGCAAGACCAAGGAAGCCCGCGAACTGCTGCTGCACGCCATGGATGATCTCAATCTGGATGAGCCGAACGACGATTTCTGGTACGCGTTCGGCCGCATTGCGGAGCAGTATGGCGAGCGCGAGACTGCGATTGCGGATTACCGGAAGCTGGAACGGCCGAAATTCGCGCTCCAGGTTCCAACGTCGTCTTACGTGCTGGCGCAGATGCGCCTGAAGGCGCTGGGGGCGGCGGTTGCTGATCAAACCACGGCGGGCAAGTAGCCTGCATTCCCGTGCGGAGTTCTGGCGAATGGTTACACGACGACTGATGGAGATTTCTAGACCGGACCGGCTCCAGCTACGGAGGACACGAAATCAACCCTTTCTCTGCGAAGCCGTGACAACGATACTGGGCAACCGAGGCGACTTGATTGAAAAATCGTTTCAGCGAGCGTATATGTTGCCTGGAGATAAAACGTTAGTGATGTGCGTCACTGGGCTTTCGCTACGACCAAGATCCCACGTCTTTTGTCACCTTTCCTCGTGATATCTTCGAAAGCAAGCAAACTGAACAAATGCATGGCTCCCAGTCCACCTTCCCCTCGGAGTTTGATGCATCGGTCCCGCAATTGAACGTCTCCGGCGAACGACAAAGCAAGCCGGTTCGTACATGCGTGGGCGGGCCCTTTCTGAATACTTCTAAGTATCATGCCCTTGGTTCGGCGGTCACGCAAACGTCTCTCCATAGCGCGCGTGCCGGAACTCCGCGGTGGACCTCAACATCCGGGAAGGTAAATTATGCTGGTGAAGACACATCAGGACGGGCGTCAACGTACCGGGCTACGCATCGGCGAAGCGAATGCGAAGCGCTACTTCAGCAAGCGCATTCTCTCGATCGAATTGCAGCTGGATGATCTCCGGATCGAGTGCACGCTCGAGCCCGATTTCTGGCAGGGGCGACCCGAGATTCACGATGGACGGCTGAGCCAGTGGCTGGAGTTCAAGGCCGGGCGCGACACCGGCCGGGAGACGCTGTTTTTCACGCTGATTCCCTCCGGCCCGGGCGCATTTGTACTTCATCCCCCGACAAAAGTGCAGAACGACGCCTTCGGCGCAGAGATTTCGAAGGGGCGCAAAGCGGGATCGGAGCCCATTCCTCCTCGACGCCAGGCGCCATCGGTGCACCAGTTGTCGGTCGCCTGACGAAGGCGTGCGCCGCGGGAGACGAACTCCAGGCGCCGACGGCCAGTTGGCGTACTACCGTGGCACGGTAAGTAAACGGGCTCGCACACCGGCGTAATGCAATTGTGCTCATACCATCTTCCCGGAAGTTCGCTGGCGCCTTGCAACCACGACGATTCCCAAGTCGTCCTACGGGGCCTGTTTTTCGGCGCCGGTGGGCGCCGGACCTGCAGGATCGCCTTCAATGAGGCGGAAGCTCTTGCGCTGGTTTTCGTGCTGAAGCGACTCGCGATGGAGTTCGGCGAGGCGCTTGGAAAGAGCGGCCAGATCTTCGGTGTGTCCGGTGTGCTTCAACGCCATCAGGAGATGATAGGTAGCGGTCTCGTCGGAGGGATCGTAGCGCAGAGCCGTGCGGCACTCTTCGACGGCGCGCGAGTAATCGCCAGCCTGGATGTAAATGGCGGCCAGGAGGTCATGCGCGGGCGCGTAATCGGGCCTGGCTTTCTCTGACTTCAGGGCCGCCCTCATGGCTTGCTTGAATTCGTCGCTCTGCACATCTGGAGACTGATTCATGAGCGATCGGGCGAGAAAGTAGTTCAACAAAGGATCGTCGGGATGGGTTTTCAATTGTGCACGGACATTGTTAAGAGCCTGTTCGGGGTCGTTCTTCTGCATTTCCGCCAGGGCCAGCGCGTAGGAGCCGATAGCCTGAAAGGATGAGAGCTTTTCCACCCGGCTGAAGTCCGCTTCGGCTTTTTCGAATTGGGCAAGCTCGACATAGAGGAGGCCGCGCGAAAGATACAGAGACGGATCGTCCGGGATGTTTTTCAGCCCGACGTTCAGCATGTCGACGCCGACCTGGAAGGAATCGTGCTCCAGGCACAGGGACGCGAACGCGGCATAATAGCCCGGCGTTCTGGGACTGAGCACGATGGCCTGGCGCAGAAGGGCTACCGCCCGCGGAGTGTTCTTAGTGCCTTCGTAGGCCTGCGAAGCGAGACTCAGGATCTCCGGATCCTTCTGGTCCTCCGTAAGCATAGGTTCGAGGGTTTTGGTGGCGGCTTCATATTGTTTGCTGGCTACCTGAACGACTGCGAGATCGTATTTTGCGTAGCTGCGATCGGGCAGCAAAGTCACAAGTTGCTCGAAAACGGGGACAGCCTTCTCCGGCTGCGCGGTTTCCAGCAGGCAATATCCGTATGCCTCGAGGGACTGGGGATGGGTGTTGATTGCATCAGCGGCTGCCCGGAAGTGTTCGCTGGCCGCGGCGCAATCACCATTTTTTCTTTCGAGCGTCGCCAGCATCTCGTGGGCGGTGAGATCGCGCGGATCTGTTTTGAGGATTTTCTCCAGCAGAGGGATGGCGCGCTGGTCGGCGGAGCGGAACAGAATTTCGGTTTCGCCCTTGAGCGCGGGGGGGTACAACGGGGAAATACTGAGCGCCTTGTCGAAAGAAGCCACTGCCCGGCTGGTGTCTCCTTTTAGGGAGAGCGCGATTCCCCGAATGGTCCAGAGGCGGTAGTCGGCGGGCGAATTCCGGAGATCGGCACCGGTGCGCGCCAGGGCCTCATCGTACTGCCTGGCGCGGATCAGGGCCTGGATTTCTGCGAGGTTCGAGCGTTGGTGCGATTCTTCCGCGGCGAGTCTGTCTGTGCATCCAAAACACAAAACCAGGACGAATAAAAAGACGGATTGGGCGCATTGGAAACGCAACGGCTCCCCCCAGGAGTCAGATTATAGAACCGCGCCCGCTTCCGGTTTCGATGTGCGGCTCAGGGCTTCTTAATCGAAGTTGCCGAGCCGTTGTAGTTGATGGTCTGGTCCGGAGTGTCCGCCGCGGCCTCTCCTGCGCCGTGACCGGCAGAGACCCACACAATGCGGAATTCCATATTTCTGGGCATTCCCGCGAATTCTCCGGCGCGATTGCCGATGGTGAGCGTCTTGTCGGCTTCAGACCACTGAATGGGAATGATGGCGTGGGCACCCTTCTCGTAGTTGTAGGTGTCGCCTTCGTCGGCGTATAGAGTGAACGCTCCGTCGGCGCCGGTGTACACGCGGAGCTCGATCGGCCCGGCGGGCTTCTCAGCGGCGTACTCAATCTCCGGTCCCATGGGAATGATGGATCCTGCGCGCACGAAGATGGGCGTGCGATCAAGCGGGGCATCGGCTTCGATGTCTTCGCCGCCCCTGACGGTTTCGCCAGTCCAGAAGTTGTACCAAGCAGGCGAGGGGGGCAGATAAACGGACCGCCTAGTCGCATTGGCTTTGAGGACCGGGTTGATGAGCATGGCTGGCCCGAACATGAACTCATCGGGAATGTTCCATGTACGCGGGTCTGTGCGCCAGTCCATCACCAGCGGCCGCTGGATGGTGTAGTCGTCCTGGTGCACGCGCCAGGCAAGCGAGTAAATGTACGGCATGAGCCGGTAACGCAGCTTGTCGTAGGCGAGCAGGATCGGTTCGACTTTGTCGTAGGTCCAGAACTCGTTGTGATCGCGGTGGCCATGAGTGCGGAAGATGGGACAGAAGGCGCCGTATTCAAACCAGCGCGCGTATAACTCCTGGTAGCCAGGGTCCACCAGATTGGTGTTCTGCGTGGGGGGCCAGTAGCCGCCGATGTCAGTCGTCCAGTAGGGATACCCGGAGAGTGCAAAGTTGAGACCGGCCGCGACCTGGTGACTAAGTCCCCACCAGGTGCTGTACACGTCACCGGACCACACGGTTGCACCGACGCGCTGTTGCCCGAGAAATGCCGAACGGGTGAGCAGGAATACGCGCTTCTGACTGGTAGCGGCTTTCCAATTCTGTTGCACGCCGAGGGTGTGCATCAGAGGGAAGATATTGGTATAAAGCGCGCCGTTGCCCATGGCGAGCTGCTTGTCGCGGAGGATGGCGTCGCCCATATGCGGCCAGTATTCTTCCGGCTCTGCGCTGTCGAGCCAGAAGGCATCCCAACCCTGAGCGAAGAGTTTGCCGGCCAGGCTGTGCCAGTAGAAGTCGCGCGCCTTGGGGTTGGTGGCGTCATACACGTGTGCGTCGTGAATGTCCCAGCGATTGGCCTTGATGGTCTGGAAATTCGTAGAGCGCGGATCGAACAGGCCCCACACCGAGATCATGGCGTGAAAGTGCTGGTCATGCAGTAGCTTCAGCTCTGCGGGAACATCAGTGTAGTTCTCGTTGAACACCGGATCGCCTTCGGTCTTCCACCAGAACCAGTCCTGCACAATGGCGTCGATGGGGATATGTTCCCGGCGGTAACGGGAGGCGATATCGAGGATTTCGCTTTGAGTCTTGTAGCGATCCTTGGACTGGAAGAGCCCGTAGGACCACTTGGGCAACATGGGGGCGTGACCGGTCATGGCGCGGTAACGATGAGTGATGTCGTCGAACTCGGGACCGTAGATGAAGTAGTAATCGACCGTGGCGCCGGCCAGCGAAGTGAATTTGAGGGCCAGCGGGAAACGATTGTCGACCTCAGTTTCCGAGGCGGTGTTCCACATTAGCGCGTAGCCCTTGCTGGAGAGGAGCAGAGGAATGGCGACGTCGGTATTGTTCTGCGCCAGGAGGACGGTGGCGCCGCGATAGTTGAACATTCCGTTCTGGTGCTGGCCGAGGCCATAGATGCCCTCGGTGGGATCGGGCGAGAAGCGGTCGGCCACGTGGTAGGTGTGGGCCCCGTTGATGACGGCGGGCTCGTATGTGCGTGGAACGGCATTGTCCTCGCGGAGGAGCATGTCGCCATCCGCGGTTTGATAGGTGAAGTTTCCGCGTTCCAGGGAGAAGGCGACCTTCAGGCGTGCGGTGGTGATGCTCGCGGTGCCGCTGTCCTGGGTGAACTTGAATGGCGCGCCAGGGCAGGATTCGGAGGCGGACAGCATCCAGGGTTGATCGGCAGCGGTGGACGGGGCATCAGCCGGCCCCGCGACCACGTGAATCACCGAATCAGTGCAAACTGTCATCCGCAGAGACTCATTGCCGATTTTGGCCGTGAATCCTTCGTGGGATTCAGTCACTGTGATCTGCGGCATGGGGGGCAGATCCCCGAGTTGGGGGCGAAGCAGAGATGAATTCAAGAAGAAAAACATGAACAGGAAGACAGGAAGGATGCGAATTGCGATGGGCCCTTCAAACGGACCTTTAGGTCGCATGGCTTGGAATTCCCCCGAAAGAATTGGTAGCTCCAGCGGTGGACGCCCTGAACCTTCGTGGTTCCGCCTAGCGACAAAAACAAAGGCGTCGCGAGGGTGGGCACGGAGGTTTCGGCTTTCCAATTCGTTCCGTTGGCAGCCGGCGCCAGTAGGTGGTCGCCCACCTTAGCGCGACCGTACGGTCACTGTAAGGTTGGAAACCCAGCCCAGTCTGGATGCCATATCTCCGGGCCAAAAACGCCCGGAGATATGTGCACACAGGTAAGTCTCTTTCCGACAAGGTTAGAAGCTGGCGCGGACATGGAAGGTAATAGTCCGTGCGGGCAGCGAATTGGTTGCCTGGCCGAAGGTGCCGCTGGTCATATCCGAACTGACCAGGGTGAGATTGGCGCGATTGAAGAGGTTGAGAATCTCGCCGCGCGCCTCGAGCCTCAATTTTTCCCCGAAGAACCATGGAAAATTGAAGAACTTGGCGATATTGAGATCGACATTGTTGTAACCCGGCTGGTCATAAGTATTGCGGCCGAGGTTGCCTTCCATTCCGAGGCCAGGCGCAGGGAACTGGCTGGCAGCAGTGGCCGAAGGGCCAAAAATTCCCTTGAGATAGTCACCCTTCTTTTTGCCGGTGAGATGCCGGCCGAAGGCGGGGACGTTCGGTGTATCGTAATTCGTTCCGTCGGCGTTGTAATCGCCGCCCTTGTTGCCGACGACGTTGCCGGACGCATCGAAGATCGGGTCGAATGCCCTGCTTGTGTAGACCGTGAAGGGAAGGCCAGTCTGCATCAGCCAGATGCCGCCGATTTGCCAGTTTCCAAGGATGTTTTTCATTGCCATGGAATCGAAGTGGGTGGGGATGGTCCAGATGCCATCCAGCGAGAACTGCTGCCGGATATCAAAATCGGCTCGTCCTCGCTGGGCTCTGAAGTTATCGGGTTGGATAATTTGCGTATTCGGGAAGGGCGCGCCGCCGTTGAGCGATTGCGCGGTACTGTAGACGTCCAGCGCCTTGGCCCATGTGTAGATGCCACGCAGGGACCATCCGTGGGCCATGCGGCGCGTCACGACTGCCGACCCGACGTTTCCGACGGAATTCCCGTTGGAGGTACCGTACTCGATGGCGCCGAAACTGGGGTTAAGGAAGTGCGGACTGCCCTTGTTGACGATGAGGTCGCCGGCGAAGCGATTGGTGTTCTGATAAATGGGCAGATGATGGGCAGCTGTGCCCGAATAATTGAGTTCAAAGATCAGGTCGCTGCGCAACTGCTGCTGCACGCTGAGAGTCCAGGCTTCCACCTGGGTCATCTTGTAGTTAGGGCTAAATCCGCCCAGCCCGGAACGCTCCGGCACGCCATTGAGCAGGATACCGCCACGACTGTCGAAAGTTACATTGGATGTATCGACCACCGGGCAGACCTGGTTGTAGCCCTGGGGCGGATCGCATAACTGGAAGACAGGCGTGGGATTGCCCTGCCGCACATTGATGTACGGCGAATAGAAATACGGCAGGTTGCCGGAGGTTGCATCGGTAATATGCAGGTATGGAGGCTGGTCGGCGAACATGCCGAAGCCGCCGCGCAATGCGGTCTTCCCGTTTCCACGCATATCCCAGGCGAACCCGAGGCGCGGAGTGACGCCATACACGATGTGGTCGAGCACGTTGGAACGCCCGTTGGGCGCCGCAACGGCGACTGCGTCCGCAATCTGCTGCTGCCGGTTTCCTTTCCCCAATTCCAGGAGTGTCAGCTTAGGGCTGAGAATGGCGAAGAGGTGTCCCATGGAGTCGTAGCGGACACCCAGGTTCAGGGTGAACCGGGGCGTGACCTTCCAGTCATCCTGGAGGAAGAGGCCGGTATACAACTCGCGATAGCGGCGGACATAGGGAGCCTGCCCGTGGGTGAGCAGGTCGACATGCGTGCCGTTTTCGGAGGTGGCCTTGTCCTGCACAAAGTCGAGCAGGTTGTCGAAGTTGTAAGTCGGCCGCGTGAACGCGCTGTCCTGCAAGTCGTTCTCGCGGATGTTGTACCCGTCGTATCCAAACTTGAGGGTGTGCGACTTGACGGTTGCGGTCATGACGTCGCGCCATCCGACGGTCGTCTGGATAAAGTTGCCGGCTCCCCATGTTCCGAAACCCTGCAGGCCAGTGACGTTCACGTAGGGGATCGCTTCGGAGGGGGTAGAGCCGTTGGCGCCCTGCGGACGAATCATATTGACGCTGAAGTCATTCAGAAGGCGGGCCGAAAATGTGTGGGTCCAGTCCACGTTAAGGAATTCGGAGATGTCGTAATAGGGGATGTTGGTGGCGGGACGCGCCTGGAGCCCTTCGGAGGTGCGATGGGTGCGGATACCATCGGCGTAAAGGCGATCGTTCTTGCCCAGGTAATAATCGACGCGGGCGCTCCATTGGTATCCATTATTGGGAGTGGTCTGGCTGACGTTGGCGGTGCCCACGGCGTTCAGGTCGGCAGGAATTCCGGCCGGAGGCGTGTAGTATCCGGGGGTTGCCGCTTCCAACTGGGCGACGGTCTGCAGGTTGGACGTGGGGAATGACTGGGGTGGAGCCGCCTTCAGAATGGACGCGGCTACCGTGGTTGGCAGGTTGGCCTGCACCCAGTTGTCGAAGTCCTGGGTCTCAGCCGTGATGGTGTACGCCTGCGCGGAGCTGGAACGGAGCACGTCGATGGCGCCATACCAGAACAGCTTGTTCTTCATGGCAGGGCCACCAATGGTGCCGCTGACCTCGTTGCGGTTGAAGGTGGGGACCTTCTTCTGGAACTCGGTCCGCGCGGTCAGGCTGTCGTTGCGGAAGTAATAGTCAATCGTCCCGTGGAGATCGTTGGAGCCGGAGTTGGTGAAGACCTCGACGGTGGCGCCTGCATTCCTGCCCTTCTGAGCGTCAAAGTTGTTGGTTTTGACGTTCATGGACTGGATGATTTCGGGATTGGGGGAGATGGAAGTGCTGCCGCCGCGGGAGGGGGTGTTGGTGTACGCGCCATCGATCATGTAGCCGTTCTGTTCCTGGCGTAACCCGGCGGCGTTGATGTTGATGTTGTATTCGTTGGTGTAGTTATCGCCCGAGGTAACGGCACTGCCGGTCATTCCCGGCGTGAGCGCTGTGAGGCCGTAGACATTCTGGTCGGGCAGGGGAGTCTGCTGAAGGGTGGTGTCGGCAATAACGGAACCCGTGGTGGGGGTCACGAGGTCGACGGCGGTCTCCGACGCAGAGACTTCGACGTTCTCGGAAGTGGCGCCGATTTTGAGGGCAGGGGCAAGAGTACGAACCTCACCCACCTGGAGAGTGAGGTTGGCCTGTCTCCAGGTCTCGAAGCCGGTCATCCGGACCTCGACGGTATAGGTGGAGGCGGCGATGCTGTCGATGCGGAAAAATCCGGCGTCGTTGGTGGTTGTCTCCTTGGAAACGCCCAGGCGGGTATCGGTAATAGTTACCTTGGCTCCTGCGATGGCCGCACCGGAGGTGTCGTGGGCAGTTCCTTCGATGCCACTGGAAAACTGCGCGAACGCCCGGGTGGCGGTGAGAGCCAGGAGCAGGATGAGGAAGGTAGAGAAGCTTTTGAATCGGGTGGCACTGGCCATGGTGTGTCTCCTGTGGGCAAACGTTTTCCCGGTCAGCACGACATCTGTCACCCGGGAAATTTTCGTGTCATTGATGTTTGGTTGGTTGCGGCGCCGGCTCCACTCGGACCGCCAGCCTTGGAGCTTCGCTCTGCCTCTAAGGTGCAGGCAAGTAATATACAGTGCTCTTACCGTAAGAGAGTCGTGCTAAGCATTTTATTATCAATTTATTGCCGGATACTCTGCGTTTGGGCGTTTGTCTGGCGGGACGGGATTAAAGGCTACCATGAATGCTTGACACAACCTTCCGATCGCGTGTCTACTTTGGTCTACATTTGGATGCCACTCTGCGGAGCGGCCTATTCAGGGAGGGTTTGCGCCGTACGGCGCGGCTGTAAGTGCCCCCTGCCTGGAATCATTCAGCACCGGCGGCCGGCGCCAGGTGTTCACGTCTTACACCGATCGGCTGTTTTGCACAATTCCCGCCTGGGTGGAGACGGGGGCGCCAGAGGATCCATGAGTTTCGCCGTCGAACATCCGAACCACAACGTGAAGGAGACGCAGTCGGCCCCGATGGAGCCGGGGCAAGCAGCCCTGGTGCTGTCGGAACTGGAGCAAATCCTGAACAGCAGGCAATTCCGGAATGCCGTTCGCAGCCGGCAATTCCTGGATTTTGTGGTGCGGCACGCGATCGACGGCCGTGCCGAGCAACTGAAAGAACGGACTATTGGGACTGAGGTATTCCATCGCTCCCCCGGGTACGCGACCGGAGACGATCCGGTGGTCCGGGTGCAGGCGGGCGAGGTGCGGCGGCGGCTTGAGCAGTATTATCAGGGAGCGCGGAACAGTTCGCCGGTGCGCATCGAACTGCCGGTCGGGTCGTATGCGCCGAATCTCCACTGGGTGTCGGCGGAGAGCGCTGCGGTGGAGGAGAAGCCTGAAAGTCTGGCGAATCCCACGTTAATCAGCGATCCCCCCGAACGGAAGCGCTTCAGGGTGCGATGGTTCGTATTTGGGGTTTGCCTGCTGGCGGTCGTGGCCACGGGCATTTGGTTCATCAACACCGGGACTAACGCCCACCAGAAGACTTTAATCGAACAATTCTGGGCGCCTTCCTTCGCGACTCCGCAACCGGTGCTGATCTGCGTCGCCAAACCGGTGGTCTACCGGCCGTCGCTGGAGCTTTATCAGAGATACGCGCGCAACCATCCCGGTACCTTTGAAAACGAGGTGGAGCGATCAAACCAGATGCTTCCGCTGTCACCAAACGAGCCTCTGCGGTGGAACCAGATGTTGCCCTATCCCGATTACGGGGTGGCGGTCGGCGATGCGTATTCAGCCGTGAGTATTTCCGGGCTGCTGGGACAAATGGGCAAGCCCAGCCAGGTGCGCATTGGCACGAACTATTCCTTCGAGGACTTGAGGAACTCGCCCGATGTGATCATCGGGGCCTTCAACAACAAGTGGACGATGCAGATGGTGCCGACGCTGCACTTTGCCTTTGTCGAAGACAACGGCGAGTACCGCATCCGCGAGCAGGCGCCCAACGGGCGCATGTGGCGGTCGAATCTTCGCGAGTTGGAGCGATTCGGAGAGGACTACGCGATTGTGGCGCGCCTGCTTGATTCCAAAACCGGCCAGTTCATGGTGATTGCAGCGGGGCTGACGAGCAGCGGCACGCAAGCGGCGGGAGAATTCGTGTCGAACCGCGACATCCTCGAGAAGGGGCTGCGTGCTGCTCCCGCCGAGTGGCAGAAGAAAAATCTCGAACTTGTTCTCGAGACCACGGTGACCGATTCAACGCCGGGGCCTCCCCAGGTGGTCGCGTCCTACGCGTGGTAGCGTACGGTGGTGCGTGCGTCTGTTGCTTGATGGTAACGGCAGGATTGCAACCTGGTGACTGCGGGGCTCTGTGGGGTTCTAACTGTACCGAGACAAGACTCGGGAAGCATGTCTCAGACTGGAAGTTTCGACGGGTTCAGGAGCGTGTGCCGGCTTCGGAAGCCGGCATCGGGCGACCCAGGGGCAACGGGTGGCCGCCGAGGTTTTCCGCAAATTGGATCCGCGGGGCATCGGACGACATCCCGAGAAGGTATCCTTGCAGCTCGTCGGCACCCATTTGCAGGACAGCCTCGAGCTGAGAGGGTTCTTCGATGCCTTCGACGATCACCTGCAGGCCCATCTTTTTTCCGAGTTCGATCACGGAGCGAATCATGGTCGCGACCTCAGGGCCCAATTCGAGGCGACGGACAAAAGTGCGATCGATCTTGAGCGCGGAGAAGGGCAAATCCGGCAGGTATCCGAGGCAAGAATAGCCGGTGCCGAAGTCGTCGATCGCCAGGCTGACCCCGAGAGAGCGGAGCCGGTTCATTTTTTCCGCCGAGTGAGCGAGGGAGCCAAGCATCACGGATTCGGTGAGCTCGAGTTGCAGAAGATCGGGGTTAAGGCCGGTGCGGTTCAAGATGGAACTGACTTCTTCGACATATTTCTCGGAGTTGAACTGCAGCGACGAGACATTCACGCCAACTTCGATGGGGCGGGGTGAAAGCTTCTGCCATTCGCGGCATTCGGCGCAGGCCTGCTCCATGACGAACTTGCCGAGGGCGTGAATGAGGCCGCACTCTTCGGCGACGGGGATAAAGCTCTCGGGCGGGATGTCGCCCAAATGGGGATGGCGCCACCGGGCCAAAGCCTCAAACCGGACCAGCCGGCCGGAGGCGGCATCCCATTCGGGCTGGTATTCCACATATATCTCGCCGCGGGAGATGGCGCCGCGAAGCTCGCTTTCTAAGGTGAGGCGTTCGCGGGCCATGTGGCCTAGCTCAGGGCTGAAGTGAACGGCGCGATTTTTGCCGGTCCGCTTGGCCGCGTACATGGCGCTGTCGGCCTGTTTCAGGAGGTCGAGGTCTTCGAGGCCTGTGGGCCTGCGGGTGCTGATGCCGATACTGGCGCCGACAGTGATCTCGCTGCCCTCGATCACGAAGGGGCGCGACAGGCTCTGAATGAGGTTGTTGGCGACGATGGTGGCATCGTTCTCGCATTCCAGCCCGGTAAGGATGACGGTAAACTCGTCGCCGCCGACGCGCGCCAGAGTGTCAGTCGACCGGACCCGCGCTCTGAGGCGTCTGGCCACTTCGCACAGAAGCCTGTCGCCCACGGCGTGGCCAAGGCTGTCATTGACGAGCTTGAAGCCGTCTAGATCGATGTACAGAAGGCCAATCATCCATCTACCCTGATGCAGGCGGGCCATCGCCTGGTCCAACTGCTCGGCGAGGTAGCGCCGATTAGGAAGACCGGTGAGGGCGTCGGTGCGAGCCTGTTCCAATAGGCGCGACTCCGCCTGCCGAGCGATCTGGTGACGCCGCTCCAGTTCCACGATCATCCGGTTGAAACCGGAGGCGAGTTGTGCAATCTCCTCGGCGCCTTCGACCTTTACCTGCGCGTCAAGACTTCCATCCCTGGTGACGCGATTCATAGCCGCCGCAAGCTGAACGACGGGCCCGGAAATACCTCTTTGAAGCACGGTTCCGGCGAATCCGGCGATGATGAGCGATATGAAGGCGAGCCCGATCGCTATGGACAGCATGCGGTTATTGTTCCGCCGGAGATCGCTGGTATCTGCGGTGACCTCGATCGCACCCACCAAGTCGGCGGCGCGGCGAATCGGCCGAGTCAGGCGACGATATTCCTTTCCCGGCTGTTTGCTGGCGCCAGATTTGCGAGAACATGTTTGCACCCCGGGGTCGCGTTCATATTCGGAGAAGAGCGCCCCGGCCGTGTCGTAGAGACAAGCCGAAATGACCGGCGGCTCGCGGCGAAGCGCGTCAAGGACCTCGGCGGCCGCTTTCCTGTCATTGAAATCCAGCGCGGCCGTGGAGTTTTGGCCAATGACGTCAGCCAGAGTGGCCAGCCTGCTGTCTAACTGCGTGAGGGAACTGTTGGTGTTCACGTAACTGATCAAGGCAGTGAACAGGGTGACGGCCAGCCCGCTGGCAAGCACCACCACCATAACAATGTTGGCGCGAAGGCTGCTGGAACGAACCTGTGTCATTGCGGGCCTCCGCCAGTGGGAATAAGAACCGCCATTTTCAGCAACCTGGAACTCATGTCCAGTTGGCGGCTTCGCAGGGCGGGCAGGTTGACTTCGATCTCAATCTGGTCGCCGGAGCGGACCAGACCGACCATGCCCCCGGACCGGACGAATTGCTCACTATCGCCGACCGTGAGAACCGGCCGATTTGCGGATCGATTGAGGATGGACTTGACCGCAGAAAGGGGCACACCGGCGACATACAGCACGTCGCACTCATTGAGCTCCGCGTCCGGGGAGTGGACGATGACGGTGATTCGCCTGCCGTCGCTGACCTTACCGTCGAGAATCTGCTGGAGGACCTGGGCGATATTGGTGGATCCGATTACTCCAATGACAAGACGGTCGCGCCGGGCCGGCCAGGACACGTACTTGGTGAGGTTGAACACGAATGCGGCGCGCACCGCGCGTTCGTCCTGCTGCGCAGGCAGACACCTGACGCACAGGAAAACGGTCATTGCCAGGCACGCCAAAAAGCGCCATCGCACACGGCAGACGATCAGTGTGGAACGGGGCCCGGGAAACATCACTTTGCCCCCAGCTTTCGTTCGAAACTAGCGCGATACGTCAGGCGGAAACGCCAGGTGCGTCCGTCCTGAACGGTGGCCGGCGCTGCGATTTCGGGTCCGGTAGGGGTCGCCCACTTGCGGTCAAACAAGTTGTAGCAGCTTGCGGAGAACTCAAATCCATGGCCAAAAGGGCGCGTGGACATCGTGCTGTTCACGAGAAACGAGGAACCGATTCTTTGTCCCAGGAAATTTGGCTGCGGACCGCTGAACAGCAGCTCAGCCCCGATGAACGCGGCGGATTTGATCGGAGCAACACCATTAAATTTGCCCAGGTGAGCAGGCGAGTTCATCACGCTGGTGTCCCACTGCTTTTGGCGAGTGCTTGCGAACGTATAGCTAGAGCGCACCTGCCAGCCGGAAGGATACTTTGCGATCGCCTCAAGTTCGGCGCCGTGCCCCGTGTCGCCAATTTCGTTAGCGAAGTGGGTATCGCCGGTGATTGGATCCTCCTGCTCCTTGATGATGTGATTCAAGTCGTTCCAGAAGCCGCTCGCGGTTACGTGCAGCCTCTCGTTCACCGCGTGTTCCACCAGCAGCGTATGGGTGTTGATGTTTTCCGGGCGGAGCGACTGGTTTGTACTCGTGATATCGACCTGGTCGACGTAGAACTCGTCGTACGGGTCGGGTGCCCGGAAGGCGTGGCTGAAGATGTACTTCAAGGACGTGTTCGCGGTGGGGAAATACATGGCTCCCAGGCGGGGGCTGATGGTTGTGCCGTACAGGTCGTACCAGTCGATCCGGCCACCCAGGTTGAAGCTGAATCGGGATGTCGGATTGATTTCGCCCTCGCCAAACACGGCGGCATGATCCAGGTTGCGACGATCGTTCAGGAATGCTGGCTGACCGAGGTAGTAGTTTCTCTGGTTGATGCGGAAATTGTGTTCGCCGGCCACGCCGCCCACGATCCTGTGCCGACCAAGTTTCTGTCCCAGTACCGCCTCTATGCCAAGGCCGTCCGCCGCGGCATCGTTCACCTGCACACTGCGGCCGGTTCCGTCTGCTTCGGTATAAGGATAGGTGCCCTTGAATCTATATGCGTCGTAATAGAGGCGAACATCCATTTGGGTGTTCGGCGAAAAATCGTGGCTATAACTCGCATCCAGGTAGCCGATCGTATCCATGGTACGGTTCCCGGGATCGGCGAAGATCGTCTGGAAGGAAGCATTGGGAACAATTTTGTCGCGGGTTCCGAAGAGCCCCTCCAAACGGAACTGCCCGCGCCGAATCATTCCGAATGCATGCTCGTATCGGTCTCCATCGAGATTGACCGCGATGCCGTTGTTCGTGTCGGGGCTGTCGTATTCCGGAAAGTGGAGATGATATTGGCCGTTCGACCGGTAAAGGCTGCCGGATAAAAGAGCCGACCATCGAGCCGTTCTCACCGAGGTGCGAATCTCGCCGCTCCGCCCCGAGAACGAGTCCGCACCGGAAGTGACTTCAATGCTCGAATGGGAATCCGGCCGGCGCGTAAAGACATTCACCACTGCCAGCACCGCATTGGTGCCGAATAACGAAGAGCCGGGGCCACGCGCCACTTCCACCCGGTCAATCAACTCCATGTCCAACGGAAACTCGGTTCCGACCAGGGCGCTGTCGAAGATGTTGTCGTTGATGCGGTGCCCGTCGATCAACAGGAGAATGCGTGCGTTATAGTCTCCGCTCTGCAGAAAGCCGCGCACGCCGACGTAGGTGTAGCTGCGATCGTAGGCGGTGTAGAAACCTGTGATGCTGCGCAAGAGGTCGCCCAGCGTGCGCCAGCCGTACCGGTGGATTTCATCGGCGGTTATGACGGTAATGGCGGCAGGTGCCTTGCGGGGATCCTCGAGGTGGCGGGACGCGGTGGACAGGCGAACCTGCGAGAGGTCCTCGATGCTCATGCCGGTAAGGTCCGCTACCGGGGATTCCTGGGCGGGCGCGTGACACGTTCCGATCAGCCCCAGTCCAAGGAGGACTGCCAATGCCGGGCGGGTCGATACGCTTTGCATCCGGGTCGCCTCGATACGGGAGGGCGAGGCTCCGTTCAGCTCGCGGGATGCAGGAGCGAACTGACGAGTGGCATCCGCCGAACCCTTGGCATTCTTTAAATATTGGTACCTTGCTGGAGATTAACGTTTTCATGGCGCTGCCGGAATCCCCCGAAGGTGTGACAGATGCGGTGCAAACATTCCTGAAATCAATCGCATGCAACGTCCTGCAGCGGGCACGTGGCAGTGTGTCCCAGGGGGACCGCGGGCCATGATTGCGCACCATGCGGAAACGTCAAATTGACGGGCCTTGAGCCATGCGCTTGCATAGTAAATGTGCGCCGATACTCTCCCCTTCCCGTGGACGCTCTCGTCCCGGATGTTCTTTCTGCTCTTCAGCGAGGCCCGAATCTCGTGGTGGAGGCCGAGCCCGGCGCGGGGAAAACGACCCGTATCCCGCCGGTGTTGTTGGGTGCGGTCAGAGGACAGGTGCTGGTGCTCGAACCGCGGCGCATTGCGGCGCGGCTGGTGGCCCGGCGCGTCGCGTGGGAACTCGGCGAAGAGGTTGGCCAAACCGTTGGGTACCAAGTCCGGTTTGAGCGCGTCGCAGGCGCCGGCACGCGGCTACATTTCTTAACGGAAGGCGTTCTGACGCGCCGCCTGCTCTCCGATCCTGACCTGGAGGGCGTGGATGCCGTGGTACTGGACGAGTTTCACGAGCGCCACCTGGAGACGGACCTTGCTTTGGCATTGCTAAAGCGATTGCAAAGCAGGCGGCCCGAACTGCGCATTGTGGTGATGTCGGCGACCCTGGAAGCCGGGCCGGTGGCGCGATTTCTGGGTGAGTGCCCGGTGCTCCAGTCGGCCGGAAAATTGTTCGATGTTTCGATCGAATACACGCCGTACTCGCCGGTGCCTCTACACGAACAGGTTAGAGATGCACTCGGCCAGCTGCCAGGAGGAGAGCAGACAGGAGACGTCCTGGTCTTCCTTCCCGGGGCCGCGGAGATTCGGCGCGCGCAGACGGAGTGTGCAACCCTGGCGCGCACGCACAACCGGCTGCTTCTCCCCATGCACGGAGACCTGTCGCCGTCGGAGCAGGACCGTGCCGTTGCGCCCGCCGCACAGCGGAAAATCATTCTGTCGACGAACGTTGCAGAGAGTTCGATTACCATCGACGGCGTTACGGCGGTGATTGATTCGGGGTTGGCTCGAATCGCAGCATTTTCGCCATGGACGGGCCTGCCCACGCTAGGTATCGGGCGGGTGAGCAAGGCATCGGCGCGCCAGAGAGCCGGCCGCGCGGCACGCACCGCGCCAGGCCGGGTCATCCGACTCTATTCGCAGGTCGACTTCCTGGGGCGTGCCGATTATGAACAGCCCGAGATCCTGCGCAGCGATCTCGCCCAGCTTTGCCTGGGGCTGCGGGCCATGGGAATTCGGGATCCGGCCGAAATTGAATGGCTCGATGCTCCGCCGAGGATGGCGGTTGAGAATGCAGAACGGTTGCTCGATCGGTTGATCCGCTCGGAGGAGGATGCCGGACGGTTGATGCGTCTGCCGCTTCATCCGCGTTTGTCGCGCATGATTGCGGCGGCGGAGGATCGCGGGGCCGGCCGGGCCGCATGCATTGCGGCGGCGCTGCTTGGTTCAGGCCAACGCCCGCAGCACGGTGAACTTCTGGCGGCCATCGACGAGCCGCTTGGGGCCGCAGCTCAGCAGCAGTTGCGTCATCTAGTCCAGCTGATACGCCCATCGAAGCGGCAAGGGCACGATGATGAAGCATTGCTGCAGGCGGTGCTGCTGGGTTTCCCCGATCGCGTGGCCCAGCGCCGGTCCGGAAATCACCTGATGCTTTCCAATGGAACGGCGGCGGAGATGGTGGGGGATGCGCCGGCCTTTCCGTTCTTCGTCGCCCTCGACGCAGAGGACCGCAGGGAAAAACCGTTGCCGCAGGTACGCCTGGTTGCGCGTGCAGAGCCCGAATGGCTTTTGGACCATTTCCCGGAGAATGTGCGAGAAGAAACGACCCTGGTCTGGAATCGGCAGGCAGAGCGCGTGGATTCACTCAGCCGGCTGCTTTACGACAAGCTCATCCTGCAGGAATCGAACTCCGAGCCCGAGCCCGCCGGCGCGGCCGCACTACTTGCGGAGAAGGCGCTTGAAGCGGGATTGGAACGTTTCGTGGATGCCGACATTCTTGACGACCTTTTTGGCCGCCTGGAATTCGCCGGCATCGCGGCGCCGGAAATGCGGGACGCGTTCAGGGAATTCTGTGAGGGGCGACGCAGCTTTGCCGAACTGAAAAATGCCGGAGCCAGCTTCGTATCGTGGCTGGAGCAAAAGCTCGATTCAGGCCACCTTCGCGAATACGCTCCACGAACGCTGCGCCTCAAACGCGGACGGCAGGTGAAAATTCATTACGAGCCGGGTAAAACGCCGTGGATCGCCTCGCGGCTGCAGGACTTCTTCGGCATGGATGAGACTCCCCGGCTTGGCCGGCAACGTACGCCTGTGATCCTTCACCTGCTTGCTCCGAATCAGCGCCCGGTGCAGACCACCACCGATCTGGCCGGGTTCTGGGAGCGGCTCTATCCCCAGGTGCGCCGCGAGTTAATGCGCCGCTATCCGCGCCATTCCTGGCCCGAAGACCATCGCGCTTGATGGCGCCTATTGAGCGGGCGCGAGCGTCAGCTTCTGCACACGCCAATTGAGCAACTCGGCCGCGAACAAGACGTTCTCCGATGGGCAGGCCAATTCATGAATCCAGCCGAACTCTCCGGGGCCGTGGCCGGTTCTGCCTAATACCCCAAGGACCTTTCCGTCGAGGGTAAGTTTGTAAATGCGTCCCGGGTAGCCGTCGGCGGCGTACATCAGCTGCCGCGGTCCGGGCGTAATGCAGATCGCCCACGGCGCTCCATTCGTCATCGTCTTGTTCAATGGCACGGGCGCTTCCGCGCCGGGCGAGGACTGGCCCGGCATGTTTCCCAACCATGGATGAATGCTGTGGTCATATGGCACGTTGATGCGGATCTCGCGCTGGTACTTGCCGTCTCCATCGAACACCTGGATGCGTCCATTACCGCGGTCCGCCACGTACACGTTGCCGGCGTCGTCGGTGGCGATGCTGTGCGGAGTGTTGAATTGGCCCTGCCCGGTTCCGGGCTCGCCCCAGGACTTGATCCAGTTTCCGTCCTTGTCGACCTTGGCAACGCGGGAATTGATGTAGCCGTCGCTGATGTATGTGTTGCCGGCTGAGTCCCATGTCATATCGGTAACCTGGCGGAACTCTCCGTCGATGGGCGGCAGTGGCGGCCTTGGGTGCTTTAGCGGGCCGGTGCCCTCGTCGGAAGCCTCCTGCTTGCGGCCGAAGACCATCAGCACCCGCCCTTCGGGGCTGAACTTGATTACCATGTCCGAGCCTTTGTCGGCTACCCAGATGTTGTCCTGCTTGTCCACCTTCACGGCATGCGCGTAGCTCCATGCATACAGGTGCTGGCCGATCTCGCGAAGGTACTTGCCGTCGGAATCGAATTCAAGCAACTGCGCGGCCGCGGCGCCGTATGCCGGCCCGGTGGGGCCACCCCGCGAGAAGACGAAAATGTGTCCACGAGAATTGACCGCCACGCCGGCCACCTCTCCGAAATAAAGGTCGGGCGGCAGCTGGAAGAAATCGGTCTGCGCCTGGAACTTGATTTCGGGCACAGACTCCTGCGCGAACAACGGAGCGGGCAGGCACAATATCGCGGCCAGCGCGAAATATTTCATGCATCGACCTCCGGGACGAAGCCACTTAGCTTAGGGAGCCGGCCCTCTCATCGGGCGTGCTAAGTGCGGAGTATATTGGTCAGGACCGGCGCGATCAACACTCTGGCGATTGCCCCCGGGTTGCGATGTTGCCGGGGAGGTCATCCCCCATGCTCAAGGTATTCTGCGCTCCGGCCCGCTATACGCAGGGGCGGGATGCGACGGCGCAACTTGGTTCCGAAATTCACAACCTGGGGCTGGATGGCCCAGCGCTAATTGTTGCGGGAGGCAGCGCGATCCGGCTGCTCTCGGACACGTGGACGAAGACCTTCGCGAGTGTGGACATGCGCTATGAAGTGTTCCGCTTCGCTGGGGAATGCACGGCTGTCGAGATCGGTCGCGGGACGCAGGCGGCGCGCGACGTTGGCGCCCGCGTGATTGTGGGGGCCGGCGGGGGCAAGGTGCTCGACACCGCCCGCGCCATAGCGTCCGATCTCTCACTTCCGGTGGTCAATTGCCCCACCATCGCTTCCAGCGACGCTCCGTGCAGCGCGCTTTCGGTCATATATACGAAAGCGGGCGAGTGGGCGGAATACCGCATTTACCGCCGCAATCCGGACCTTGTGCTGGTTGATACCGCCGTCATTGCGAAGAGCCCAGTGCGGCCGCTGGTTGCCGGCATGGGCGACGCGCTTGCGACGTTTTTCGAGGCCAAAGTGTGCGTGGCGGGAGGGGCAAGAAACATGCGCGGAGGCGCGTCGACGCGCAGCGCTCTCGCCCTGGCTGAACTCTGCTACAAAACCCTGCTTGCGGACGGTGTGGCGGCAATCGAGGCCTTGGAACGACAGGAGCCCGATGACCCTTTCGAGCGTGTGGTGGAAGCCAACACCCTGCTGTCCGGCCTGGGCTTCGAGTCGTCCGGCCTGGCCGCCGCTCATGCCATCCATAACGGCCTGACCACGGCGCCCGGCACTCACGAATACATGCACGGCGAGAAGGTTGCGTTTGGACTGCTCGCGCAACTCCTGCTGGAGTCGCAGCCGAAGGCTCTTGTGGACGAGGTTCTTGCATTCTCGATGAGCGTGGGTCTCCCGACTACATTTGCGGACATTGGAATTGCGAATCCGGGCCGGGAATTACTCGAAACCATCGCCGAGCGGGCAACGGCACCGGGGGAAACCATCCACAATGAGCCCATGACAGTGACTCCGAAACTGGTGGTCGAAGCGATGCGTGCTGCCGATGCCGTTGGACGTCCCTTTCATGAGACGAGGGGGCGGGTTCGGGCCTGAACCCATCACGACGAGCAAAAGACGAGGTGCCGCAAGCGGCACCTGTGGGGGTGAAATTTCCCCTCCTCCCGCTGGTCATGGCGCGACATGGGCTGCGCCGCTCCAACCCGGAGATGCCCTGTGTGAACGAATGCTTTGACTGCCGTCGGGTGCAGTCGGC
This sequence comes from Occallatibacter sp., assembly GCA_036502905.1. Classification (GTDB taxonomy): domain Bacteria; phylum Acidobacteriota; class Terriglobia; order Terriglobales; family Acidobacteriaceae; genus Telmatobacter. Next base: position 231 of record DASXXV010000059.1, on the reverse strand, counting down.
AAGCAAACGACAATTCGCAGCCGGCATCTGCTCCGTAAAGAGGTGTGTATGGAGGAACAGAATGGAACTCACCTGGTGCGGGGAGTAGTAGCGGGAATCGCGGGCGGCTTGGTGGCTTCGTGGGTCATGAATGTTTTCATGGAAGGCGCCGGCCCGAAGATTACCGAAACCCTGGAGAAGATGAACGGACAGGAGCGCGGTCGGGCGGGCGACGAACAGCAGAACCAGCCC